>PHEC01000053.1 GCA_002841115.1 Alphaproteobacteria bacterium HGW-Alphaproteobacteria-6 | reverse complement strand
CAGGTCCTCGGCGGCCCGCGCCGCGGCCACGCTGCGGTCGAACAGACCACGATCCTCGGCCGGGCGGAACTCGGGCTGGGCCGGGGCGGATGCGGCCACCGCCGGCTGCGGCGCGGACGGCTGGGCTTCCTGCCGGGCTTCGTGCTGGACCGGGGCATTGTGCAGCGGCTCGGCCATCCGCCGGCGCGGCAGCGGCGCCTCGGCCGCCGAGACGACCGCGTCGATACCCGTCGCCACCACCGACACCCGCATCATCCCTTCCATCGCCTCGTCCAGCGTCGAGCCGACGATGATGTTGGCATCCGGGTCGACCTCTTCGCGGATCCGGTTGGCCGCCTCGTCCAGTTCAAAGAGCGTAAGGTCGGTGCCGCCGGTGATGTTGATCAGCACACCCTTGGCGCCGCGCAGGCTGATCTCGTCGAGAAGCGGGTTGGCGATCGCCTTCTCGGCGGCCTGGATGGCGCGGTCATCGCCGCTTGCCTCGCCGGTGCCCATCATCGCCTTGCCCATCTCGTCCATCACCGCGCGCACGTCGGCGAAGTCGAGGTTGATCAGGCCGGGGCGCACCATCAGGTCGGTGACCCCCTTGACGCCCTGGTAAAGCACGTCATCGGCCAGCGCGAAGGCTTCGGTGAAGGTGGTCTTTTCATTGGCCAGACGAAAGAGGTTCTGGTTGGGAATGATGATCAGCGTGTCGACCACCTTCTGCAGCGCCTCGATCCCCTCGTCGGCCTGGCGCATCCGCTTGGCGCCCTCGAACTGGAAGGGCTTGGTGACGACGCCGACGGTCAGCACGCCAAGTTCGCGCGCCGCCTGGGCGATGATCGGCGCGGCGCCGGTGCCGGTGCCGCCGCCCATTCCGGCGGTGATGAAGCACATATGCGCCCCGGCGAGATGGTCGACGATCTCCTCGATCGTCTCTTCGGCGGCGGCAGCGCCGACCGAGGGGCGCGCGCCGGCGCCCAGACCTTCGGTGACGCGGACGCCAAGCTGGATCTTGGCGGCGGAATGGCTTTGCGCCAGCGCCTGGGCATCGGTGTTCGCGACCACGAACTCGACCCCCAGAAGCTGCTTCTCGATCATGTTGTTGACAGCATTGCCGCCCGCACCGCCCACGCCGAACACCGTGATCCTTGGCTTCAGGTCTTCGCGATCACTCATCATCAGATTCAATGCCATTGATTATCCGCCTGTCCCTTTTTCGGCCCCACCCGGCCCATGTCCCGAATTGCACCGATTTTAGTCATACCGGCCGGCCAGGTCACGAAAAAAACAACCCGTTTCCACAAAATCTGGTGGCGTGACGTGCCGTGCAAGCGGTATCTTGCCGATACTTCAACATCCTGCGGTTACCAGTTGTCTTTAAACCATTTCATCGCCCTGCGCAACGATCTCGCCGGGTAGCGCTCGGCCGGAATCGCGAAATCCCACCACTCGTCCTGCGGGTGCGCCGCGAAAAGACATAGACCCACGGTCGAGGAAAACGCCGCCCCGGTCGCCGCCTGCGGCAGTCCCTGCACCCGAAGCGGGCGGCCGAGTCGGACCGTCTGGCCAAGGATTCGCGCCGCCAGACCATCCAGCCCCGGTAACTGGCTTGCGCCCCCGGTCAGCACGATCTGCTGGCTCGGCAGATGATCGAACCCGGCCGCGTCAAGGATGGTGCGGACCTCTTCCAGAACCTCCTCGACCCGTGGCCGGATGATGCCGATCAACTCGGTCCGGCTGACCCGGCGGCGGTCCTTTTCCCAGTCGCCGCAATCGGCACCGATCTCGATCATCTCGCGGTCATCCATGCCGGTGGCCTGGACCCCGCCGTGATAGGTCTTGATCCGCTCGGCGGTGGCCATCGGCACCTGAAGCCCCTTGGCGATGTCGCCGGTGACATGATCGCCGCCGAGCCGCACGCTTTCGGCGAAGATCATGTGCTTCTTGATGAAGATCGAGATGCCGGTGGCGCCGCCGCCCATGTCGATGCAGGCCGCCCCCAGTTCCTGTTCGTCCTCGACCAGGCTCGCCAGTCCCGAGACATAGGCCGACGAGGCGATCCCGGCCAGTTCCAGATCGCAGCGCTTGATGCAATAGGCGAGGTTCTGCACCGCCGCGGTGTCGATCGTCAAAAGATGCATGTCGGCGGCCAGCCGGTTGCCGACATGGCCGCGCGGATCGCCGAAACCGGTGCGGTGGTCGATGGCGAAATTCACCGGATGGGCATGCAGCGCCTCGCGCCCCTGGCCGAAATCGGGCACGTCGCAGGCCGCCAGCACCCGCGACACGTCCTGTTCGCCGACCTGGCCGTCGGCCAGCGCGATCTCGCCGGCAAGGCCGTAGCTGCGCGGCCGCGCCCCCGACAGGCAGGCAATGACGTGATCGACCCGGGTCTGCGCCATCTTCTGGGCGGCCTGCACCGCGGTGCGGATCGCGCGCTCGGTCTCGGCGATGGCGTCGATCTCGCCAAAGCGCACCCCGCGCGAGCGGGTGGTGGCGGCGCCGATCACCCGGAAGGCCGATTGCCCGGCCAGGGGGGCCTGCCCGTCCTCGCGCGCCCCCGCCGCCTCGCCGTCGAAGCGCAGCACCAGGCAGGCAATCTTGGACGAGCCGACATCGAGGATGGCGACGACCCCGCGTTGCAGGGCGGCCCGGCGCAGGTTCCGCATCGCGCGCTGCGACTGGTAGAGATCGGTCATGGCTGGGACACTTTCACAACGGTTGCGGACAGCGATTGCAGATTATCCGGAGCGCCGGCTTCGCCCCCGGCCGGGTCCGCCGCCACGGACGGCGCCGGCAGCGGGCGCAGCGTCGGGCGCTGACCGTTGCGCATGTCGACATCGCCGACCGTGCGGCCGAAGAGATCGGCGGCGGCATCGAGCACGATCACCCGCGCCACCGCGGCCTCGGGTGCCTCGGCCGGCAAGAGGATGCGCTGGCCACGGTCAAGCACCAGGTCCCAGCGCCGCTCGCCGCGCCGCACCAGCCCGCGGACCCGCCCCGCCAGGGGCGCGGCCGCGGCCAGAACCGCAAGCGCCTCGGGCACCGCATCGCGGGCGCCGGCGCCGGCGATCACTGCCAGATCGGGCCGCGCCGCGCGATCGAGAAGCGTGGCAACCCGGTGGCCGGTCGCGTCCAGCATCTCGAGCCCGGCCGCGCGGCGCAGCAGGATCGCCGGGCGCCGCTCGGTGATCTCGATCTGAAGGATGCCGCCGGGCCGGATCCTCAGATCGGCAGTTGCCACCGCATCGACCGCCGCGACCGTGGCACGCAGCGCCGCCAGATCAAGGGTGAAGGAACTGGCCGGCAGCGCCGGCTCGACCAGCGCGCGCACCGCGCGCCCGACCGGGGCCGAGGCGCCCTCGACCGCCACCGCGGTCACCATGAATTCCGGCCGCTCCTGGATCTGGCGGCGCAGATCGCCGGCCGCCGCGCCGATCGCCGCCCGCCGCCCGTCGTCGGCCAGATAGGCCGTCACCGGCAGCACGATCAGGCAGAGCGGCAACCCGACGCGCAAGAGCCGCCAGAAACCCGGCGTCAGCCACAGCCGCTGCATCCGGAAGGCCAGCCGCGACGGCGCCGGATCCCGGCGCGAGGGCCGCCCGGGCCGGTGCCGGCGCAGGGCAATCAGCGACCGCATGAGGCATCCTCCACGATCCAGGCGCAGAGATCGGCAAATGACATCGCCTCGGCCGCCGCCTGTTCGGGCGAAAGCGAGGTCGGCGTCATCCCCGGCTGGGTGTTGGTTTCCAGAATGAACAGCCCGGCAAGGCCGCGGCTGTCGTCCCAGCGAAAATCGCTGCGACTGAGACCGCGGCAGCCCAATGCGCGATGCGCCCGCAGCGCGTAATCGCGGGCCGCCTCGGATATCGCTTCCGGGATCGCCGCCGGGCAGGTGTGGGTCGATCCGCCGGGGGCGTATTTCGCATGATAGTCATACCAGCCGGTGGTATGGATCTCGGTCACGCACAGCGCCCGGTCCCCCAGCACCGAAACCGTCAGCTCGCGCCCCGGCACATACTGCTCGACCATCACCTCGTCCGGCATCTCGGGGCCGAGATGCGGCGGTGAATTGGCCTCGCGGTCGACGATATAGACCCCGACCGAGGAGCCCTCGGCATTCGGCTTCACCACATAGGGCGGCGCCATGACATGGCGCGCCATCACCTCGGCCTTCGGTGCCAGCAGGCTTTCGACCACCGGCAGACCGGCCGCCCGGTAGGCCGCCTTGGCGCGGGTCTTGTCCATGGCCAGCGCCGAGGCCAGAACCCCGGAATGGGTATAGCTGAGCCCGAGCCATTCCAGCATCCCCTGAACGCAGCCATCCTCGCCCCAGCGGCCATGCAGCGCGTTGAAGCAGACATCGGGGGAAATCGCGGCCAGACGCGCGGCAAGGTCGCGGCCGGCATCGACCTCGACCACCTGGTATCCCGCCTCCCGCAGCGCGGCCGCGCATTCGCGCCCCGAGACAAGCGACACCTCCCGCTCTGCGGAAGCGCCGCCCATCAATACCGCCACTTTGGGGGCTGTCCTGCTCGACCTGCCCGCCAATGATGCCTCGTCCCGGTCCTTTCGCGGACCGATGTTCTCTGGTTACTGCGCGTCTGCCTCGGGCGTGGTTTCGCCCACGCGCATGATTTCCCATTCTAGCGTCAGACCGCTGATTTGGAAAACCCTTTTTCTGACTTCCTCGCCCAGCCCTTCCAGATCGGCGGCACTCGCCCCGCCGGCATTGGTCAGGAAGTTGGGATGCTTGTCGCTCATCATCGCGCCGCCGCGCCGAAAGCCGCGCAGGCCGGCATCGTCGATCAGCTTCCAGGCCTTGAGGTCGTGGACATCATCTGCCCGCCCGGTCGAGGAAAAGCCGCCCGGATTGCGGAAGGTCGAGCCGGCGGTGCGGTCCCTGACCGGCTGGGTCGCGTCGCGCCGCGCAAGCTGATCGGCCATCTTCGCCGCAAGTGCTTCCGGATCGCCGGCCTCGCCTTGAAACACCGCCGCGACGATCACTGCGCCCTCGGGCAGGGACGAGGACCGGTAGCCGAAGCCGATCGCGTCGCGCCCGATGACCCGCAGCGCACCGTCGCGCATCACCACCGTCGCCTCGACCAGGCGGTCGGCGACATAGGCGCCGTAGCAGCCCGCGTTCATCCGCACCGCCCCGCCGATACTGCCGGGAATGGTGCGCAGGAAGCTCAGGTCGACCCCCGCTGCCGCTGCCTGCCGGGCGACATGGGCATCAAGCGCCGCCGCCCCAGCCGTCACCCGGTTGCCCTCGACCGCGACCCCGTTGAAGCCGCGCCCGAGCCGGATCACCACGCCCCGGATACCGCCGTCACGCACGATCAGGTTCGATCCGACCCCCATGGCAAAGACCGGGATGGAGGGGTCGAGCGCACCGAGGAACGCCGACAGGTCGTCGACATCGGCCGGCTGGAAAAGCCAGTCCGCCGGCCCGCCGACGCGCAGCCAGGTGAGGTCGGCGAGCGGCCGGTTCGGGGTCAGCGTGCCCCGGGGGGTGGGAAGGGCAAGGTTCATGGGGCTTGGGTAGTGCGGGGCGGGCCTGAAGGCAAGTTCCACCGTCTGGCGATCATCGCGAAGGGTAGCGCCCGACCCTCGGGGTGGGCGAGAAGCGCCCTCCCCGGGGGGGAGGGTCGGGCGCTGCCCGGCGTGCCGCCGGGCGGGGCGGTGACCTTACGGCAGGTGGTCCATCAACCACTTCACCAGCTTTTCGAGCGCGCCATATCCCCGATCTATCGTGCCGGCGATCTGCAAGACACGCTCGCTCTTCTTCGCGGCATTCTTGCCCTCTTCAATGTAAAGCAGCAGAGATACCGCAATCTGCGCCAACCGGTAGTCCGCATCCCGGCGCAGACTTGACCGAACCGCAGGGGTGGAGGCCACAAACTCAGCCCTTATTGTTCGTTCGACATCCTCAAGAAGCGCCAGAAACACCGCCCGGTCCTCGGGCGCAAGCGGCACGAGATCGTCCCTCGGTGCCTGCTCAATCGCCCTCAACCCGCGCCGCAGGTCTTCCATCAGATCGAAAAGCGAGGTTTCGTCGTTCGACCGGATGTCCTTCAGCGGGGCGCACCGCAAGAAGGTCTCTGCAAAATAGCTCGTGGTCAGGTCGAGAAGCGAGGCGACTGCGTTCGCGAGCGGGCCGTGGAGTACCCCAAACTCTGCCCGTGCGTCTTCGTTCACGACATAGGTTTGCAGGATCTCGCCACAGTCGATCACCCAGCCGACATTCAGTTCCTCAAGCTGCCGCGCGCGCGAAAGTTCTTCGAGAACCGCCTTGAGGTAGGTTGCCGCTGACCCGGCCCCCTGCATGGTGCGGCCCTCGGCCTCGAACGCGGCGCTGAGCGTCTCGAGCTTCAGTCGCATTGCGTCCGATGCGACCAGAAAGCGGCGAAGCACGGCCCCGTCGCGAAGAAACGCGATGTCTTCCGAAAACGGCACCATCTTCATCAGCCGCCGCAACTCGTCAAAGCGGAACTTCGCCAAGGACGCCTTCATCAGACGCACGGCACTGATCCGGCTTTTCTCGGAGACGACGTAGCCGTGCTCCGCCTCGATCCGCGCGATCTCTGCCGCGACCGCCGCCGGCCCATGATCCCAGATCTCGTCCGGGATCAGCGCGACCTTCTCTTGCAACGTCCAGTCGATCTGCCGCCCGGAAACCACCCCGTCCCACCAGCGCAGCCAGAACCCGCAAAGCTCGGGGAACTGATCCCGCCACCTCGCGCGCATTTCTGCATTCGCCACGCGGAACCATTCGGGTTCAGAGAGGGGCCAGAGCGGGGTGGCCAGCGGATCTTCGCCCTTCTCCCACGCCAATGCATCCGCCGGAACCTGCGCCCAGATTTGGCCAGAAGCAACAGACGCACGGGCATAGTTGCTGTCGAAGTCATAGGGGTTGCGGGCGGTATTGCTCACGGCATCGCATGCGACGTCAATTTGTAGGGGATCGGCACGGACGGCGTGCGCGTCCGCCGGCTTTGCTTTACTCACCTCAACCCAGGACCGCAGAATGAAGCGCAAGTCCAGCGGATCAGCCACACCACCACTCGATACTCCCTTTCGACCGAACCGACGGGTTGGCACGATACGGGAGTGCGCCCGCACCGCAATCCGCAGCACATCCTCGCGCGGCTGCCCTTCCAGCCACGCCCGAAGGCTCGCCTCGTCCCTGATCCCGTCCGCGCTCAGCATGCCCGCCACGCTCGCCGAAACCCGGCCGCGCCGCAAGAGCCCTACCCGGCCTCAGCGCGCCGCCTTGCGCCTCAGCCAGCGCCAGAGGCGGATCAGCGGCCAGCGCAGGATCGAGGCGCCGGCGGCCAGCACGATCAGGCCGACCCAGGGGCCGTTCGACCAGCTTACCCAGCCGAGGATCGGGATGCCGGCCGCGATCAGCGCGTAGGCCGCGCGCCAGTGGTGATCGCGCGAGGGCAGCATCGCGACCGCGGTCGCGGTGACGGCCCAGAGGCAGGCGGCGAGAAGCGACAGGCTCATCGCGCCGCCCCGCCGCCATCGCCGTCGCCGCTGTCGCCGTCCGTGTCGCCGCCGCCGCCCCGGCCCAGCGCCTTGCGCATCAGCCAGCGCAGCGGGTTGCGGAACATCGACACGAAGCCGGCACCGGCGGCCAGCGCCGCCCAGACGCCGAAGTCATGGCCGATCCAGCCGATCAGCACCGGCGCCGCCACCAGCAGCGCCAGCCCCGGCACGACCTGCCGGCGCATCGGCAAAAAGGCGGTGACGGTCGCGGCCAGCACCCAGAGCGCGGCGAGGATCAGCGCACCGCTCATGCCAGCCGCGCCCAGATCGCCGCTGCGAAGGTCAGGACCGAGGCCGCAAGCCCGGCCCAGGGCACCAGCACCGGCACCGAAAAGGGCGCCTCGGGGCGCCGCCGCTTGGCCCCGATCAGGGCGGCGTTGACGATGGCGAAGACGATCAACAGCGCCATCGTCGTGATCTCGGCCAGCGCCGCCACCGGCAGGGCCAGCGCGGCGCCGATCACCGCCACGCCGACCAGCAGCGTCGCCCGCACCGGGGTGCCGAAACGCGGATGCGCCCGGCGAAAGCGCGCGAAACCGCCCGAGCGCTTGCCCAATCCGTAAAGCACCCGCGCGGCCATGACGATCTGCGCCAGCACCCCGTTCAGCGCCGCCGCCACCGCGATCAGCGACAAGAACCCCGCGCCGGTCCCGGTGCCGGCCTGCCAGACCAGCGCCAGCGGCTGTTCGGATGCGCCAAGCACCGCGCGCGGGACGGCGCGCACCGCGGCCCATGAGACCAGCGCATAAAGGACGGCGGTGATCGCCAGCGACCACAGGATCGCCCGCGGCATGGTCCGCTCGGGCGCGTGTGCCTCTTCGGCCATGTTGACCAGATCGTCGAAGCCGATGAAGGCGAAGAAGGCAAAGACCGTGGCGCCGGCGATCCCGGCCCACTCCGGCGCCGGCAGCGGCAGCGACCAGTCCGCCACCGGATCGGCGGCAAGGCCGGCACCGATCACCAGCATCAGGCCGAGAACCTCGACCAGCGTCAGCACCGCGGCGAAGACCAGGCTTTCCAGCACCCCGACCAGCGCCACCGCGATCAGCCCGGCGCCAAGCACGATCACCGCAAGCGCGAAGGGCACCGGCAGGATCGCGGTCAGATAGCCGACCCCGCCGCGCAGCACCGCCGCCGCCGCCACCGTGCCGGCGATCACGTTGATCGCCCCGACCAGCACCGCCAGCCGATGCCGGCCAAGGCCGATCTCGACATAGGAACTGTCGCCCGCCGCCTCGGGGATTCGCGCGGAAAGCTCGGCAAAGGACAGCGCCGAGGGCAGCGCGACCAGCCCGGCCAGAAGGAAGGCGACGGGCGCCCAGAACCCGGCCGCCGCCGCCGCCGCCCCGGTCAGCACATAGATGCCGGCGCCGACCATCACCCCGACACCGTAGGCGATCAGCAAGCCCAGCGAGAGGCGACGTTTCAGCGCCCCGGCCATGGCTCAGGGTCCCAGCCGCGCCGGCAGCGCATTGGCCCAGGCCGAGATCGTGCCGGCGCCGAGGCAGACCACCATGTCGCCCGGCCGCGCCTGTTCGCGCACCAGCCGCGCCAGATCCTCCTCGGACAGGATCGCGCGGGCGTGACGGTGGCCGTGCGCGATCAGGCCGGCGACCAGATCATCGCGGCTGGCGCCGGGGACCGGGTCTTCGCCGGCGGCATAGACCTCGGCAATCGCGACCACGTCGGCCTCGTTGAAACAGGTGCAGAAATCCTCGAAGAGGCTCGACAAGCGGCTGTAGCGGTGCGGCTGGTGGACGGCGATGACCCGCGCACCCGGGGAGCCGGCGACGGCCTGGCGCGCGGCCTTCAGGACGGCGGCGATCTCGACCGGGTGGTGGCCGTAATCGTCGATGATGCTGACCCCGCCCAGAACCTCGCCGACCTTGGTGAAGCGGCGGTTGACCCCGGCGAAGGCGGCAAGGGCCTCGCGGATCTCGGCGCGTTTCATGCCGAGGTGGCGGGCGACGGCCACGGCGGCCAGTGCGTTCGAGACGTTGTGATCGCCCGGCATCGGCAGGGTGCAGCCTTCGATTTTCGAACCTTCCCCCTCGCCCTGCAAGAGGATATCGAAGTGCGCCTTGCCTTTCTCGAACCTGAGGCCCACTGCCCGCACATCGGCCTGGGCATTGAAGCCGAAGGTGATGATGCGCCGGTCTGTGATGCGGCCGACCAGCGCCTGCACTTCCGGGTGATCGGTGCAGCAGATCGCGGCGCCGTAGAAGGGGATGTTCGAGACGAAATCGTAAAACCCGTTGCGCAGCGCCTCGATCGTGCCCCAGTGCTCCATATGCTCGGGGTCGATGTTGGTGACGATGGCGATGGTCGCCGGCAGCCGGTTGAAGCTGCCGTCACTCTCGTCGGCCTCGACCACCATCCATTCACCGGCCCCGGCGCGGGCATTGGAGCCATAGGCGTGGATGATGCCGCCGTTGATCACCGTCGGGTCAAAACCGCCCTTGTCGAGAAGCGTCGCCACCATCGTCGTCGTCGTGGTCTTGCCATGCGTCCCGGCCACCGCGACGTTGGAGCGAAGCCGCATCAGTTCGGCCAGCATCTCGGCCCGGCGCACCACCGGCAGGCCGCGCCGCCGCGCTTCTTCCAGTTCCGGGTTGCCCTTCTTGATCGCCGAGGAGATCACCACCACGCCCACTTCCTCGCCGATGTTCTCCGCCCCTTGCCCCTCGAAAAAGCGCGCACCCAGCGCCACCAGCCGGTCGGTGATCTTCGAGGCTTTCGCGTCGGAGCCCTGCACCCGGTAGCCGAGCGTCATCAGAACCTCGGCGATGCCCGACATGCCGATACCGCCGATGCCGACGAAATGGATCGGCCCAAGCTCTCCGGGCAGTTTGGTGGCGGCGGCGTTCATGGCGTCTCTTTCGCGGCTTCGGTCAGGGCTTCGACCATCTGCACCAGGCGGTCGGTGGCGTCGGGAATGCCGTAGCCAAGCGCGGCATGGGCCATCCGCACCGCGGCTTGCGGGTTTTCAAGGATCGCGGCGACATGGCCCGAGAGCGTGGCCGCGTCAAGCCGCGATTCCGGGATCAGGATCGCCGCCTCTGCGCCGACCAGGCCGCGGGCATTGGCGGTCTGGTGGTCGTTCGCGGCAGCGGCGAAGGGCACCAGGATCGCCGGCCGACCGATCACCGCGATATCGGCGACCGACGAGGCCCCGGCGCGCGAGATCACCAGCTGCGTCTCGGACAGGCGCCGCGGCAGGTCGTCGAAGAAGGCCAGAACCTCGGCGCGGATGCCGGCCGCGGCATAGGCCGCCGTCACCCTGTCGATGTCCTCGGGCCGGGCCTGATGGGCGACGCGGATATTGGCCCCGAGCGGGCCCGGCAGGGCGGCAAGCGCCTCTGGCACCCGCTCCGACAGGATCCGCGCGCCCTGGCTGCCGCCGATGACCAGCAGGCTCATCGGATAGTCGCCGGGCGGGATATAGGGTGCACCGGCGCGTTCCAGGACGGCGGCGCGCACCGGATTGCCGGTGTGGCGGCCCTCGACCCCCTCGGGCAGGTCGGTCGGCCAGGTGCCGCAGGCGATCCAGCGGACGCGCCGGGCAAAGACCCGGTTGACCCGGCCGAGGACGCCGTTCTGCTCGTGGATCATCCGCGGGATCTTCAGCATCACCGCCGCCGCCAGCGCCGGGATCGACGGATAGCCGCCAAAGCCGACCACCACCGCCGGCCGGTCGCGAAGCATGCCGAGAAGTGCCGCCGCCACCCCGCCGGCGATGCGCGCCGGTGCCAGCAGCCTTGCGCCCAGCCCGCCGCGCGCGGGCGTCGCCGAGGCCAGCGTCTCGACCCTGACCGACCGCGGAAATCCCCCGGCATAGCGCGCGCCGCGGACATCGGTCGACAGGCTGACCCGCCAGCCCCGCGCCACCATCGCCTCGGCCAGCGCCTGGGCCGGAAACATGTGCCCGCCGGTGCCGCCCGCGGCGATCAGCAGGCGCGGGCCCGGCGCCGCCATCACCGCCCCCGCTTGCCGAGCAGATCGCCGATCCGGCCCTGCGGCCGGCTCCGGGTCAGGGCCAGAAGCATCCCCATGGCGATGCCGCTGGCGATGACCGACGATCCGCCATAGCTGACGAAGGGCAGGGTCATGCCCTTGGCCGGCAAGAGCCTGACCGCGACGCCCATGTTGATCAGCGCCTGCACCCCGAAGACGCAGGCAAGGCCGGTGCCGGCCAGCCGCGTGAACAGGTCGCGCTCGGCCATCAGCCGGTAAAGCGCGCGCACCGTGACGGTCGCGAACAGCGCGATGACCAGAAGCACAAGCACCAGGCCGAATTCCTCGGCGGCGACGGCGATGATGAAGTCGGTATGGGCATCGGGAAGCGACCACTTCACCGTGCCCTCGCCAACGCCGACACCGAAAAAGCGGCCCTCGCGGATCGCATTGGTCGCATAGCCGATCTGGGTGCGCGGATCGATCTCGGCGGCCAGGAAACCGTCGATGCGGCGGGCGAAATGGTCCGAGGCGTCATAGGCGAAGATGCCGCCGGCGACGACCATCCCGCCGATCACCGTCAGCAGAAGAAAGGGCGCGCCGCCGACGAAATACATCACCCCCCAGGCAAACAGCACCAGACAGGCCTGACCGAAATCCGGCTGCAGCGCCAGAAAGGCGGTGATGATCATGGTCAGCACGAAGGAATAGAGGCGCCCCGGCGGCCCGGCGACATCCTGCGACGCCGCCATCAGCCAGGCGGTCATGATGACAAAGCCGGGCTTGAGAAACTCCGACGGCTGAAAGCTGGCAAAGCCGAGCGAATACCAGCGCACCGCGCCCTTGCCGAAATCGGTGCCGAACAGCGGCAGTGCGGCGAGGGCCGCGAAGGACAGGGCAAAGCCCAGCACTCCGAGACGGCGCACCAGATCGGGCGACATCATCGAGGTCGCGATCATCGCGACCATCGCCATGGCGCCAAAGAACATCTGCCTGGTGACGTAGTGGAAGGGATCAAGCCCGTTCTTCTCGGCCAAGGGAACCGAGGCGGCAAGCCCGAGAAGGATGCCGATGCCGAAAAGCAGCAGGACCGCGCCCAGCGACCAGCGGTCGATCGTGCGCCACCAGCGCGGAATCACCGGTTCGCCGGCGCGCAGCGGCGCCGTGCCATAGACCATTTCCGTCATCGGATACTGCTCTCGCTGCCTCGGATCGCCCGTTCGCCGGGTCTCGGGGCAAGTCTAGCCGAGAATGGCCAGCGATTCCAGCGAAAGAACTGCGCCGGCGGCGCCGCCGGGATGGATGGCGCGAGGCCGGCGTCATCCCCTTCCGGGGCGCCTCCGCACCCTGGACGGGTCCGCTCAGGCGCGTTCTGAATATTCCATGAACTCGGTATGGACGATGATGTCCTCGCCCTCGCCGACGAAGGGCGGCACCATGATCCGCACGCCGTTGTCGAGGATCGCCGGCTTGTAGCTGTTGGCGGCGGTCTGGCCCTTCACCACCGGCTCGGTCTCGACCACCTTGCAGGTGACCTTCTGCGGCAGTTGCATCGACAGCGCCTCGTCGCCGTAATATTCGACCGTCGCGGTCATGCCGTCCTGCAAGAACGGCCGGCGCTCGCCGAGAAGGTCGGCGGGCAGTTCGATCTGCTCATAGGTCACGTTATCCATGAACACCAGCATGCCGTTGGTTTCATAGAGAAACTGCTGGTCCTTCTGGTCAAGCCGCACCTGTTCGACCTTGTCGGCGCTGCGGAAGCGCTCATTCAGCTTGCGGCCGTCGCGCAGGTTCTTCAGCTCGACCTGGGCAAAAGCGCCGCCCTTGCCGGGCTTGACATGGCTGACCTTGACCGCGGCCCAGAGCCCGCCGTCATGCTCCAGCACGTTGCCGGGGCGAATTTCGTTGCCGTTGATCTTGGCCATGTGACAAAACCTGGTCGAAAGGTTGATCGGATCGGGACCGCACCTATATATGCGAGGGTCTTCCCTGGCAAGCAGACTAGATACAGTGCGGTCGATGTATTACCCATGCGCTGACAGCATGACTGCCATGCGAAAAAGAAATACCGAATCGACCGCGAAAAGCCATAGACAGCAGAGCGCCCAAAAACGCAAGAGCAAGAATAAAAGGACAGGATGATGCGCGACTTCGTTGACGGCACCGCATTCAACTACGAGCAGGGGCAAAGGTCGCGCAAGCTTTTCGCGGCGGTTGTGCTGGCAGCGCTGGATGATGCGATTGCCGATGACAAGAAATACGGCAACGGGCCGGATCAGATCGCCCGCTGGGCGCGCTCGCGCGACGGGCGCGAGGTGCTGTCCTGTGCCGGGATCGACCCCAACGAGCGGGTCGTCAAGGGGTTGATGGAATTCGTCTCCAAGGGCGTGCGGACCTCGGTCGCGCTGTCGCGCGAGGAAAGCGAGCGCCGCCACGCCGCCGAAGAGGCCGAAGCCGCCTGATCGCCCAAACCGTCCCGCCACGCCGGGCGTGCCGTCTGCCATCGAAAATCATGTGCCGGCTGCTGTCGGAAATCGCCCGTGCCGGCGTTGCCGCGTGCCAGGTCGCCCCGCAGGTGGCGCCGCATCGATGGCACCGCGCCGATCACGCCCGGCGCCGACCCGCGCATCGGCCGATGGCGGTCACCCGTCGCCCCCGGTCACCCCGACAACCGCCGGAACCGTCACCGGACGGGGCCGCCGCCCCGGCCGAGGGCGGTCATGCGTCGCCTTGCCCGTCGGTTTCGGCCTCGGCTATCCGCAGGTCGAGCGCGCGGTGGATCTCGCGGCGCACCAGCTTGCGGACATTGCGGGTGATGCGCTCGCCAAGCGGGCCCTGAAGCTCCTGGCGGATGATGTCGGCGACCAGCGCGTGCAGGGTTTCCATGTCGATGACCGATTCGTCGTCATCGGCGAAAAGCCCCTGATCGCCGGCATCCTCGTCGTCCTCGGCCTCGGTCCCTCCGCCTGCGGCAGGATGGGTGGCGGCATGCTGGAAGGTCAGGGGCGGGTCGGCCGGTGCCGCTGTCGCCCCGGAAAAGGCCGGCCAGGCGGCATCGGCATCGGCGGCGTCCGGTTGCGACGCGGCGAAGCCGTCGTCGGCCGCCGCGTCCGGGTCGTCGCCACTCTCGCCCGATGGCGCCAGGTTCAGCCGGCGGATGCGCCCCGGCGTTGCCAGGAGGGCGCCGTCGCCTGCCGCGGTTCCGGCCGCGGCCTGTTCGGCCCGGGGGTCCGAATCGACGGCGGCGGATTCGGGGTCGGGCTCGGCCGCGCCGCGACCCGCCTCGGCCTCGGTGGGCGCCGCGTCTTGGCCGGAATCGTCGTGCCAGGGTTCGGGCTCGGCGGCGGTTTCGATCGGCGCCGCCCGGTGATCGTCGACAGTCTCGGCGCTCGCACCGTCCTGCGGCCAGCCCTGCAACCGGTCGGGCCATTCCTCGGCGCCGGAAAAGGCACCCCCGCCCGGCGCCTCTGCCGCCGCGCCTTCCGGCCCTTCCGCAGTCTCGGCCTGCGCTTCGGACCCACCCGGCACGACGCCCGCGACAGCCGCCCCGTCGTCACTGTCGGGCCGATGCCGGTCGGCGGTGATCGGCATGTCCAAAGGCGCGCCGTCGTCGCCACCCGCTGTCGCGGCGCCGACATCGCCGCCGGCATCACCGCCAGCCTCGTCAGCCGCGACATCGACGGCAAAGCCCTCGCCGAAGGCGCCGTTCAACGCGCCGAAGGCGCCGTCCAGCGCCGGATCGCCCTGCCGGCGCGCCAACGCCTCTTCGCCGCCATCCGGCTCGAACTCGTCGCCGATCCGGGCCACCGCGGCCTCAAGCTCGGCGATCGTGTCCTCGAGCGTGGCGGAAGCCTCGTCGACGGTGTCGGCGCCGACGGCAAGCGTCAGCACCTCGGCCCGGATATCGGGCATGCCCTCCTCCGCCCTGGCCGGCGCCGGATCGGCAGCCTCGATCCGGTGCGCGGCGGTCAGCACCAGCTTGCCCGAGGGCCGCGGCTCGGCCCGCAGATCCTCGGAGATCAGCCGCCGGATCGACGACAGCACGTCCTGAAAGTCGCTGTTGGTCCGCGGATCAGACATGGCCGTGCCTCCTCATGTCGTGCCGGCAAGTGTAGGGCGCCGCGGCGCAAGGCTCAACCGCCCGGATGGCTCGGCGCGCACCGGCTCAGTTCCCGCCGATCGCGCGCAGGACGCGATCGAGGCTTTCGCCCTGCACCGAGGTCGCCGGCCCCTTGCGCACGGCTTCGTAATAGGCAGCCGGATCATAGACCGGAACCCCGAGGTTGAGGTGATCGACCGTCAGAAGACCCATAGAGGCCAAAAGCGAATAAATCGCTACCTGCAGATTGGCCTCGGCATCGATCTTGGCGGCGCGGGCATCGAGCAGGTTCTGTTCGGCGGTCAGCACGTCGATCGAGGTCCGCGCCCCCAGAAGTGCCTCTTCGCGCACCCCGTTGAAGCCGATCTCGGCGGCGACGACCTGTTCGTCGATGGCGCTGATCTGGGCACGGGCGACGGCGATCGCCGACCAGGCGTTGCCGACCCCCTGCGCGATCCCGCGCGCGGTCTGCAACAGCGCGGCGCGCGAGCCGTCGCGCCCGGCGATCGCCTTGCGCTGGAACGAGGCCAGCGCCCCGCCCTGATAGATCGTCTGCGACAGCCGGATGCCGATGCTGGCGTTCTCGCTGCCGTCGTCATTGGCCTCGACGCTGGCGGTGCCGTTCAGCGACGGCCGCCGGTTGGCCACCGCCAGCGCGACCTGAAGGTCGGCGACCGTCACCTCGTGCTGGGCCTGGCGGATCGCCGGATGGTTGCGCTGCGCGACGGCCTGCGCGGCATCCACCGTCGCCGGCAGCGCCGGGGCCCGCGGCGCCGGGGCGAGCGTGCCGGGAAACTGCCCGACCGCCAGCCGGTAGGCCTCGCGCGCGCTGGCCAGATCGCCCTCTGCCGCCGCCAGCCCGGCCCGGGCCGAGGCCAGTTCGGCCTCGGCCAGCGCCACGTCGGTCCGCGTCACCACGCCGAATTCGGCCTGATCGCGGGTCGCGCGCAGGGTCTCGTCGTTGACCCGGACCGAGTTTTCGTTGATCGCGACCCGCTCGATCGCGCCGCGCAGGTCGAAATAGGCCTGCACCGCCTGCAACAGGATGTCCTGTTCGGCTCCGACCAGCGCCTGCCGCGTCGCCAGGACCGATTCCTTGGCGATGTCGATCGCGGTCCGGGTGCGGCCGAAGTCGTAAAGGACCAGCTGGGCGGTCAGTGCCAGCGAGGCGGAAAACCCGTCGGTGAAACGGGTGCTGACATAATCGCCGTCGGCCACCCAGGCGATCACCGGGCGCAGGATCGACACGGCATCGGCCACATCCTCGTCGGCGGCGCGCAGCACCGCGCGATTCTGGTCGAGGATGTTCGAGTTGCGGTAGGCAAGGGCCAGCGTGTCGGCCAGCGTCTCGGCCCCGGCGCGCGGCGCCCCGGCCAGTCCGGCCAGGCCGATCGCCGCAGCCAGCAGCACCCCCAAGCCCCGAGACCCCATCACCGCCATCCTGTCACATCCGCCCCGGTCCTGTTCCGGCCGCCGCGGCCCGCGGACGGTCCGGTCGCGCGGCCACCGCCGGGGGTCACAGCGTGAAGCCGCGGGGGCGTTCGAACCCCGGCAGCACCGGCGCGCTGGCGTGAAACGCGGTGCGCCAGCTGATCCGCCCACCGGCCTTGCGGCCGATCCGGCACAGCCCCAGCGCACCTTGCGCGAACAGGCAGCCGATCCGGCCGCCCTCGCTCAGCTGCGCCGCGATCGCCTCGGGCAGCTCCTCGGCCGCGCCCTCGACGACGATCACGTCATAGGGCCCGTGTTTCGCCGCCCCGCCGGCCAGCGGCCCGACCACCATCGCGACCGTGTCGACGCCTTCCTGGGCCAGCCGCGCTTCGGCCTGCGCCGCCCGGTCGGCATCATCCTCAAGCGCCACCACCGCCTCGGCCATTCGGGCGATCACCGCCGAGGAATAGCCAAGGCCGCAGCCGATATCGAGCACCAGGTCATGCGGCTGGATGTCCAGCGCATCGAGCATCTTGGCCAGCGTCCGCGGCTCCAGCAGAACCCGGCCGCCGATGTCGAGATTGTCGCCGGCATAGGCCGCCTCGCGTCGCGCGCCCGGAACGAAGGATTCGCGCGGGACCGCCAGCATCGCCTCGATGATCGGAAACTTGGTCACGTCGCTCGGGCGGACCTGGGTATCGACCATCATCGTGCGTCTTGCGGCAAAATCGGTCATGGCCTGAACTCTTCGGTCTGAATTGCGCTCGGGCATGGTCTTGCCACAGAACCGGGGGTTGGGCAACGGGGCAACGGGGCAACAGGATGCGGCCACAGGCCGACATGGCGGCGGCAGACCCGGCCCGGCAGGGCCGGGCACCGGACGGGGTCTTCCCCCCCGCGCGCTTTCACGCTAATCGCGGGGCCGATCGCAACAGCCGCCCGGAAGGCGAAACCATGACCGGCAAGCCCCCGACCCTGCGCCCGAACCCGAACCCGGCCGAGATGTCCGCCCCGACGGTCGCCGCGCCCCGGGCGGCCTCGCGTCTGGCGCTGGTTGCCGGCGCCTCGCGCGGGCTGGGTGCGGCCATGGCCGAGACGCTGGCGGCGGCGGGCTGGCATGTGCTGGCGGTGGCGCGCAGCCAGGGCGGGCTGGAAGAACTGGACGACCGCATCCGCGCCCGCGGCGGCAGCGCTACGCTGGCGCCGGGCGACATCACCGACGCCGGTGCGATGGCGGCGCTGGTCGGTGCGGTGGCGGCGCGCTGGGGCGGGCTCGGGCTTTGGGTCCACACCGCCATCCATGCCGCCCCTTTGTCGCCCGCCGGCCATGTCGACGCCAGAGAGCTTGAGCGTTCGGCGGCCTGCAACCTGCACGCGGTGGCCGGGCTGATCGGGCTGCTGGAGCCGGGCCTGCGGGCCGCGGCCGGCACTGCGATGTTCTTCGACGATCCGCGCGCCGGCGAGAAGTTCTTTGGCGCCTATGGCGCGACCAAGGCGGCGCAGATCGCGCTGGCCCGCAGCTGGCAGGCCGAGACCGCCCGGCTTGGCCCGCGGGTGCTGATCGCCAGCCCCGGCCCGATGCCGACCGCGACCCGGGCGCGGTTCTTTCCCGGCGAGGACCGCGCCCCGCTTCGCGATCCGCAAGACGAGGCGCGCCGGCTGGTGGCGCTGCTCTGACAGGCTGCCGAAAAAGCCGTCGCGCCCACCCGTTTTCAACCCTGAGATCGGAAACCTGTTCCGCGCCACTCCCCCACAAGCTCTCGCCCGGGCGACCAGCC
>PHEC01000052.1 GCA_002841115.1 Alphaproteobacteria bacterium HGW-Alphaproteobacteria-6 | reverse complement strand
ATGGGCGACCACCGGACCTACGACTACGCCTGTGCCTTGCGCGCGGTGACCAGCGTCGACGGCATGACGGCGGATTACTACCCCTTCAGCCATGATTTTCTTGGCGAGACCGCCACCCGGATCATCAACGAGGTCGCGGGCATCAACCGGGTCTTCTACGATATCACCTCCAAACCCCCCGGCACGATCGAGCTGGAATGAAATGATGACACCTGTCCGCACAGACCTCACCCTCGCCGCGCCGCGCTCCGGGCCCGGCCGATGACCCGGATCACCCTCACCGGCTTCCTGATCGCCCGGACCCTCGACGAGGCCGACCGCATCGCCGCCCATCTGCCCGAGCACATCCGCCTGACCCGCGCCGAACCCGGCTGCCTCAGCTTCGAGGTGATCCGCTCGACCTCCGATCCCTGCCGCTTCGCGGTGGCCGAGGCCTTCGCCGACCGCGCCGCGTTTCAGGCCCATCAGGCCCGCACCGCCGCCTCGCCCTGGGCCCGCGTCAGCGCCGGCATCCCGCGCGACTACACGACAGGCGAGGCCGCACCCCCCGTCGCCCGGTCCTGACCGCGCGCGCGCGCCCCGCGCCACTTTTGCGGTTCCCCTCGCCCCGCCGATCCGGCATATCTGGCGCCAACCGGCAGCATCCGCGCCAGAGCATCGCCAGGAAAGCCCATGCACGACATCCGCGCCATCCGCGACAACCCGGCCGCCTTCGACGCCGCCCTCGCCCGTCGCGGGCTTGCCGCCATCGCCGATCACCTTCTGGCCATCGACGAGGGCCGGCGCGCCCGGATCACCGCCGCCGAAACCGCCCAGGCCGCGCAGAATGCCGCCTCGAAAGCGGCCGGCGCGGCGCGGGCACGCAATGATGACGCCGAATTCGAGCGCCTGCGCGCGCTGGTCGCCGAGCAGAAGGCCGAGGCCGCCCGCCTCGACACCGAGGCCCAGGCCGAGGATGCCCGCCTGCGCGAGGCCCTGCTGGAGATCCCCAACCTGCCCCTGCCCGAGGTCCCCGACGGCCCCGACGAAAGCGCCAACCTCGAGATCGCCCGCTGGGGCACCCCGCGCGACTTCGCCTTCCCCCCGGCCGAGCACTTCGAGATCGGCGGCGTCAAGGCGGGGATGGATTTCGCCACCGCCGCGAAACTTTCCGGCGCCCGCTTCGTCGTCCTGCGCGGTGCTGTCGCGCGCATCCACCGGGCGCTGGCGCAGTTCATGCTCGATCTGCATACCACCGAACACGGGCTGGACGAGACCATCACCCCGGTCCTGGTGCGCAACGAGGCGATGATCGGCACCAACCAGTTGCCGAAGTTCGCCGAGGACAGCTACCGCACCACCAACGGCTGGTGGCTGATCCCGACCGCCGAGGTCACCCTGACAAACTCGGTCGCCGGCGAGATCCTCGACGAGGCCGCCTTGCCGATCCGCCTCGTTGCCCATACCCAGTGTTTCCGCTCCGAGGCCGGCAGTGCCGGCAAGGACACCAGCGGCATGCTGCGCCAGCATCAGTTCGAGAAGGTCGAGATGGTCTCGATCACCACCCCCGAAACCAGCCTCGCCGAACATGAACGGATGACGCGCTGCGCCGAGACGGTGCTGGAACGGCTGGGCCTGCCCTACCGTCGCATGGTGCTGTGCACCGGCGACCTGGGCTTTGGCGCGCAGAAGACCCATGACCTCGAGGTCTGGCTGCCCGGCCAGAACACTTACCGCGAGATCTCCTCGGTCTCGGTCTGCGGCGACTTCCAGGCGCGCCGGATGAATGCCCGCTACCGCCCGGCCGGCGGCGGCAAGCCCGAATTCGTCCATAGCCTGAACGGCTCCGGCCTCGCCGTCGGGCGCTGCCTGATCGCGGTTCTGGAAAACGGCCAGCAGGCCGACGGCTCGGTCACCCTGCCCGCCGCCCTTCACCCCTGGCTCGGCGGCAGGACCCGGCTCACCGCCGAGGGCACGCTGGCCTGAGGCGCCGGACCGACGCGGCAGCACTTCTTCTGTTCGAAAATACCTCGGGGGCCCCGGGGGCAGAGCCCCCGGCCTGAAGGCAATCGGCGGGCAGAGCCCCCGGCCTGAAGACGATCGGCGGGCCCCGACCTCAGCTCGGGCTCATCCCGCGCAGCCGCTCCGAGCGTCGCCGCAACAGCTCCAGCACGGTCAGAAGGGCTATCGAGAACACCACCAGCACCGTCGCCACCGCCAGGATCGTCGGGCTGATCTGCTCGCGCAACCCGATGAACATCTGCCAGGGCAGGGTCTTTTGCTGGGCCGACCCGACGAAGAGCACCACCACCACCTCGTCGAACGAGGTGATGAAGGCGAACAGCGCGCCCGAGATCACCCCGGGCAGGATCAAGGGCATCTGCACCTGAAAGAAGGTCCGGATCGGCCCCGCCCCCATGTTCGCCGCCGCCCGGGTCAGCGAGCGGTCGAAGCCGACCAGGGTCGCGGTCACGGTGATGATGACGAAGGGAATGCCAAGCACCGCATGGGCCAGCACCACGCCCCAGTAGCTGCCCTGCAGGCCGATGCGGGAATAGAAGAAATACATCCCCGCCGCCGAGATGATCAAGGGCACGATCATCGGCGAGATCAGCACCGCCATGATCGCCCGGCGGAAGGGCACATGGCTCTGGCTCAGGCCGATCGCCGCCAGGGTGCCGAAGCTGACCGACAGCAGCGTCGCCATCGGCGCGATCCGCACCGAATTCCACAGCGCCGCCTGCCAGTCGGTGTTGGTGAAGAAGTCGCGGTAATGCTTCAGCGAATAGCCCTCGGGGTCAAGCGCCAGCATCTTCGGCGTGAAGGTGAAGAAATCCTCGGCGTTGAAGCTGAGTGGGATCACCACCACGATCGGCGCGATCAGGAAGAAGAAGATCAGCCCGCAGATCACCCGGAAGGTGTAATGCCAGAGCCGCTGGCCGGTCGTCGCATAGGGGGGAATGGCGCTCATGGTCTATCCCAGCTTGACGTTGTCGATGCCGACGATCTTGTCATAGGCCCAGTAAAGCAGCAGCACCGCAACCAGCAGAATCGCCCCCAGCGCCGCCCCCAGCCCCCAGTTGAGCGAGGAGGAGATGTGAAAGGCGATCCGGTTCGAGATGAACACCCCCTTGGTGCCGCCGACCAGTTCGGGGGTGATGTAATAGCCGATGGCGATGATGAAGACCAGGATCGAGCCGGCGCCGATCCCCGGCACCGATTGCGGGAAATAGACCCGCCAGAACGCCGTCCAGTCGGTGGCGCCCAGCGATTTCGCGGCGCGCAGATAGGACGGCGGGATGGTCTTCATCACCGAATACAAGGGCAGGATCATGAACGGCAAGAGCACATGGGTCATCGCCAGGATGGTGCCGAACTGGTTGTTGATCATCACCAGCCGGTTGGCGTCACCGACCAGCCCGATCCAGACCAGGAGATCGTTGATCACCCCTTGTTGCTGCAACAGGACCTTCCAGGCCGAGGTCCGCACCAGCAGCGAGGTCCAGAACGGCAGAAGCACCAGGATCATCAGCACATTGGCACTCGAGGCGCGCAGGTTGGCCAGAAGCCAGGCGACCGGATAGCCGAGGATCAGGCAACTGGCGGTGATGGTCAGCGACATCCACAGCGTGCGCAGGAAAAGCGTGATGTAGATCCGCTCGTTGGCGGCGCGTGCCTCGATCCCGTCCACCCCCTTGGCCAGATCGACCGCGTTCAGGAAATAGCCCGGAGTGTAGCGCGGGCTGTAGGTCTTGATCGTCTGCCAGACCCCGATATCGCCCCAGCCCTTGTCAATCTCGATGAATTTCTCGCGAAACGGGCCGTCGGTGGTCATGTCCCACTTGCCGACATCGCGGCCCGACTTGCGAAACAGCGACGAGATGCCGGAGTTCTCGTAGTTCAACCTTGATCCGAGCCGGGTATGGGTCTTGGCCGCGACCGCGGCCTGCAGGTCGGCGGCAAGGGCGGCAAAGACCGGCTCTTCCGGCAGGCTGCCCGCCTTCGCATCCCAGTCCCTCAGCGCCAGCACCGTCTCGGGCAGGGTCTCGGACACGATCTGGTTCTCGACCGAGCGAAACAGCATGTCGGCGATCGGCGCAATGAAGGTGACCAGAACGAAGACCAGCAGCGGAGCTATCAGCATCAGCGCGCGCAGCTTCTGGCGCCGCAGGGATCGGGCAAGGCTGCGCTTCAGCGGCGTGCCGTCGGCGGCCAGCATCGGCCCCGTGGGGCCATCGTTCCGGGTGATGTCGCTCATCTTTCCCCCGTCTGGTCTGTCGGTCGTCAGGTCTGTCGGTCGTCTGGTCTGTCGGTCGTCTGGTCTGTCGGTCGCGGGTCACGAACGGATCGGGTGGAAGGGGCCGCTCCGGCCCCTTCCCCGTGATGCAGGGTTACTGCGCCAGCCAGGCCTGGAAGCGCGATTCCATCGCGTCCTGGTTGTCCGCCCACCATTCGATGTTGTTGACCAGATAGTTCTTCTGGTTGGCCGGATTGGTCGGCATGTGCGGCGCCATCTCGACGCCGAGGTCGGCATGGGTCGAGACCAGCGGCTGCGACGAGGCACGCGCCGGGCCGTAGCTGATGTATTTCGCCTGATCCGCCAGACGCTGGGTGTCGGTGGCGAAGTGCAGGAAGTCCATCACCCGGTTCAGCCGGTCCTCGGGCAGGCCGGCCGGAACGATCCAGCCGTCGAAGTCGAAGACCTGCCAGTCCCAGAGCATCTTCACCGGCTGCTTCTGCTCGACGATGACCGAGAACAGCCGGCCATTGTAGGTCGAACCCATCACCACCTCGCCATCGGCCAGGCGCTGCGGCGTCTCGGCGCCGGCAGTCCACCAGATCACGTCGTCCTTGATCGTGTCGAGCTTGGCCAGCGCGCGGTCAAGGCCATCGTCGCTGTCAAGCACGGTGTATAGGTCTTCCTTGGCGACGCCGTCGCACAGCAGCGCCCATTCGAGGTTCTTCTTCGGCCGCTTCTCGAGGCTGCGCTTGCCGGGGAAGGTCTCGGTATCGAAGATCGCGCAGAGGCTGTCGGGCTCCTTGCCGTTCCAGGCCGCCACGTCCGAGCGATAGCCGAAGGTGGTCGAGAACACGATCTGCGGAATGAAGCAGCTGTTGATCAGCGAATCGCCGAAGTCGGCGCTGGCCGCGGCGCCGTCCGGTGCCGGCGCGAGTGCCGCATCGAAGTCGACTTCCATCGCCAGCCCCTCGTCGCACAGCCGCTGGCTGTCGGGGCCTTCCGCATCGACCAGATCCCAGGTGACGTTGCCGGCCTCGTTCATCGCGCGCAGCTTGGCCACTGCCTCGTTGGAGCTTTCGTCCCAGATGATGTTGACGCCCGGATTGGCCGCCATGTAGGGCTCGGCATAGGCCTTGAGCTGGCTGGCCTGATAGGCCCCGCCCCAGGACACGAAGGTCAGGTCCTCGGCGGCGGCGGCGCCGACAGAAAGTGCCGCGGCGCTGCTGGCCAGAAGGAAAGTCTTGAGTGTCATTGAAGTCTCCCTGTGGTTTCCCGTCATCTTGCTGTCGTCCACCGCCGCGGGAATTTCGGCAGCGGTCGCATCGGCTGTCCCCGAGGCCCCGCGCTGCGGCGGGGCGTTATCTTCGCCGCCCGGTCTCAGGCATCGAGTGCCCGGCAATCGGTCGGCAACCAGCCGATCTCGATCTGTTCGCCGGGCTGCATGCGGCGCTGGTCGGGCGCGTTGCGGGTCTTGACGATGAAATCGTCATTGCCCGCAACCCTGAGCCGGGTGCGGAAGATGTCGCCCATGTAGATGAACTCCAGCACCTCGGCCTTCAGCGTATGGGCGCCGGGCTGAAGCCGGGCCTTGTTGAATTCCACCCGCTCGGGCCGGATCGAGACGCGGGTGCGCTCGCCCGGCCGGGTGACGTTCACCGGCTTGGCGTCGATCAGCTCGCCGTCGTCAAGCTCGACCAGCGCCACGCCGTCGTTGATCTCGCGGACCACGCCGACCAGGGTGTTGTTCTCGCCGATGAACTGGGCGACGAAACTGTTCTCGGGTTCCTCGTAAAGCACATCGGGCGGGGCCAGCTGCTGGATCCGGCCATCGTCGAAGACCGCGACCCGGTCCGACATGGTCAGCGCCTCGGTCTGGTCATGGGTGACATAGACCACGGTGATGCCGAGGTTGTCGGCGATGCGCTTGATCTCGAACTGCATGTGCTCGCGCAACTGCTTGTCGAGCGCGCCCAGGGGCTCGTCCATCAGGACCAGCTCCGGCTCGAAGACCAGGGCGCGGGCAAGGGCGACGCGCTGCTGCTGGCCACCCGACAGTTGCGCCGGCCGGCGCCCGCCAAAGGCGCCCATCTGCACCATGTCGAGCGCGCGCGCCACCTTGGCCTCGCGCTCGGTGCGGCCGATATGGCGCACCTCGAGCGGGAAGGCGAGGTTCTCGGCCACCGTCATGTGCGGGAAGAGCGCATAGTTCTGGAACACCATGCCGATGCCGCGCTTGTAGGGCGGGATGTTGTTGATCGGCCGCCCGCCAAGGCGGATCTCGCCGTGGGTCGCGGTCTCGAACCCGGCCAGCATCATCAGGCAGGTGGTCTTGCCCGACCCCGAGGGCCCGAGCATGGTCAGGAACTCGCCCTTGCCGATGTCGAGGTTCAGATCTTTGACGACCAGCGTCTCGCCGTCATAGCTTTTCTGGACATGCGCGAATTCGACGAAGGCCGCATCAGCGGTCCGTGCATTTTCGGTCAAGTCGGGCTCCCCGTCGTTTTTTGGTTTATTGACCCTTGCGACGACTAGACCGGAACCGCGGCCGGTTTTCAACCCGTTGTTTGGTGCAGGCCGTCACATTGCGGATAGCGATTTCGACGCGGTCGGGGGCGGCGTGAATGCGACACGTCAGGGGATGATCGCGACATCGCCGAAGATCGACCAGCGCCCCGGACCGCGGCAGCCCGGACCGCGGCAGCCCGGACCGCGGCCCCCTGCCGGTCGCGCGGGCGACAGCCACCGCAAGGGTCGCGCGCAAGGCCGGCATCGGGATCAAAGTGGTGCGGTTGAAAGGACTCGAACCTTCACGGGAGTTACCCCACAGCGACCTCAACGCTGCGCGTCTACCAATTCCGCCACAACCGCACCGGGCGGGGGGGTGCCCCCCGCGAGGTGGGCGCTTCTTAGCCGAGGGTCCGGGCGTTGTGAAGCGGAATTTTTGCGCCCCGGCAGCGGCCGCCGCCGCACCCGCCACCGCCCGCCCCGGCGCCGCCATTTCCCGGCCGCCGGCGCGGCGCAGCCTGTTGCAATCGGCCCGGCAATCGGACCATCTGTGCATCCGGCGGCCGCAGAGGCGGCGGCGAGTCGCGCCGCTGCCGGCCCGGCAAGATTGATGGCGATCATGGTTGAATGGATCATCAGCGACGGCATTGTTGCCTATGACGAGGCGATCGCCTGGATGGAGGCGCGGGTCGAGGCGATCCGGCGCGGCGAGGCCGCCGAGGCGGTCTGGCTGCTGGAACACCCGCCGCTTTACACCGCCGGCACCTCGGCGCGGCCTTCGGACCTGACCGATCCGGGCCGCTTTGCGGTTCATCAGACCCGGCGCGGCGGGCAGTATACCTATCACGGGCCGGGCCAGCGCATCGCCTATGTCATGCTCGACCTCGAGACCCGCGGCCGCGACGTGCGCCGCTTCGTCGCCAGCCTGGAAGACTGGGTGATCGCGACGCTGGCCGAGTTCAACGTCACCGGCGAGCGCCGCGCCGGCCGGGTCGGGGTCTGGGTCCGCCGACCCGACAAGCCGCCCCTGCCCGACGGCACCCCGCGCGAGGACAAGATCGCCGCGATCGGCGTGCGCCTGCGCCGCTGGGTCAGTTCGCATGGCATCGCCATCAACCTCGATCCCGACCTTGGCCATTACGACGGCATCGTGCCCTGCGGCATCCAGGGCCACGGCGTCACCAGCCTGGTCGACCTCGGCCTGCCGGTCACCATGGCCGAGCTTGACCTGGCGCTGAAGGCCTGCTTCGCTCGCGTCATCGGCGAGTGACCCCGACACCAAGGCGGCGCGTCGGCGCGCGGCCGCTGGCGCAGATGTTACTGGCCGCCCGCGCGGCCAGCCCGTAGAACGGCCCTGATCGCTTTGCCCCTCACGAGGACCTGATGATGAAATCGACACTGATCGCGACGCTGGCACTGATGACGCTCGGCGCCCCGGCCCTGGCGGCGGGCGATGCCGCCGCCGGCGAAGCCGACTTCAAGAAATGCAAGGCCTGCCATTCGGTGATCGCCGATGACGGCACGGTGATCCAGAAGGGCGGCAAGATCGGCCCCAACCTCTACGGCGTGATCGGCCGGCCGGTCGCCGGCACCGACTTCAAATACAGCGCCTTCATCAAGACCGTCGGCGAAAGCGGCCTGATCTGGGACGAGGCCGAACTGGCGAGCTATGTCACCGACCCGACAGCCTGGCTGAAGGACAAGACCGGCGATGCCAAGGCCAAGTCGAAGATGGCCTTCAAGCTTGGCGCCGGCCAGGAAGACATCGCCGCCTATCTCGCCTCGCTGACCGCCGAATAGCGCCCAAGGCAGGCGCGCGGGCGGCCCCCGCGGCCCGGCCCCGCCGCGGAGGCGCGGCGGGGCCGCGCGTTTCAGCGACGGACCGGTCTGGCGACCGGATGCTGCAACCCGGTGCGACAATTGGTCCGCGCCGATCTGCAGCAAAGCTGATCTGGATCAAAGTCAGCCGTTGCTCACGGCCCCGTGACATTCTAGAACCGGACCGGGAACAGGTGCGCGCCGGGACGGTTACCGCGCGACCCATTGACAAGAAACGGGAGACGCGCATGGCCGACGCAGCCATCCACGGTCACGGCGAGCATGACACCCGCGGGTTCTTCACCCGCTGGTTCATGTCGACCAACCACAAGGATATCGGCATCCTCTATCTCTTCACCGCCGCGGCGGTGGGCTTCATCTCGGTCGCCTTCACCGTCTACATGCGGATGGAGCTGATGAACCCCGGGGTGCAGTTCATGTGCCTCAATGCCGAAGGGCTGGCGGATGCGCGCCTGCTGTCGGGCATCGGCGCCGAGGACTGCACGCCGAACGGCCACCTGTGGAACGTCGTCGTCACCGCGCATGGCATCCTGATGATGTTCTTCGTGGTCATCCCCGCGCTTTTCGGCGGCTTCGGCAACTATTTCATGCCCCTGCACATCGGCGCGCCGGACATGGCCTTCCCGCGGATGAACAACCTTTCCTACTGGATGTATGTCGCCGGCACCGCCCTTGCCGTCGCCTCGGTGCTGGCGCCGGGCGGCAACGGACAGTCCGGCTCGGGCGTCGGCTGGGTGCTTTATCCGCCGCTCTCGACCAACGAGGCCGGCTGGTCGATGGATCTGGCGATCTTTGCCGTCCACGTCTCGGGCGCCTCGTCGATCCTTGGCGCGATCAACATGATCACCACCTTCCTCAACATGCGCGCACCGGGCATGACACTGCACAAGGTGCCCTTGTTCGCCTGGTCGATCTTCGTCACCGCCTGGCTGATCCTTCTGTCGCTGCCGGTGCTGGCCGGCGCGATCACCATGCTCTTGACCGACCGCAACTTCGGCACCACCTTCTTCTCGCCGCAGGGCGGGGGTGATCCGATCCTCTACCAGCACATCCTGTGGTTCTTCGGCCACCCCGAGGTCTACATCATCATCGTGCCCGGCTTCGGCATCATCAGCCATGTCATCGCGACCTTCTCGAAAAAGCCGATCTTCGGCTACCTGCCGATGGTCTATGCGATGGTGGCGATCGGGGTGCTGGGCTTCGTGGTCTGGGCGCATCACATGTATACCGTGGGGATGAGCCTGACCCAGCAGAGCTATTTCATGCTGGCGACGATGGTGATCGCGGTGCCGACCGGCATCAAGGTCTTCTCCTGGATCGCGACGATGTGGGGCGGCTCGGTCGAGTTCAAGACGCCGATGCTCTGGGCCTTCGGCTTTCTCTTCCTCTTCACCGTCGGCGGCGTGACCGGCGTCGTGCTGAGCCAGGCGCCGGTCGACCGGGTCTATCACGACACCTATTATGTCGTGGCGCATTTCCACTATGTGATGAGCCTTGGCGCGGTCTTCGCCATCTTCGCCGGCATCTACTTCTGGATCGGTAAGATGAGCGGGCGCCAGTATCCCGAATGGGCCGGCAAGCTGCATTTCTGGATGATGTTCGTGGGTAGCAACCTGACCTTCTTCCCGCAGCACTTCCTTGGCCGTCAGGGCATGCCGCGGCGCTATATCGACTACCCCGAGGCCTTCGCCTACTGGAACTGGGTCTCCTCGATCGGCGCCTTCCTGTCGTTCGCCTCCTTCGTCTTCTTCATCGGCATCGTGGTCTATACCCTGCGCGCCGGCAAACGGGTGAGCGAGGCGAACTACTGGAACCCTTACGCCGACACGCTGGAATGGACCCTGCCCAGCCCGCCGCCCGAACACACGTTCGAGACGCTGCCGAAGCAGAGCGACTGGGACCGCGGCCACGCGCACTAGGTCACGGTGGTCGTTACGCAAAGGAATGCCCCGGCACGCCGCTGGGGCATTTTTCATTCCACGGTGACACGACCGCCGGATAACCGGGTGGTGTCCATCCCGATTGTCGCACTTCGGTGCAGATCCGTGCCATTGATCATGATCTGTGTCAGTGCGCGCTGACTGCTTTCCTGCTCTGATCGGTCTGCGCACTTGTGCGCGCGGGCGTAATTCGCGGAATTCGATGTGGCGTCAGAGGAATGCATCATGGACAAGGATCGTATTGCCGGATCGGCAAAGGTCGTGAAGGGAAAGATCAAGGAAGCCGTCGGCAAGGTCGTCAGCGATGCGAAGCTGGAGACCGAAGGCAAGGCGGATCAGTTCGAAGGCCGGGTCCAGAACGCGGTAGGCGGGCTGAAGGACACGCTCAAGGGCAAGTAGAGCGGCCCGGATGGGACACTTTCACGCGACACGGCACGGGGTCCCCGACCGGCGCGGATCATTTCCCACCGGGGTCCCATCCGCACGCGGGCAATCCGTCAGGGCAGCCGGGGCAGCGCGCCGGGATGGTCCACAAGGGCGGGCCGGTGGCCCGTCGTTCCTGTCTGGCGCCGCCCGAAGTCTCGAAATGACGTTTTCAGAAAGGAGATCGATGTCATGTCTGTCGGAACCATCCTCGTCATCATTCTGGTCATCTTCCTGCTCGGCGGCTTCAGTGGCCGTTTCGGCGGCTACGGCTACGGCTACGGTCATGGCGGTATCGGCGTCATCAGCGCCGTCCTGATCATCCTTCTGGTGCTGGTTCTGACCGGTCGCCTGTGAATCGGCCATGGCGCCGGGGGGCTTTGGCGCCGGGGGGCTTTGGCGCCAGGGGGCTTTGCGGGGATCGGAATTATCCGTTTACCCGTGCCGCCGGCACATTAGAATAGGCGAGGGATCACCGCCGGACGCGCCGCCTTGCCCTATGAATGGATCACCTCCCGCAGCCCGGACGAGACCGGCCACAGCATCGCCACGCTCCGGCTCCGGCCGCACCGATCGCTGCCACGCCGCGGATTCGTGTTCTTCATCGCCGCCACCGCCGTAATGCTCGCCCTGCCACTTCTCGCGGCCCTGGGCACGCTGGTGCTGTGGGGGCTTTTGCCCTTCATCGCCGCCACCGTTGGCGGAATCTGGTGGGGGCTGAACCGCAGCTACCGCGACGGTGAGACGGCCGAGGTGCTGACGCTGACGCGCGACCGCATCACGCTTGCGCACCGTGCCCCGGACAGGTCCGAACGGCACTGGCAGGCCAATCCCTACTGGGTCAGCGTGCAGATCTACCCCAGCGGCGGCCCGGTGCCGGATTACCTGACCCTGAAGGGCGGTGGCCGCGAGGTCGAGCTTGGCGCCTTCCTCACCGCCGGGGAACGCCGCGCCCTGCACCGCGAGCTTGCCGGCCGGATCGCCGGGGCGCCGCGCTGAGCCGCCGGCTGCGGCACAGAGCGCGCTTGCCAAATCGCGAGGATAGGCTATTGCCGTTGCCAACAACGACAAGAAGGCAGGGTTTCGACATGAGCAAGACCTCCGGCAGCCCCGCGACTGCCGAGACCGAGCCGCAGGCGGCGCGCGACTGGGTGCAGATCCTCGCCCGCTACCGCGAACCCGATACCCTGCGCAGCAGCTACGAACTTGCCGTCAGCCTGGTGCCGTTCTTCGCGCTCTGGGCGCTGGCCTGGTGGGCGCTGTCGCTGAGCTATCTTCTCGCCTTCGCGATCTCGGCGGTGAATGCCGCCTTCCTGGTGCGGATCTTCGCGATCCAGCACGATTGCGGCCATGCCTCGTTCTTTCACAACCGCCATCTCAGCGACTGGGTCGGCCGGGCGCTGGGCGTGGTGACGCTGACCCCCTATGATGTCTGGCGCCGCACCCATTCGATCCACCATGCCACCGCCGGCAACCTCGACAAGCGCGGCGTCGGCGATGTCCATACCCTGACCGTCGCCGAATACCGCGCCCGCTCGCGCTTCGGCCGGTTCCTCTACCGGCTCTACCGCAACCCGATCATCCTCTTCGGCGTCGGGCCGGGCTATCTCTTCATGTTCCAGAACCGCATCCCGCTCGGCCTGATGCGGGCGGGCTGGCGCTACTGGCTCTCGGCGATGGCGACCAATGCCTCGATCGGCGCGGCGCTCGGCCTGATCGGCTATTTCGGCGGGCTGGCGCCGCTTCTGCTGATCTTCCTGCCGACCTCGCTGATCGCGGCCTCGGCCGGGGTCTGGCTGTTCTACGTCCAGCACCAGTTCGAGGAAACCGAATGGCAGGCGGGCGAGGACTGGCAACTGCACGAGGCGGCGCTGAAGGGCAGTTCGCACTACGAGCTTCCCGCGGTCCTGCAATGGTTCACCGCCAATATCGGTGTCCATCATGTGCACCACCTCTACAGCCGGATCCCGTTCTACCGGCTGACCGAGGTTCTGCGCGACCATGCCGCCCTTGCCCAGTCGCGCAAGATCACCCTCCTCGAAAGCCTGCATTGCGCCCGCCTGCACCTGTGGGACGAAACCCAGCGCAAGCTCTTGTCGTTCCGCGACGCGCGCGCGCTTTACGGTCTGGCCTGAGCCGGCAACGCCGATCCGGACAGACCGCCGCCGACCCCCGGACCTGCCGATCCCCGCAGCCCGGGCATTCTCGCGCCCGCCTCTTCCCGGCCCGCTTCTGCTGTTGCGAAATACCTTCGGGGGGAAAGCTTGCCCGCGACCGGGCAAGCTTGCGGGGGGCAGACGGCCCCCCGCTTCCGGTCCCGGCCGCCGCACCGCAAGCCGCGGTTGCCTCAGCCGAGCCGCGCCTTGACCATCGGGCCGACGGCGCCGAAATCCATCTGCCCGGTGTAACCCGCCTTCAGGGCCGCCATGACCCGGCCCATGTCGCGGATCGATGCCGCACCGGTCGCCGCGATCGCCTCTTCGATCGCCGACGCGATCTCGCCGGCGTCAAGCTGGCGCGGCAGGAACTCCTCGATCACCAGGATCTCGGCACGCTCCCTGGCCGCCAGTTCCAGCCGGCCGCCCTCGTCATAGGCGCGCGCGCTTTCCTGGCGCTGGCGCACCATCCGGCCGAGGATGGCCAGCACCTCGGCCTCGCCGACCGTGGTCTCGCCGCCCTCGCCCCTCAGCGCGATGTCGCGATCCTTGATCGCGGCATTGATCAGCCGCAGCGTCGACAGCCGGTCGGCGTCGCGCGCCTTCATCGCGCCCTTCAGGGCGGCGCTGATCCTGTCTCTCAGGTCCATCGGATTGTCATCCCCATGCGTTCCGAAGTCACCAGACTAGCCTGAAGAGCGCGCCGACTCAACCGGTCAATTTCAGGCCAACCTGTTGTTTTCAAACACTAACACATTTTACCCCCGGCCCTTGACCGCGCGCGCGCCACCCCCTAGGGTCCGCTGAATCCGCGTCGAGGAGAGTCGCGCCGTGGCCAATCAGCCCAACCCTGCATACGGTCCGGACCCGATCACCGCCAACCCGACGGGCCGCCAGACGGGCAGCCAGACGGGCGCCGGCCAGTCCCCGCACCCGGCCCCGCACCCGACAGCCTGCCTCGCCCTGGCCGACGGCACGCTGTTTTACGGCAAGGGCTTTGGCGCCACCGGGCAACAGGTGGCCGAACTGGTCTTCAACACCGCGATGACCGGCTATCAGGAGATCATGACCGATCCTTCCTATGCCGGACAGGTCGTCACCTTCACCTTCCCCCATATCGGCAATACCGGCGTCACCCCCGAGGATGACGAGACCGGCGAACCGGTCGCCGCCGGGCTGGTGGTGAAATGGGATCCGACCGAGCCGTCGAACTGGCGCGCGACCGAAAGCCTGACCGCCTGGCTGGCCCGGCGCGGCCGGATCGGCATCGGCGGCATCGATACCCGCCGGCTGACCCGGGCGATCCGCCAGCAGGGCGCGCCGCATGTGGCGCTGGCGCATGACCCCGACGGCGTTTTCGACATCGCCGCCCTGGTCGCGGCGGCGCGGGCCTGGCCGGGCCTGATCGGGCTTGACCTCGCGCGCGAGGTAAGCTGCACCCAGGCCTACCGCTGGGACGAGACGCGCTGGGCCTGGCCCGGTGGCTTCTCGCGGCGCGAGGGCGACGGTCTGCGCGTCGTCGCCATCGACTACGGCGCCAAGCGCAACATCCTGCGCTGCCTCGCCTCGGCCGGCTGTGCTGTCACCGTGCTGCCGGCGACGGCGACCGCCGAAGAGGTTCTGGCGCATGATCCCGAAGGGGTGTTCCTGTCGAACGGCCCCGGCGATCCGGCGGCGACCGGCGCCTATGCGGTGCCGATGATCCAGGGTGTGCTGGCCCGCGACCTGCCGGTCTTCGGCATCTGCCTTGGCCACCAGATGCTGGCGCTGGCGCTCGGGGCGCGCACCATCAAGATGAACCACGGCCACCACGGCGCCAACCACCCGGTCAAGGACCTCGAGACCGGCAAGGTCGAGATCACCTCGATGAACCACGGTTTCGCGGTCGACAGCCAGACCCTGCCCGCCGGCGTGCAGGAAACCCATGTCAGCCTTTTCGACGGGTCGAACTGCGGCATCCGGCTGGCCGACCGCCCGGTCTTCTCGGTCCAGCACCACCCCGAGGCCAGCCCCGGCCCGCAGGACAGCTTCTATCTGTTCGAGCGTTTCGCCGCAGCGATGCGCGCCCGCCGCGCCGCCTGATCCGGCCGGAAGGGACAGCGCACCAGGCGGCAAACCTCGCGCTCAGGCCGCGCGCTTGCCGCGGATCTCTTCCCAGGCGCGGTTGATCGCGATCAACCGCTGCTCGGCCATCCGCACCGCCTCGGCCGGCACGCCGCGGGCGATCATCCGGTCGGGGTGGCTGTCGCGCACCGCCTGCCGCCAGGCTGCGCGCACCGCCGCCAGCGGCGCGTCATGCGCGACCCCCAGCACGTCATGGGGATCGGGATCGGCATCGGGCACGAAGCGGCCGATGAGCGAGCGAAAGCAGCGATCCCCCAGCCCGAAGATCGCGGCAACCTCACGCAGGAAGGCATCCTCATGCGGGTGATAGTCGCCATCGGCCATGGCGATGTGGAAAAGCCCCTCCATCAGGTCGACCAGGACCGGATCGCCGGCCCCGAACATGCCGGCGATGCGGCGCGCGTAAAGGTCATAGCCCGCCACATCCTGCCGGGCGAGATCGAAGACCCGGCCGGCCTGCGCCGCGTCCTCGGGCGGGATGGTGAAGACCTCGCGGAAGGCGGCGACCTCGTCGCGGGTGACGCGGCCGTCGGCCTTGGCCATCTTGGCGCCCAGCGCGATCACCGCGATGGTGAAGGCGACCGAGCGTTCCGGCGGCGCCCGCAGGCGGTCGAAGACGGCCGACAGCCCCTCGCCCTTGGTCAGGGCGGTAATGGCCTCGGTGATGCGGGTCCAGAGCGACATGAGCCGAGTTTAGAGGCTTTTCATGACAGGGGAAATCGGCTTTCGCCACAACGGCCGGGGCATGGTTCAGCCGGCCTTCGCCGACGGGGCATGATTCAGCCGGCCTTCGCCGGCGGGGCATGGTTCAGCCGGCCTTCGCCGGCGGGGCTGCGGGCAGGACCAGCCCCTCTGTCGCGCGGGCCAGGTCGGCGCGGCAGCGGGCGATGATGAAATCGGTGAAGATGCGGATCTTCGGGTCGCGCAGGCGGCGGTGCTGGGTCAGGCAGGCAAGCTGCACCGGCAGCGGCGGCGTCGCCTGCGCCACCGGCACCAGGCGGCCGGCGCGCAGGTGATCGGCGACCTCGAAGATCGGCTTCAGCACGATGCCGCGGCCATCCAGCGCCCAACCGGTCAGCACGTCGCCGTCGTCGGTCTCATAGGGCCCGGTCACCTCGAACCGCTTCGGCCCCTCGGCTGTCATCAGCGTCCACTGGAACTCGCGCGCGCCGGGAAAGCGCAGGTTCAGGCAGTCGTGCCCCTCGGCCAGAAGCCGCTCGCCGTCGCCCGGATCGCCGCGCCGCGCGACATAGGCGGGGGCGGCGCACAGGATGCGCGGGCAGTCGGCGACCAGGCGGCGCTTGAGGGTGCTGTCGTCGAGCGTGCCGAGGTGAAAGGCCATGTCGAGCCCTTCGCCGACCAGGTCGATCATCCGGTCCGACAGCCTGAGCCGCACGTCGATCTGCGGATACTCATCCTTGAAGGCCGGCACATGCGGCGCGATGAAGCGGCGCCCGACCCCGAGCGGGGCGGCGACGAAGACCGAGCCGCGCAGGTTGACCGTCGAGGCCATCACCGCCGCCTCGGCCTCGTCGATCGCCTCGAGGATGCGCTGTGCGCCGTCGTAGAACAGCCGCCCGTTCTCGGTCGGCTGCAGGCGCCGGGTGGTGCGGTTGAACAGCCGCACCCCGAGATGCCGTTCCAGTTCGGCGACCCGCGCCGAGGCGACGGCGGGCGATGCGCGCTGATCGCGCGCGGCCGCCGACATCGAGCCAAGCTCATAGACCCGGACGAACATCTTGAGCGTGTTCACATAGGACATCGCGCCCGCTCCGATCCGCCGCGGGCCCGGGATTATCCCGACCCGGTTGAAAGTTCTAAGCCATTACCAGCATTATCAGGAAGATGACCGGCGGTATAGTCTGGACACGGGAAATGTCGGCGGGGATCACCGGATGTATGACTTCATCGTGCTGCAGGAATGGCTGGAATTCGCGGTCCGCTGGCTGCATGTGATCACCGCCATCGCCTGGATCGGCTCGTCCTTCTACTTCATCGCGCTCGACCTCGGCCTGCACCGCGACCGCAATCTGACCTCGGGGGCGGATGGCGAGGAATGGCAGGTCCATGGCGGCGGCTTCTACCACATCCAGAAATACCTGGTGGCGCCGGAACAGATGCCGGGCGACCTGATCTGGTTCAAGTGGGAAAGCTATGCGACCTGGCTGTCGGGCTTTGCCATGCTGGTGCTGGTCTATTACCTCGGCGCCGATCTTTACCTTGTCGATCCGCAGGTTCTGGAGCTTGCGGTCTGGCAGGCGATCGCGCTGTCGCTCGGCTCGCTGGTGCTGGGCTGGCTGGTCTACGACGCGCTCTGCCGCTCGTCGCTCGGCGGCAATCCGACGGTGCTGATGGTGCTGCTCTACCTGATCCTCGTCGCGCTGGCCTGGGGTTATACCCAGATCTTTTCCGGCCGCGCGGCGCTTTTGCATCTCGGCGCGGTGACCGCGACGATCATGTCGGCCAATGTCTTTCTGGTGATCATCCCGAACCAGAAGATCGTCGTCGCCGACCTGATCGCCGGGCGAACCCCGGATGCCCGCTACGGCAAGATCGCCAAGCTCAGGTCGACCCACAACAACTACCTGACGCTGCCGGTGATCTTCATGATGCTGTCGAACCACTATCCGCTGGCCTTCGCGACCGAGTGGAACTGGCTGATCGCCAGCCTGGTCTTCCTGATGGGGGTGACGATCCGGCACTGGTTCAACAGCCGCCATGCACGCGCCGGCAGCCCGACCTGGACCTGGGCGGCGACGGCGATCCTGCTGCTGGTCATCGCCTGGCTGTCGACCGCGCCGATGCGGCAAGGCGCGGACGAGGATGCGGCGCTGCCGGACCCGGCCGCGCAGCGCTTTGCCGAGGCCGCCGGTTTTGCCGAGGTCGAAAGCATCGTCATGGGGCGCTGCGCGATGTGCCACGCCGCCGAGCCGAGTTTCGAGGGCATCCACTGGGCACCGAAAGGGGTCAAGCTTGAGACCCCCGGCCAGATCGCCGCCGAGGCCCGACGGATCTATCTGCAGGCCGGGGTCAGCCATGCCATGCCGCCGGCCAACCTGTCGTTCATCGAACCCGAAGAGCGGGCGCGGATCGTCGCCTGGTATCGCGGCGTCACGCGCGGCCGGGGTTGACCGGCGCGACGTATCGCGGCGATCCGTCGGGCTGGTGGCAGGTCGGCCGTCGGGGCAACCCGCCGGCGGTCAGTCTTGGCGGTCAGTCTTGACAGGCTGCTGAAAACGGAATTCCGCCAGTGTCTGGCGGGAATCTGTTCCTGCCCCGTCATCCGATCCCGGCGCCGAGGGACGCGCCCGACCCTGGGGGGGCGCTTTGCCACGCCGGGGCCATGGTGCTTTATCGCAGCCAGACCACTCCAACCGTCGAGCAATTGGCATAGTTGCCATGCGCCCTCCCGCCGGGAGGGTCGGGCGCGGCCCGGGCTGGTCGCCCGGGCCCGAGCTTGCGGGGAGCGTGGCGAGGACCGGTATTCCGATCTCAAGGGTGAAAACGGGTGGAGGCGTGACTTTTCCGGCAGCCTGTTAGAGCGGATCGCGTTCATTCGCATTCACGCGACCCACTCTAACCTTCTGATTTCGCATGTCCGAATAGCGCAAAACCGGTTCCCACTTTTGCGCGAC
>PHEC01000229.1 GCA_002841115.1 Alphaproteobacteria bacterium HGW-Alphaproteobacteria-6 | reverse complement strand
GTGTTGCCGAAGCGCGCACCGAGATCGAGATGTGCCGCCTGCTGACGCTCAAGGCCGCCGACGCCATGGACCGCTATGGCAACAAGGTGGCGAAGGACCTGATCGCGGCGATCAAGATCGTCGCGCCCCAGATGGCCCAGACGGTCGCGGACCGCGCGATCCAGAGCTTTGGCGCGATGGGCGTGTCGGGTGACGCGCCGGTCGCGGCGGCGTTCATGAACGCCCGCTATCTTCGCCTGGCCGACGGTCCCGACGAAGTGCATCTGGCGCAGCTCGGCAAGCTGAAGATCACCGAATATAACAACGGCGGACCGGCGCGATGAACGCAGCGAAGGGGGCGGTCGACCGCACGGGCGCCGAGCCTGGACTCGGCCCCGCATGGTGGATGGTCGCCGTCCTTTTCATCATCTATGTCTTTTCATGGGTGGACCGGCTGATCATCAGCATGCTGGTGACGCCGATCAAGGCCGATCTGCTGCTGAGCGACGTGCAGGTGAGCATGATCACCGCCACGTCCTTTGCGATCACCTATGCCATATTCGGCCTGCCGCTGGGCTGGGCGGCGGACCGTTATTCGCGGCGGTGGATCATTTTCGGCGGCGTGGTGCTGTGGGCGACGGCGACGACCGCCTGCGGTTTCGCGGAAACCTATGAACAGCTTCTCGTCGCGCGCGTGTTCGTGGGCGTGGGGGAGGCGGCGCTGATGCCCGCCGCCTATTCGCTGATCGCGGACGCCTTTCCCTCGAAGATGCTGACGCGCGCCACATCCACATTCCAGATGGGGGGCAAGGTCGGGTCGGCCACCGCCTTCGGTCTCGGCGGCCTGGCGATCGCCTATGCGGCCGCGCATACCGACGTGCATATTCCCTTCCACGGACCGGCGGAGCCGTGGCAGCTGGTGATGATGATGGTCGGCGTTCCGGGCATCCTGCTCGCGTTTCTGCTGTTCACTTTTCCCGATCCCGGCCGGCGTCACGGCAATCCTGTCGACAGCAAGAGCGGGGAGGGCGCGAGCGAGAGCGGTGGAGCCGTCATCCGGAATTTCGTCGTCGGCAACTGGCGGCTGCTGGCGCTGATGCTGGTCGGCACCTCCTGTCTCGCCATGTGCGGCTTTTCGATGACCGCCTGGGTCCCGGCCTATATCGAGCGGCGATTCGGATGGGAGCCGGTGCAATATGGCGTGGCGCTGAGCGTGATGAATATCATCTCCGCGGTGTCGCTGGTGATCAACGGCTGGATCGTCGACAAGCTGTTCTCGGGCGGGATGAAGGATGCGCATCTGCGGTTCTACAGCTGGCTGATCCTCGCGATGCTGCCGGTGCTGGGGTATATGTTCTTCGCGAAAAATCCATGGTTGTTCCTGGCCTTCTATTGCGTGGCGCAGTTCATCACCGTGCCGTTCATGGTCTATGTCTCGTCGATCATGGCGCTGATCGCGCCGGGGGAGATTCGGGCGCGGATGCTGGCGGGCTTCCTTTTCGTCTTCACCGTTCTGGGGATGGGCGCGGGGCCTGCGCTGGTCGCGGGGCTGACCGACCATGTGTTCAAGGACGAAGCCCTGCTGGGCAATTCGCTGGCGGTGGTGGTGGCGAGTTGCGGCGTGGTCGCGTTCATTTCGTTCCGCGCCGCGCTGCGTTATCTCGCGCCGGCCATCATCGCCCGGCAATCCGTCACCGGATGACGCCATGACAGATCGAAGGAGAAGGGAATGTCGCTAACCGTTGCCGGGGTCGATCCTTCGCGCCGCCACGAGCTGGCGCTGGCGGACGAGCGCGTGGAATATAGCTGGGCGGAGCTGGACCCGCTGCTCAACCGCGCCGCCAACGCGCTCGCCGCGCTGCCTTTCGGGGAGGATCGCCGCGTCGCGGTCTTCGCGCCCAACAGCGCGGAGGCGGTGATCGCTTATGTCGCCTGCCTGGAGGCGGGCATCTCCAGCGTCCCGGTGAGTTTTCACCTGACGCCGGGCGAGGCGGCCTATATCTTCGAGGATTCGGGTGCCGTCGCCATCCTGGTCGGGCCGGAGACGGCGGAGGCGGGCCTCGCGGCCGCGAAGGAGGCTGGAGTCGGCACGGTGATCGGCTGGCGCTGCGAACCGCGCGAAGGGCTGATCGCCTGGGAGGATTGGGTGGCCGCCGCGTCCGACGCCGAACCGCCGTCCGACCGGGCGCCGCTGCCTCACCTTCACTATACGTCCGGCACCACCGGGCGGCCCAAGGCGACCGAGACGCCGCCGCAATATTTTCCGCACGCCGAGACGGTGGCGGAACTGGCGGACGTGCTGCGCTCGCGCCTCACGCCGTCGCCGGCCATCGTCGTGGGACCCTTGTATCACACGGGACCCCTGGGGCAGGCGCGCAACGTGTTCATCGGCGTCGCCCTGATCGTCGTTGAGCATTTCGACGCGGAGAAGGTGCTGGCGCTGATCGAGCGGCATCGCGTCGCGGGGTCGGTGATGGTGCCGACGCATTTCCAGCGGCTGCTGGCGTTGCCGGAGGAGGTGCGCGCGCGCTATGACATTTCCAGCGTGGAGCGGCTGGCCCACACCGGCGCGGCCTGCCCGCGCAGCGTCAAGCAGGCGATGATCGAATGGTTCGGTCCCGTGCTGGTCGAGGCCTATGGCGGCACCGAGGCGGGGACGACCACTTTCATCACTTCTCAGGAATGGCTGGAGCGGCCGGGATCGGTGGGCAAGGCGCTGCCGCCCTTCCAGACCGTGATCATCGGCGACGACGGAGAGGAACTGCCGGCGGGCAGCGTCGGGCAGGTCTATTTCCGCGACACCAGCGGCCATGGCATCGTCTATCGCGGCGATCCCGAAAAGACCGCCGCCGCGCATATCGCGCCGGGCGTCTTCACGCTGGGCGAGATGGGCTATGTCGACGATGACGGCTATCTGTTCATCACCGACCGCGTGTCCGACATGATCGTCAGCGGCGGCGTGAACATCTATCCCGCCGAAGCCGAGCAGGTGCTGATCCGCCACCCCAAGGTCGCGGACATCGCCGTGGTCGGCGCGCCCAATGCGGAAATGGGGGAGGAGGCGCGCGCGCTGGTGATACCCGTCGATCCCGCCGACCCGCCGACC
>PHEC01000228.1 GCA_002841115.1 Alphaproteobacteria bacterium HGW-Alphaproteobacteria-6 | reverse complement strand
CCGCCGAGGAAGAGGATCGTCGTCATCGCGCACATGAGCAGGATCGAGACGTATTCACCCAGCATGAACATCATGTAGGCGGTCGAGGAGTATTCGACCATGAAGCCGGCGACGAGTTCCGATTCCGCCTCGACGAGGTCGAAGGGCGGGCGGTTCGTTTCGGCCAGCGCGGAGATGAAGAAAATGACGAACATCGGCAGGTGCGGGATGAAGTACCAGACGGTCTCTTGCGCCTCGACGATCTTCGACAGGTTGAGCGAACCCGCCGTCATCAAGACGCAGACGATGACGAAGCCGATGGAGACTTCGTAGGACACCATCTGCGCGGCGGCGCGCAGCGCGGAGAGGAAGGGATATTTCGAGTTCGACGCCCAGCCCGCCATGATGACGCCGTAGACGCCCAGCGAGGAGATGGCGAAGATATAAAGGATCCCGACATTGATGTCGGAGACGACCATCTTCGCGTCGAGCGGGATCACGGCCCAACCCGACAGCGCGAGCGTGACAGTGACGAGCGGCGCGATGAGAAAGACGCCCTTGTTGGCACCTGCCGGGATCACGATTTCCTTGAAGACGAATTTCAGCAGGTCCGCGAAGGACTGCAGCAGGCCGAAGGCGCCGACGACGTTGGGCCCGCGACGAAGCTGCACCGCCGCCCATATCTTGCGGTCTGCCAGCAGCACGTATGCGGTAACGATCAGGATCGCGACAATCAGCGCGAGCGACTGAGCGACGATGATCGCCAGCGGAATTCCGTATGCGACGAGAATGTCTGTCATTGCCCCATTGCCCCCGTCACTCGGCCGCCTGGATGCGCGCGGCTGCAGCCCGGCCGGCCGAACACTCGGCCATGACGGCGCTCGCACGCGCGATCGGATTGGTCATGTAGAAGTCGCGAACCGGTGTTTCGAAAGGCGCGGCATCGAGCGCGCCTTGCGGAAGGTCCGGCATGGCTCCGGCGGGCACCACGATATCCGCCGTCGCGAAATGCGGTGCGTCGGCCGTCATCGCCTCGCGGATCGCGGCGAGATCGTCATAAGGGAGCGTCTTGCCAAGAACGGCGGACAAGGCGCGCAGGATCGTCCAGTCCTCGCGGGCGGAACCCGGCGGGAAGACGGCGCGGCGGCTCATCTGCACGCGGCCCTCGGTGTTGACCCAGGTGGCGTTCTTTTCGGTGTAGGCGGCGCCCGGCAGGATGACGTCGGCGCGATGCGCACCGGCATCGCCATGCGTGCCCTGATAGATCACGAATGCCTCGCCAAGACGGTTCATGTCGATCTCGTCGGCGCCGAGGAGATGGACGACTTCGATCTCGCCCTTCGAGGCGCCATCGAGGATGCCTTCGACATTGCGACCGCCTTCGCCCGGCACGAGGCCGAGATCGAGACCGCCGACACGGGCGGCGGCCGAGTGCAGCACGTTGAAGCCGTTCCATTCAGCCGAAAGGGCGCCGACGGATTTCGCGAGAGCGAGCGCTTCGGCGAGAACGGCGGAACCGTCATGCCGCGTGAGCGCGCCCTGCCCGACCACGATCATCGGGCGCGACGCGCTTTTCAGGACGTCGCCGAAGGAGCCGAGGTCCTTCAGCGATTGCGGGCCGGCGCCGATGTAGTCGTAGTCATAGGTGAGATCGGCGCGCGGACCGACGACGCCGACTTTCAGGCCACCCGCACGCGCGCGCTTCAGGATGCGCGCGTTGACGATGGGGGCTTCCTTGCGCGGATCGGTGCCGACGAGGAGGATCGCGTCCGCGTCGTCGATGCCGGCGATGGTCGTGTTGAAGAGGTAGGCGCCGCGGTGCGAGGCGTCGAGCTTCGCGCCGTCCTGGCGGCAATCGATGTTGGGCGAGCCGAGCGAGGTGTAGAGGTCTTTCAGCGCCTTCATGGATTCGGCGCAGGCGAGATCGCCCGCGATGGCAGCGGTCCGCCTGCCGTCGACGCCTTTCAGGCGCGCGGCGATGGCGGCGAAGGCCTCGTCCCATGTGGCAGCGCGCAGGCGGCCGTTCTCGCGGACATAGGGTGTGTCGAGGCGCTGGGTCTTGAGCCCATCCCAGACGAAGCGCGTCTTGTCGGAAATCCACTCTTCGTTCACGTCGTCGTTGAGACGCGGCAGGATGCGCATGACTTCGGGCCCACGCGCGTCGACGCGGATGTTCGAACCGACAGCGTCCATCACGTCGATGGACTCGGTCTTCTTCAGCTCCCAGGGGCGCGCCGTATAGGCAAAGGGGCGGAAGGTGAGCGCGCCGACCGGGCAGAGATCGACAACGTTCGCCGACAGCTCGGAGGTGAGTGCATGCTCGAGATAGGTGGTGATCTCCATGTCCTCGCCGCGGCCGATGGCGCCGAGTTCGGGGACGCCGGCCACTTCCTGCGAGAAGCGGATGCAGCGCGTGCAATGGATGCAGCGCGTCATCACCGTCTTCACGAGGGGACCCATGTATTTCTCTTCGACGGCGCGCTTGTTCTCGTGGAAGCGCGAGCCGTCGACGCCGTAGGCCATCGACTGGTCTTGCAGATCGCATTCGCCGCCCTGGTCGCAGATCGGGCAATCGAGCGGGTGATTGATGAGGAGGAACTCCATCACGCCTTCGCGGGCGCGCTTCACCTGCTCGGTCTTCGTGTGCACGACCATGCCGTCGGCTGCCGGCATCGCACAGGAGGCGACGGGCTTCGGCGATTTCTCGACTTCAACCAGGCACATGCGGCAGTTGCCCGCGATCGACAGCCGCTCGTGATAGCAGAAGCGCGGAATTTCGGCGCCAGCCTCCTCGCAGGCCTGCAACAGCGTGGCGCCGTTTTCGACCTCTACTTCGATGCCATCGACTATGAGTTTCGGCATGACCTACTCCGCCGCCCTTGCCGCGCCGCCGCGTTTCGACGCGATGCGCTCTTCGATCGTTCCCCGGAAATGCCGGATGAGGCCCTGAACCGGCCAGGCCGCCGCGTCGCCGAGCGCGCAGATCGTGTGACCCTCGACCCGCTTCGTGACGTCGAGCAGCATGTCGATCTCCTCGACTTCCGCTTCGCCGGAAACCAGACGCTCCATGACGCGCCACATCCAGCCCGTGCCTTCGCGGCAGGGCGTGCACTGGCCGCAGCTTTCATGCTTG
>PHEC01000051.1 GCA_002841115.1 Alphaproteobacteria bacterium HGW-Alphaproteobacteria-6 | reverse complement strand
CGACCGCTGGCAGGGGGTCGCGGCGCGGGCCTCGGCGCGGCGCGCCTACCTGCCGTTCTCGGCCGGGCCGCGGGTCTGTCCGGGGGCCGGATTCGCGATGATCGAGGGGCCGCTGATCCTGGCGATCCTGCTGCGCGATCTGGAGTTTGCCCCCGAACCGGGGCAGGCCCCGGTGCCGGTGGCGCATCTGACGGTGCGGGCGCGCGACGGTATCCACCTGCGGGTGATGGCGCGCGGGTGACGACGCGCCTGTGGCCAGCGGATCGTTGACGAAAGTGAAATATTGTTGAAACGCAACCTTGAATTGAAATCAGGGGAGAAAATGGTGCATTTTCCCCTAACAAGGCTTGGCGAATCGCTGCATCACGATCCCGTCAGCCGAAAACTGCTCATTCGGTCTCGGGTTCCTGGGGGGGCCATGGCGATCAGACTTCTTGCCGCGACCACGTCGGCCGATGGCGCCTTGCTGTCGGCGCCGTCCTATTTCCGCATCGCGGTGCCGTCGTTTCGGGCCTTCGGCGTGCATCCCGCCGCGGCCGAACCCGAACCCGAGGCGATCCTGTCGCGCGAGGAACTGCAACGGCTGTTTCGCGGCGAACTCGGCCCAAAGGCGCGCAAGCGCAGCCCGCTGACCGAGCGCGAGGAACATGAGCGGCGTCAGGCCCTGCGGATCCGCGCCGCCCTTTATCCGTCGCGCGACAACGGCCGCGGTCACTGATCCGGGGCGGCCCTGGCCCCGGCGGCAAGCCGGGCCTGAAGATCGCCAAGCACCCTGAGCCGGATCGCGGTGGCCAGCCCGGTCACGCTGTCGCGCCCGGTGTCGATCTCGGCGGCCAGCGCGTTGAGGGCGCGGCCCTCGCGCATCGCCAGCGCCCGGAAGGCGGACCAGAACTCATCCTCGAGCGAGACACTGGTGCGGTGCCCGTTCAGCGTCAGTGAGCGTTTGACCGGCCGGCTCATCCGCGCCTCATCCGTCGTCGCGGCGCGGGTCGCGCCGGTGCGCGTCAAGATCGGTGCGGTCCTTTTCGGCGCGCGCCGCCTCGAGCGCCTTCAGCGCCTTCGAGCGGCCCGAGCGCGCGGCATTCTCGGCGGCGCGGTCGCGCGCCTCGCCGCGGGCGCGGGCCTTGCGGGCCTGGCGGAGGTTGACGATCTCGGCCATCCGCGCCCCCTCAGCCCTTCGGGCCGATCATGTCTTCGGGGCGCACCACGCGGTCGAAGGTCTCGGCGTCGACCAGGCCCAGCGCGATCGCCTCTTCGCGCAGCGTGGTGCCGTTCTTGTGGGCGGTCTTGGCGACCCTGGTCGCGTTGTCATAGCCGATGGTCGGGGCGAGTGCCGTGACCAGCATCAGGCTTTCCTGCATCAGCTTGTCGATCCGCGCCACATTGGCCTTTGTGCCGACCACCATGTTGTCGGTGAAACTGGCCGCCGCGTCGCCCAGAAGCTGCATTGATTGCAGGACGTTGTAGCTCATCATCGGGTTGTAGACATTCAGTTCGAAATGGCCCTGGCTGCCGGCGAAGCCGACCGCCGCGTCATTGCCCATGACATGGGCGCAGACCATGGTCAGGGCCTCCGCCTGGGTCGGGTTGACCTTGCCCGGCATGATCGACGATCCCGGCTCGTTCTCCGGCAGGATCAGCTCGCCAAGGCCCGAGCGCGGGCCCGAGCCGAGCAGGCGCAGGTCGTTGGCGATCTTGAAGAGGCTGGCGGCGACGGTCTTCAGCGCGCCCGAGAACATCACCATCGCGTCATGGGCGGCCAGTGCCTCGAACTTGTTCGGCGCGGTGACGAAGGGCAGGTCGGTGATCGCGGCAATCTCGGCGGCGACCCTTGCATCCCAGCCGACCCTTGTGTTCAGCCCGGTGCCGACCGCGGTGCCGCCCTGGGCCAGCTCATGGATCTCGGGCAGGATCTTTTTCACCCGCATGATGCCTTGCGCGACCTGGTGGGCGTAGCCGGAAAACTCCTGGCCGAGGGTCAGCGGCGTCGCGTCCTGGGTATGGGTGCGGCCGATCTTGATGATGTCGCGGAACTCCACCGCCTTGGCCGCAAGGGCTCCGTGCAGCTTTTCCAGCCCCGGCAACAGCACGTCGCGCGCCATCATCCCGATCGCCACATGCATCGCGGTCGGGAAAGTGTCGTTCGAGGACTGGCCCATGTTGACATGATCATTGGGATGCACCGGCGTCTTGGATCCCCTGATCCCGCCCAGCATCTCGATCGCGCGGTTCGAGATCACCTCGTTGGCGTTCATGTTGGACTGGGTGCCCGAGCCGGTCTGCCAGACCACCAGTGGGAAATTGTCGTCGAACCGGCCCTCGATCACCTCGGTCGCGGCGGCGGCGATCGCCTCGCCCAGCGTCGCGTCGATGTCGCCCTGCGCGATGTTGACCCGGGCGCAGGCCTTCTTGATCACCCCGAGCGCGCGGATGATCGCCACGGGCTGGCGTTCCCAGCCGATCGGGAAATTGATGATCGAGCGCTGGGTCTGCGCGCCCCAGTACTTGTCGGCCGGCACTTGGAGCGGGCCGAAGCTGTCGGTCTCGGTCCGGGTCTGGTTGGGGCGGGTCTGGGACATCGGCAAGCCTCCTGGTGGCGACGGGGCTCTCATAGGGCGCGGGCGTCGGATTTGCAATCGGTGTGCCGTGGCATACCGGCCGCGCCCGCCATCCCTCGCAGGGTCATTTCCGCCAGGTGTCGAGGCTGACGATCTCGGCGGCGGGGCGGGCCTCGTCGTCGTCGTCTTCCTCTGCCTCGCTGTCGTCCTCGTCCTCGTCGCTGTCTTGCGTCTCGAAGCGCAGGCCGAACTCGACCGAGGGATCGACGAAGGTGCGGATCGCGTCGAAGGGGATATACATCGCCTCGGGCGTGTCGCCGAAATTCAAAGTGATTGCAAAGCCTTCGTCATCGACCTTCAGGCCGTCATACCAGTGCTGCATGACCACGGTCATCTCTTCGGGGTAGCGTTCGCGCAGCCAGTCGGCAAGGCGGGCCCCGGCGTGGCGGGTGTCGAAGGTGATGAAGAAGTGATGCTCGCCCGGCAGCCCGTCCTGCTCGACGCCGCGCATGACCTCGACAATCAGCCCCCGCATGGCGCGGTGCATGAGGTTGCCGTAGTCGATCGATCGGGTCATGCGGGCGGCTTTCCGGGCGGCGTTTCGCGATCACCATAAGCAATCTGTCCGGGAAGGGAAGGGGGCTTGCGGCACCCGATCCGGCCTTCCGATCGCCCCCCACGATCGGGCGGGCGGCGCGGCGGGTCATCCGGTCGGCTGGCTGATCTCGCGCAGGATCTTGGCGCGGATCGCGCGGGCATAGTCGTCCAGCCCGCGCGCGGTCATCACGAAACCGCCCGGCGAGATGACGAAGCGGCGGTAGAATTCGCTGATCGGGCTGGCCCGGCCCATGTCCTCGATCGCGATGGCGTTGATCTCGATCCCGGCGGCCAGGGCGGCGCCGCGCGCCGGTGGCAGCGGCAGCCCGGCATTCTGCGGCCCGTCGCCGGAGATGTCGATCACCTTGCGCCGGCAGTCTGCGACGGCGGCGAACTGCTGCGCGGCAAAGGCGATCGCCTCGCCCACGGCGGTATCGGCACCGTAATAGGCGCGCGGCAGGTCGCGGGTGCGGGCGGCGAAGTCGGCCGTCGCCCGCGGGTCGAGCATCCGCCGCCAGGGCAGCACCATCCGCTGCATGCCCGCCCCCGACCATTGCACCACGCCAAGCGCGACCTGCCCCAGGACCAGCGCGTCGGCGACCTCGGGGTCGTCGAGCGCCGCGGCCAGCCCGTCGGCCTGCAGCCGGTATTCGCCGCGGTCGATCGAGCCGGACACGTCGATGGCAAGGACCAGCGCCACCGTGCAGGCCGCCGCCGGCGCCGGGACCAGCGCGAGGGCGGCAAGGGCGGCGAGGGTGAAGGGCCGGATCATCGGCCGATGATGGCCGGGCGGGCCGGTTCCGGCAAGCCCCTGCGCATCCGTCCCGGGCCGGGCGGATTTCGCGCCCGCCGGTCGCGCGCGGCGCGCGCGCGCACCCCCTGCCGAAGCGGGCGTGGCGACGGTGGCGCCGGCTCGGGCTCTGGCTCAGCCGAGCCTTTCGCCGGACAGCAGCAGCATTTGCGCGCCGGGGGGCAACTGGCCGAGCTGTTCGAAGAAGGTCAGCGCGTCAAAGCAGTTGTAGGCCTCGGCGATGCGGCCGTCCTCGACCCGGACCATCACCTGGGCATGGACGCAGACGGTTTCCATGCCCCGGGCGGCGTGGCCCCTGAGGGTGATCCGGGTCCAGAGCCAGTCGCCCATCTCGCGGCTGAGGTCGATGGAGATGGAAAGGTCGCGGACCAGGGCGTGGATCGCCGGGATCAGGGCGCGGAAGTCCTCGGGGCCGACGCTGCCGTCGGCAAGGATGCCTTCGGCCCCGGCGCGGGGCGCGAAGAAATCGTCCACCGCGTCAAGTTCGCCGGCGACCCAGATCCGGCGATACCAGTTCTCGAGCAGGTCGCGTTTGGTCATCGCAATCCCCTTGCTGCTTGCCGTTGCGCAGCGCCGATCCTGGACCGGATTCCTTGAGGAAGGGTGAAGCGGGAAAGGTGCAGGCTTCTGTTGCCAGGTGCCTGCGAACCCCGCCTTACGCTGCTAGGCGCAAGGGCTTAGTTTCGGCGACTCGAACTGCTTACGCAGCCAGAGCCATTGCCGGAGCACGGTTGTCATTGGCAACTGTACTTTTCGGACCGATAACGGTGGCACCCCGCCGGGACAAAGCTAACCCCTTTAGACGTTCGTCGATCCTGTTTCGGCCCCATGGTCCGCCAATGACGGGGATCTGGTGGAGCCGCCGGGTACCGCCCCCGGGTCCGAACCGCTTATTACGAGCGCGTTTATGTCCATAGCCCGGGGCAAGCCCCGAACAGGACGAATATAGGGCGCCGGGCTGCGCAGGGCAAGGTGCCGAATGCGGCCCCGCGCCCTCCCTTGCGGCCGGATCGCGGGCAGGGCAGGGTGGCGGCGGCGCAGGCTGGCGCCGGCCGGCATTCGCGGAGAGACCATGCAGATCGACCTGACATTCGTGCGCGAGCAGTTTCCGGCTTTTTCGGTGCCCGGCCTCGCCGATCAGGCGTTCTTCGAGAATGCCGGCGGATCCTATGCCTGCGCGCCGGTGATCGACCGGCTGACCCGGTTCTACCGGGAACGGAAGGTCCAGCCCTACGCGCCCTACGGCGCCGCCGCGGCCGGCGGCGCCGAGATGGACGAGGCCCGCGCGCGCCTCGCCGCGATGATGGGGATCAAGACGCAAGAGCTGAGCTTCGGCCCCTCGACCACCCAGAACACCTATGTGCTGGCGCAGGCTTTCCGCCGCGCGCTGCAACCCGGCGAGGCGATCGTCGTCACCGATCAGGACCACGAGGCCAATTCCGGCCCCTGGCGCCGGCTGGCCGAGGACGGCGTCGAGATCCGCGAATGGCGGATCGATCCGGCGACCGGCCATCTCGACCCGGCCCGGCTGGCGCCGCTTCTGGCCGACGGCCGGGTGCGGCTGGTTGCCTTTCCGCATTGCTCGAACGTGGTGGCCGAGATCAATCCGGTGGCCGAGATCGTGGCGATGGCCCATGCCGCCGGCGCGGTGACCTGCGTCGACGGGGTCAGCTATGCGCCGCACGGGCTGCCGGATGTGGGCGCACTCGGCACCGATATCTATCTTTTCTCCGCCTACAAGACCTATGGGCCGCATCAGGGCATCATGGCGATCCGCGAGGATCTGGGGATGCGGCTGCCGAACCAGGGCCACCGGTTCAACGGCGATACGCTTTCCAAGCGCTTCACCCCGGCCGGCCCCGATCACGCCCAGGTCGCCGCCTCGGCCGGGATCGCCGATTACTTCGACGCGCTGCATGACCACCATTTCGCGCCGGAGCCCGATGCGCGCCGGCGGGCGGCCCGGCTGCATGACCTGATGCGCGCCCATGAGGTGGCAATCTGCCAGCCGCTTCTCGATTACCTTTCGGACCGCAACGACCTGCGCCTGATCGGCCCCGGCGATGCGGGCCGGCGCGCGCCGACCGTGGCGGCCGATCTCGGCCGCGCGGCCGAGCCGGTCTCGGTCGCGCTGGCCGAGCACGGGATCAACTGCTGGGCCGGCGATTTCTATGCGGTCCGGCCGCTTGCCGCGATGGGGGTCGATCCCCAACGCGGCGTGCTGCGGCTGTCGATGGTGCATTACACCAGTGCGGCGGATGTGGCGCGGCTGATCGCGGCGCTTGACCGCGTGCTCTGACCGCCTGCCCCGAACGCCGGCGGCGCGCTCAGGCTGCGACGGCCCCGATCGTCACCAGAAGCGCCGGCGCCTCGGCGCCGGTCAGCCGGCCGGCCGCGTCGAACCGGGCCAGCGCACCGGCCGGCAGGGTGACCCCGTCAAGGCGGGTTCCCGGCCCGGTGGCCAGAACCGCGTAGTGCCGCCCGGGTCCGGCCGGGCAGGCCAGGGTCGCGCCCGGCCGGACCACCGTAACCGCGGCCCGGATCCGGCCCGGATCATGGATCACGTTGAAATCGCGGACCGCACCGTCGATCAGCCGGCAATCGACCGGCAGGTCGCCGCGAAAGCCGAGCGGGACGAAGGGCATGGCGTGCAGGCGGCCCTCGGGCGTGTCAAGGATCAGCCCGGCGCCGGCGATCACCGTCAGGATCCGGTCGAGGCCGGGAAAGGCCGAGAATGGCCCCGCCGAGCCGACCTCGGCGACCGAGAGGCGCCAGAGCAGCCCGGCGGCGTCCTCTTCGCGGGCGATCTCGTGGGTGGTGCCGCCGCCGTTGCGCCAGGGCTGGCGCAGGAAGGCGTCGGGGGGGGTGATGCGCATGGCTCGCCTGCCTCTGTGGCCGCTTTGCCGGCACGCTAGCAGATCGTCGCCCGCCGCTCCATGGCCGGCGGCGGCGACGCGAAGGCTGGACCTTGCCGGGCCGGCGCCCTAACACTTTTGCGGGGATCGGTCGGAAAGGTCCAGTGATGTCTGCGGCGAAAGGATCGGCGGGTGGCGGGGCTTCGGAGCCGGCCGGGGCGGATGCGGCCACGGATGCGGACCGCGCCGGGCGTCCGGTCGAAGGCCTCGATGCCGGGGCGGCGCGCCGCGAATGGGCGCGGCTGGCCGCGGCGGTCGCGCGCGCCAATCAGGCCTATCACGGCGCGGATGCGCCGGATATTTCGGACGCCGAGTATGACGCGCTGAAGCGCCGCCTGCTGGCGATCGAGGCGCGGTTCCCCGAACTGGCCGAGGCCAGCCCGAGCGGCCAGGTCGGCGCCGCCCCCTCGCAGACCTTCACCCCGGTCCGCCATGCCCGCCCGATGCTCAGCCTGGAAAACGCCTTCTCGGCCACCGATATCACCGATTTCGACGACCGCATCCGGCGCTACCTGAACCTCGGCCCTGACGCGCCGCTGGCCTATACCGCCGAGCCGAAGATCGACGGGCTGTCGCTGTCCCTGCGCTACGAGGGGGGCAGGCTGGTGCAGGCCGCGACCCGCGGCGACGGCGAGACCGGCGAGAATGTCACCGCCAATGCCCGCACCATCGCCGATATCCCGCAGCACATCGCCGGCGCGCCGGCGGTTCTGGAAGTGCGCGGCGAGGTCTACATGAGCCATGCCGATTTCGCCGAGCTCAACGCGCGCCAGGGGGCAGCCGGGGGAAAGACCTTCGCCAACCCGCGCAATGCCGCCGCCGGTTCCTTGCGCCAGCTTGACGCGGCGATCACCGCCGCGCGGCCGCTGCGGTTCTTCGCCTATGCCTGGGGCGAAGTCTCGGAACCCTTGGCCGCGACGCAGTTCGGGGCGATCGCCCGGCTCGCCGGCTTCGGCCTTGCCACCAACCCGCTGACCCGGCGCTGCGACGGCCCCGGGGCGCTGCTGGCGGCCTGGCACGAGATCGAGGCGCAGCGCGCCACCCTCGGCTATGACATCGACGGCGTGGTCTGCAAGGTCGATGACCTCGGCCTGCAGGCCCGGCTCGGCTACCGCTCCACCACGCCACGCTGGGCGATCGCGCACAAGTTTCCCGCCGAACTGGCCTGGACCCGGCTTGAGGCGATCGACATCCAGGTCGGCCGCACCGGGGCTTTGTCGCCGGTCGCCCGGCTGGCCCCGGTGACGGTCGGCGGGGTGGTGGTCTCGAACGCGACCCTGCACAACGAGGATTACATCGCCGGCCGCTCGGCGACCTCGGGCGAGGCGATCCGCGACGGGCGCGACATCCGGGTCGGCGACTGGGTGCAGGTCTACCGCGCCGGCGACGTGATCCCGAAGATCGCCGATGTCGACCTTTCGCGCCGCCCCGCCGAAGCCGTGCCCTATGTCTTTCCGACCCGCTGCCCGGAATGTGGATCAGAGGCGGTGCGCGAGGCCGGCGACGCCGTGCGCCGCTGCACGGGTGGCCTGATCTGTCCGGCGCAGGCGATTGAAAAACTGAAGCATTTCGTCTCGCGCAATGCCTTCGACATCGACGGGCTGGGGGCCAGGCAGATCGAGATGTTTTATGCCGATGACCAGTTGCCGATCCGCGAGCCGGCCGAGATCTTCACCCTTGCGGCGCGCGACGGCGCCAAGGTCACCCGGCTGAAGAACCGCGACGGCTTTGGCGAGAAATCCGTGAAGAACCTCTTTGAAGCGATTGAGAAAAGACGGAAAATCCCGCTGAACCGGTTGATCTTCGCGCTTGGCATCCGCCATGTCGGCGAAAGTGCCGCGATGCTGCTGGCGCGCCATTACGGCACCTGGCCAGCCTTCGAGGCGGCGATGACCGCGGCACGGATCGGCGAGGGGGCGGACTGGGACGATCTGGTCGCCATCGACGGGGTCGGCGCGGTGCTGGCGGCCTCGGTCGTCACCGCCTTTCACCAACCGGCCGAGCGCGCGCTGATCGACCGGCTGGTGGCGCATCTCGAGATCATCGCGGTGGCACCGCCGCAGGCCGGCGACAGCACAATCGCCGGCAAGACCCTGGTCTTCACCGGCACGCTGGAACGGATGACCCGGGCCGAGGCCAAGGCACGGGCCGAGGCGCTGGGCGCCAAGGTCGCGGGGTCGGTTTCGGCCAAGACCGATCTGGTGATCGCGGGTCCCGGGGCGGGCTCGAAGGCCAAGGCCGCCGCGGCGCTTGGCATCGAGGTGATCGACGAGGACGCCTGGCTGCGGCTGATCGGCGGATGAGCCGGCCGCCGATCCTGTTCCCGCTGTTCGCCGGGATCGAGACGCTGGAGGGGGTCGGCGCGAAGACCGCGGCGCATTTTGCCCAGATCGCGGTGGAGCGGCCGCGCGACCTGATCTTCACGCTGCCCCATGCCGGCGTCGACCGCCGGCCGGTGGCGACGATCCGGGGGGCGAGCCTGCCCGCGACGCTGACCGTCGCGGTCGAGGTCGGCGCCCATGTGGCGCCGCGCCGCAAGGGCGGTCCGGCGCGGATCTTCGTGCGCGACGCCGAGACCGAGTTTCAGGTGGTTTTTTTCCATGCCCATGGCGATCATCTGCAAAAGCTGCTGCCGACCGGCCAGCGCCGGGTGATCTCGGGCAAGGTCGAGATATTTGACGGGATCGCGCAGATGGTCCACCCCGACCATGTGCTGCGTCCCGAAGAGGCGCAGGGCCTGCCGGCCTTCGAGCCGGTCTATCCGCTGACCGCCGGGCTGACGCAGAAGCTGATGGCGCGTGCGGTGGCGGGCGCGCTGACCCGGCTGCCGGATCTGGCGGAATGGATCGATGCGGCCCTGGTCGCGCGCGAGGGCTGGCCGGGCTGGGCGCAGGCGGTGCGCGCCGCCCATGCGCCGGCATCGATGGCCGACATGATCGCCGAGGCGCCGGCGCGACGGCGGCTGGCCTATGACGAGTTCTTCGCCCATCAGCTGACGCTGGCGCTGGCGCGGGCCTCGGTGCGGCGCGGCAAGGGCCGGGCGAGCGTCGGCACCGGGGTCTTGCAGGCCCGGGTCCGTGCCAGCCTGCCCTACCGGGCGACCGGCGCGCAGGACCGCGCCCTGGCCGAGATTGCCGCCGACATGGAAGCCGACCGCCGGATGAGCCGGCTCTTGCAGGGCGATGTCGGCTCGGGCAAGACGCTGGTGGCGTTCCTCGCCCTTCTGATCGCGGTCGAGGCCGGCGGCCAGGGGGTGATGATGGCGCCGACCGAGATCCTTGCGCGCCAGCATCTGGAAAGCCTGGCGCCGCTGGCGGTCGAAGCCGGGGTGACGCTGGACATCCTGTCGGGGCGCGACAAGGGGGCGGAGCGGGCGGCCAAGCTTGCCGCGCTGGCCGCGGGGCGCACGCAGATCCTGGTCGGCACCCATGCGGTCTTCCAGAAGGACGTGCATTTCGCCGACCTGCGGCTGGCGATCGTCGACGAACAGCACCGCTTCGGTGTCGCCCAGCGGCTGGAACTGGCGCAGAAGGGGATCACCGCCGATGTGCTGGTGATGACCGCGACGCCGATCCCGCGCTCGCTGGCGCTGGCGCAATATGGCGACATGGATGTCTCGGTGCTGGACGAAAAGCCGGCCGGGCGCCAGCCGGTCACCACTGCGCTGGTCTCGACCGGGCGGCTTGACGAGGTGGTCGCCCATCTCGGCCGGGCGCTGGCCGAGGGGCGGCAGGCCTATTGGGTCTGCCCGCTGGTCGAGGAAAGCGAACTGGTCGACCTGACCGCCGCCGAGGACCGCTTCACGGCATTGCGCGCGCGCTTCGGCGAGGGGGTGGTCGGGCTGGTGCATGGCCAGATGCCGGCGGCCGAGAAGGACGCGGCGATGGCCGATTTCGCCGCCGGGCGCAGCCGGGTCCTGGTGGCGACGACGGTGATCGAGGTCGGCGTCAACGTGCCGGCCGCCTCGATCATGGTGATCGAGCGGGCCGAGATCTTCGGGCTGGCGCAGTTGCACCAGCTGCGCGGCCGGGTCGGGCGCGGCGTGGCGGCCTCGACCTGCCTTCTGGTCTACCAGCCGCCGCTGGGCGAGGCCGCCGGCCGGCGCCTGCAGATCCTGCGCGAGACCGAGGACGGCTTTCGCATCGCCGAAGAGGATCTGGCGATGCGCGGGGCCGGCGATCTGATCGGCACCGCGCAATCGGGCCTGCCGCGGTTCCGCATCGCCGATCTGGAGCGCCAGGCCGGGCTGATGGCGGTGGCGCAGTCCGACGCCCGCCGGCTGCTGGCCGAGGATCCCGGCCTGGCCTCGGCCCGCGGCGCGGCGGCGCGGGTGCTGCTGTGGCTGATGGAGCAGGACCGGGCGATCCGGCTGATTTCGGTGGGTTAGAGCGGATCGCGTTCATTCGCATTCATGCGACCCACTCCAACCTTTTGATTTCGCATGTCCGAGTAGCGCAAAACCGGTTCCCACTTTTGCGCGACATGTTCTGGCCGGCCGCCGACAAAGCCCGGTCTCTGCCCGGGTCAATCAGGAAACCCCGCAAACCGTTACGCGCCACGCTCCCCACAAGCCCGGGTCCGGGCGACCAGCCCGGGCCGCGCCCGACCCTCCCGGCGGGAGGGCGCATGGCACCGTCGCGGATTGCTCGACAGTTGGAGTGGTCTGGCTGCCATAAAGCTGCGCAACCCCGGCGTGGCAAAGCGCCCCCCCAGGGTCGGGCGCGCCCCTCGGCGACGGGATCGGATGGCGGGACAGGAACTCTTTCCCGGCCCGTCACCTGAATGTTTCGCTGAAAGGGCACAGGCCAATGACCGACACCCTGCATTCATCGGGAACCTTGTATCCGGTGGCGAACACCCAGGGCGCGGCGCGCGGCGTGTTGCCGCCATGTTCCGGAAAGTTCTTAAAAAGTTCTTTACAGAATCGGTTCGGCGTGAGAACAAAGAGGCAACACCGTTGATCAAGCGGAGGTGCCCCGATGACAAGCGAAAACCCTACCGACCTGCGGTCGGTTCTGTTGCGGGCGCGCGGCTCGCTGGCTGGTGATGCGGTCGGGCTGGTGTCGCTGGTGGCGATGCTGATCGTCGCACTGCATCTTCCGGGCATGGTCTGACCCTCGCCCCGGCGCTTTCTGCCCCGTTGCTTTCTGCCTCGCGGTTCTCCGCCCGGATGCGCGTCTTCCCCAGTCCCGCGGCTCTGCCCGAGCCCGGCGCGCCGGAACCCGGAAATCGCCGACTGCCGCCGCGGTCCCCAGGGCCGCGGCGGCTTTTTCTTGCCGCCCCGCGCCTTCACCCCGCGCCCGGTGCAGGGCCCCCGCGCAGCGATCGCTCAGAGGCGGACGCCTCCGCCTCGGCCAGCGCCTCGGCGGTGGCCTCGAGGGCGAGCAGGATCGAGGCATGGCGATTGCGGTAGTCGCGCGCCGGTTCCAGCACCTCGTAGCCGGTGAAGGGCGCGGACGGGACCGGCCCGCCGTCCTTCAGCATGCGGCGCAACTCGTCGCGCGCCCGCTCGACCTCGGCCCGGGTCCGGCCGATCATCTTCGCCCCCGACAGTGCGGCCGAGGCCTGGCCAAGCGCGCAGGCCTTCACGTCCTGGCCATACTCGGCGATGCGGCCGTCGCGGACCAGAACGTCCACCGTCACCGTCGAGCCGCAGAGCGGCGAGCGCTTGCGCACCGACGCTGTCGGATGCTCAAGCCGGCGGGCATGGGGGATGTCGGCGGCAAGCGCCAGGATGCGCTGCGAGTAAAGCTTGATCAGGTCGGTGTCGCTCATGGCTTTCCCCGGGCCGGTTTGCCCCCTAGATAAGGCGCAAACGCCGACTTGGAAAGGTGCTGCCATGGCCTTCGATCCCGCGACGCTTCGCTATGACGACCGCGGCCTGATCCCGGCGATCGCCCAGGATCATGCCTCGGGCGCAGTGCTGATGCTGGCCTGGATGAATGCCGCGGCGGTGGCGGCGACGCTGGCCAGCGGGCAGGTGACCTACTGGTCGCGCTCGCGCCAGGCCTTCTGGGTCAAGGGGGAAACCTCGGGCCATCGCCAGCGCCTGGTCGAGATGCGCCTCGACTGCGACCGCGACTGCCTGTTGCTGCTGGTCGAGCAGACCGGCCCGGCCTGCCACACCAACCGGCAAAGCTGCTTTTACACCGCACTGCGCGACGGGGCCGAGGCCGAGATCCTGGCGCCGCTGGCCTGAGGGGCCGGGCTCTGGCAGGAGCGGCGCATTTGCGCTATGGGGGCGCATCACGATCAGCGAGGAGCGCCGCCGATGCAGGCCGCCGTCATCACCTTTCCCGGCTCGAACTGCGACCGCGACCTCGCCGTGGCCTTCGAGCGCGCCGGCGCCCGGGTGACGCGGGTCTGGCACAAGGAGGGCGCCTTGCCGAAGGGCACCGACATCGTCGCGGTGCCGGGCGGGTTCTCGTTCGGCGACTACCTGCGCTGCGGCGCGATCGCGGCGCGCTCGCCGGTGGCCGGCGCGCTGCGCGACTTTGCCGCTTCGGGCGGCTTCGTGCTTGGCATCTGCAACGGCTTCCAGATCCTGACCGAAACCGGGCTTCTGCCCGGGGCGCTGATGCGCAACGCCGGGCTGCGCTTTGTCTGCAAGCCGGTCGGGCTTCGCGTGGCGACCCCCGACAGCGCCTTTACCGGCGGCTGGCGCCGCGACGACCGGCTGATCCTGCCGGTCGCCCATCACGATGGCAATTATGCGATCGACGACGCCGGCCTGGCACGGCTGCGCGCCGAGGACCGCATCGCCTTTCGCTATGACGACAACCCCAACGGTTCGGTCGATGCGATCGCCGGGGTGCTGTCGGCCAATCGCCGGGTGCTGGGGATGATGCCGCATCCCGAACGGGCGGTCGATCCGGCGCTGGGCGGCGCCGACGGATCGGTGCTTTTCCGCTCGCTGCTGGCGGCGATGGCCCTGGCCTGAGGCGGCGGCGCTTGAGGCCGGCCCGGCGCGGGCCTAGACTGGCGCCATGAAGGAACCCGATCCAGCCGTCGCAGCGGTGGCCGGCGCCGGGACGCCGGCGCCCGGCGGCCCGGCCCCCGAGGCCGACGATTCGCTTGCCGCCGGGCTGCTTGGCCTTGGCATCCGCAGCCCGTGGTGGCTGCGCGCGGCGGTGATCGTGTTCATCGCCGGTGCGGTGGCGATGATCTGGACCACCAATGCCTGGCTGACCGAGCGCTTTTCGGAGACCACGCGCAACCGTGCCGAGGTGCGGCTGGCGCTTTATACCGGCAACGTGATCAGCGAATTGCAGCGCACCTCGATCGTGCCGCAGCTGCTGGCGCGCGACCCGGCGCTGATCTCGTCGCTGGAGAGCGCCGGGTTCTCGGTCACCTCGCAGCGGCTGATCACGGTGCAGGGCGAGGTGGGCGCGGCCTCGATCGACCTTCTCGATGCGACCGGGCGCACGGTGGCGGCGACCGACCGCACCCGGATCGGCCAGAATCATGCCAATGATGCGTTTTTCGTCGATGCGCAGCGCTCGCGCGATACCGTCTTCACCGTGGCCGAGCGCGACTCGGGCGGCTTTGCCTTCACCTATTCGCGCGCGGTCCGGCGCGACAACAAGCTTCTGGGGGTGATCGTCGTCGCCGCCGAACTGGCGAAATTCGAGCGGGCCTGGGCCGGCACCGCCGATGCGGTCGCGGTCAGCGACAGCGAGGGCCGGGTGATCCTGTCCAGCGAGCCGCGCTGGCGCGGGCTGACGATGACCGAGGCGCTGGCGCTCAGGCCGCCGCAATCGGCGGTCGAGCGCGCCTTCCGCGTCACCTCGGACTGGGCGAACGAGCCGCCGGACGCCTATGTCCGCGGCCGCGCGGTGATGCGCAGCGAGGCGCGGATCCCGTTTCGCGGCTGGCGGCTGACCAGCTTCACCTCCTATGATTCGATCCGCGAGCAGGTCAACGCGGTGCTGGCGCTGGAGATCATGGGCTTTGCCGTGCTTCTGGCGCTGATCTTCTATGTGCTGTCGCGAAGGGCGCGGCTGCAATCGGCGCTGTTTCGCCAGGAATCGGCGGAACTGCGCCGGCTCAATGCCCGGCTTCAGCGCGCGATCGCCGAGCGCGAGAAGGTGCAAAAGGATCTGGCGGTGGCCGAGCAGACGCTGGCGCAATCGTCGAAGCTGGCCGCACTCGGCGAGATGTCGGCGGCGGTCAGCCACGAGTTGAACCAGCCGCTGGCGGCGATGAAGACCTATCTGGCCGGCGCCCGGCTGCTGCTTCAGCGCCGGCGCCCCGAAGAGGCGCTGTCGTCGTTCCAGCGCATCGATGATCTGATCGAGCGGATGGGCGCGATCACCCGGCAGCTGAAAAGCTATGCCAGAAAGGGCGGCGAGGCCTTCGAGCCGGTCGATCTGCGCAGCTGCGTCTCGGGCGCGCTGTCGATGATGGAACCGACGCTGCGCGGCCGCGCGGCGCGCATCACCCGGGCCCTGCCGCGCAGCCCGGTGATGGTGATGGCCGACCGGATCCGCCTGGAACAGGTGATCATCAACCTTCTGCGCAACGCGCTGGACGCCACCCGCGAGGCCGCCGACCCGGCGATCGAGATCGCGCTGACGGCCGGCGAGGCGGCGGTGCTGGCGGTGCGCGACAATGGCCACGGGATCACCGATCTCGACAATCTCTTCGAGCCTTTCTACACCACCAAGAAGCCCGGCGAGGGGGTCGGCCTCGGGCTGGCGATCTCGTCGGGGATCGTCAATGACCTCGGCGGCAGGCTGACGGCACGCAATGTGCCCGAGGGGGGGGCTGTATTCGAGGTGCGACTGCCCATATTGACCGACAGGGTCCGGGCGGCAGAATAAGGGGAAAACCATGGCACGCGCGATGAAGGTAGCAATCGTCGACGACGAACAGGACATGCGCCAGTCGATCAGCCAGTGGCTGGCGCTGTCGGGTTTCGACACCGAGACCTTCGCCAGCGCCGAAGAGGCGCTGAAGGTGATCGGGGCGGATTATCCCGGCGTCGTCGTCTCGGACATCAAGATGCCGGGGATGGACGGGATGGCCTTCCTCAAGCGGCTGATGAGCCTCGACAGCGGGTTGCCGGTGATCATGATCACCGGCCACGGCGACGTGCCGATGGCGGTCGAGGCGATGCGGGTCGGCGCCTATGACTTCCTTGAAAAGCCGTTCAACCCCGACCGGATGACCGACCTGGCCAAGCGCGCCAGCCAGACCCGGCGGATGACGCTCGACAACCGGGCGCTGCGCCGCGAACTGTCGGACGGCAGCGGCATCATGAAGAAGCTGATCGGCGCCTCGGCGCCGATGGAGCGGCTGCGCGAGGATATCCTCGACCTCGGCCAGGCCGATGGCCATGTGCTGATCGACGGCGAGACCGGAACCGGCAAGACCCTGGTCGCCCATGCGCTGCACGCGGTCGGCCCGCGCGCCGGTCGCCGCTTTGTCGTGGTCAGCTGCGGCGCCTATGCCGAGGAGATGCTGGCGGCCCGGCTTTTCGGCCCGATCGACGAGGGCGGCCAGATCCCGCTGGTCGAGGAGGCCCGCGGCGGCACCCTGGTGCTTGAGGATATCGAGGCGCTGAGCCATCCGTTGCAGGCGCGGCTTCTGACCTTCATCAACGATCAGGGCAGCCCGGCCGAAACCCGCATCGTCGCGATCTGCAACGATCACGAGCCCGGCCGCACCGTCGAGGATGCGCTGCGCCCGGACCTTTACTACCGGCTGGCGGCGCTGAAGATCGTTCTGCCGCCGCTGCGCACCCGCGGCGAGGATATCCTGGTGCTGTTCGCGCGCCTCGCCGAACAGTTCGCCGACGAATACGGCTGCGAGGCCCCCGAGGTCACCGCGCAGGAGGCCGCCCAGCTTCTGCAGGCGCCCTGGCCCGGCAATGTGCGCCAGCTGATCAACGTGGCCGAGCGCGCGGTCCTGCAGAACCGCCGCGGCTCGGGCTCGATCGCCTCGCTGCTGATGGCCGAGAACGAAGAGGCCGGGCCGGCGATGACCACCGAGGGCAAGCCCCTGAAGGAATATGTCGAAAGCTTCGAGAAGATGCTGATCGACAACACCATGCGCCGGCATCGCGGCTCGATCACCGCGGTGATGGACGAGTTGTGCCTGCCGCGCCGGACACTGAACGAGAAGATGGCGAAATACGGGCTGGTGCGCGCCGACTACGTCTGACCTGGCCTGCGCCCCGATCCGGCCTGCCCCCCGATCCGGCCCGCCCCCTGATCCGGTCCGGGGGGCGGCTACAGCAGGTGGCGCCGGCCCTGTGCTGCGTCGGCGTCGCTCTGGTCATGGGTGACCTGAAGGACCGGCAGGCCGCGGTCGCGCGCGGTCTGGAACACCAGATCGCGGATCTGGCCGCGCAGCGCCGTGTCGAGCTTGGAAAACGCCTCGTCCAGCAGAAGCGCGCAGGGCTCCGACAGCAGCATCCGCATCAGCGACACCCGCGCCCGCTGGCCGCCCGACAGCGTCGCCGGATCGCGGTCGGCAAAGCCGGCAAGGCCGATGTCGTCCAGCGCCTGCGCGATCCGCGCCCGCCGGGCCGCCCGGCCGCCGGGTTGCGGCCTGAGGCCGAAGGCAAGGTTGGCGCCGACCGACAGATGGGCAAAGAGCAATTCGTCCTGAAACAGGATGCCGATCCGGCGCGCCTCGGTCGGCAGGCGGGTGATGTCGCGGCCATCCAGCCGGATCCGCCCGGTCATCGCGAAGGACGGCGCCAGAGTGCCGGTGATCGCGGCCAGCAGGGTCGACTTGCCCGAGCCCGAGGGGCCCATCACCGTCAGCGTCTCGCCCGGGACGATCAGCGTGTCGAGCCCGATCAGCCGCTGGCCGTTCAGGGCGATCGACAGACCCTCGAGCCGCAGCCCGCGTTCGCCCTCAGCCATCGCGCAGCCCCGCCCGGTTGCGCCACAGCACTCGTGGCAGCAGGATCGCCAGAAGAAACGGCGCCAGTGCCACCAGCGCCTGCATCAACGCATAGACCCCGATCACCCGCCGGTCGCCGCCCGAGGCCAGCGCCACCGCCTCGGTGGTCAGCGTCCGCACCCGGCCGGCGCCGACCAGCAGGGTCGGCAGATACTGGCCGACCGACACCGCGAAACCGACCGCCGCGGCGGTCAGCAAGGGACGCAGGAGCATCGGCAACCGCACCGCCCAGAGCACCCGGTCCGGCCCGGCGCCAAGCGCGCGGGCCAGGGTGTCGTGGCGCAGGTCCCAGGCCCGCCAGGGCGCGGCCAGGGCCAGAAAGACATAAGGCAGCACGAAGACGACATGGGCGACGATCACCGCCGCCCGGCCGCCATCAAGGCCGCTGACCAGCGCCAGGGTCTGGAAGCCGGCAAGAAAGGCCACCTGCGGCACGATCAGCGGCAGGTAGAGCAGCCACAGTGCCCGGCTGGCCGGGCGCAGCCCGTGCCGGTGCTCGGCCTCGAGGCAGGCGACGGTCAGGGTCAGCGCCACCAGCGTCGCGGCGGCGCCGATCGCCAGGGTCTCGATCCCCGGCGCGGCAAGCTGCGGTCCGTGGCGCGTCCAGGTCTGCAGGGTCATCCGGGCGGGCAGGGCGTCGGGGAACTGCCAGAGCCCGGCCAGCGACCAGACCACCAGCCCGGCAAGGCCGGCAAAGACCGCCGCCGCCGAAAGCCCGCCCAGCGCCAGTGCCGCGGCGCGCAGCGCGCCGTCCAGCGGCGCCCGCCCGCGCCCGCCCTGGAAGATCCAGCAGCGCCCGATCGCGGCGGCGGCCGCCTCGAACCCGCGCCACAGCATCAGCGCGCCGACCACCAGCCCGAGTTGCAAAAGCGCCCCGGCGGCGGCGCGAAAGCGCAGCGCCAGGTCGGGGTCGTTCATCCAGCGCACCACCTGCACCGACAGGGGCGGCGGCGTGTTGGGGCCAAGGATGATCGCCACATCGACCACCGACATCGAGAAGGCAAGGACCGCATAGACCGGCAGCCGGATCTGGCGGTAGACCGCGGGAAACACCGTCTTGAGCCAGCCGGTCACCCGGCAATAGCCAAGCGCGCGGGCAACGGTCAGGCTTTGCGCCGCCCGCGCCTGGGTCAGCGCCGCCAGCGTCATCAGCAACAGGAACGGCACCTC
>PHEC01000227.1 GCA_002841115.1 Alphaproteobacteria bacterium HGW-Alphaproteobacteria-6 | reverse complement strand
CGCTATCTTGACGACGACGGCGCCCCTTTGCTGCGGCCGTCGCGGCTTGTCGTCACGCGCGGCGGGGCGGGCGGCAGCGCGGGCAGCGGGGCGGGCGGTGGGATGCGGCTTGAGGGCGAGCATGCCTTCAGCCTGATGACGCCGCTGGCGCGGCTCAGCCTCGGCCTGGCGCCGTTCTGGGGCGAGGGGCCCGGCGCCATCGCGCTGACCCATGCCGGCTGGCCGCTGACCGGCTTTCGCCGGGCGATGGTGAAGGTCCTGGCCGGCCGCACCGGGCCGGGGCTGGGCGCGCACGGGCTGACCAGCTGGCGCGGCGACGGCTTCGAGATCGACCATGACGGCCCGGTGATGATCGACGGCGAGATGTTGCCGGCCGCCGCCGGCCGCCTCAGTGTGACGCCGACCCCGCCGCTGGCCTTCCTGCGATGACCGGGGCCGAAACCCTCGCGCGCCTCGGCGCGCTGATCGAGGCCGACCAGGCGCCGCTGCCGGCGCCGGCCCGGGCCATGGCCGAGGCGATCCGGGCGCGGCACGGGGCCGCGGTGCAAGCACTTCTGTTCTATGGCTCGGCGCTGCGCGAGGGCGAGGGCGCCGGCCGGATGCTTGACTTCTACGTCATCGTCGACCGCTACCGCAGCCTGCACGGCGCCGGCCTTGCCGCCCTTGCGGCCTGGGCGCTGCCGCCGAGCGTGCATTTCCTGCAGATCACCGATGCCGGCGGCCAGCGGCTGAGCAGCAAATACGCGGTGATCTCGGAACCCGCCTTTCATCGCCGCGCCGGCGGCGGCTCGCTTGAGCCGATGCTCTGGGCGCGCTTTGCCCAGCCGGCGACGATCCTTGCCGACGACCCCGCGATCCGGGCCCGGCTGGTGCGCACCCTGGCCCGCGCCTGCCGGCATTTCGCCGCCGAGGTCGCCCCCTTGCTGCGCGGCCCGGTCGGGCCGGACGAGCTTTGGCGGCGCGGGTTGATGGAAAGCTACCGGACCGAGTTGCGCCCCGAGCGCCCCGGACCGCGCGCCGCCGAGATCGTCGCGCGCTTTCCCGAACGCTATGCCGCCCTGTCGGCGATCCTCTTGCCCGGCGACGGCGCCGGCGGGTTCATCGCGGCCGATGCCGGCCGGCTGGCGCGGCTGGCCTGTGCCGGGCGCTGGGCCCTGCGCCGGCTGATCGGCAAGCCCTTGGGCGCGGCACGGGTGCTGAAGGCGGCGACGACCTTTGATGGCGGGCTCGACTATGTGCTCGACAAGGTGGCGCGGCACTCGGGGGTGACGATCGCGGTCGGCGCCCGGGCGCGTCGCCATCCGGTCCTGGCCGCCCCCTGGATCGCCTGGCGGCTTTACCGCGCCGGGGCGTTCCGCTGAGGCAGGGGCGCGGCTCCGCGACCGGCGGCTTGCGGGGTCTTTTCGGGCCCCGCGCCGTTCAGGCGGCGGCGCGCGACAGGCCCTTGAAGGCGGCGATGATGCGGTTGATCTCGTCCACGCCATGCGCCGCCGAGACGCTGAGCCGCAGCAGCGACTTGGCCTGCGGCGTCGCCGGCGGCACCGCGATGTTGACATAGATCCCGGCATTGAGGAGCGCGTTCCACTCGCGCACCGCGGTCAGCTCATCCGGCCGCTCGACCGCGATGATCGGGCCGGGCGGCGAGGCCGGCACATAGCCGGCCGCGGTCAGCCCGGCGTGAAGCTGCCGCGCCCGGTCCCAGAGCGCGGTGCGGCGGCTGTCATCGGCGGCCATCACCGCCAGTGCGGCACGGGCGGTGGCGACATTGGCGGGCGACCCCGAGGCGGTAAAGAGATAGGGCCGGCTGACCAGCCGCGTCATCTCCAGCCCGGCGTGGCGCGACACGCAAAAGCCGCCGATCGAGGCGAAGCTTTTCGAGAAGGTGCCGGTGATGAAATCGACCTCGTCGGTGACGCCCTCGGCCTGGCACAGGCCGCGGCCGTGATCGCCGTAGCAGCCGATCGAATGTGCCTCGTCGACCAGGATCATCGCGCCGTGGGCATGGGCGACCTCGACGAATTCCGCCACCGGGGCGACATCGCCGAGCATCGAGTAGAGCCCCTCGATCACCACCAGCCGGGCGCCGTCCTCGGGCAGGCGCGCCAGGCGCCGGGCCAGGTCCTCGGGGCTGTTGTGGCGGAACCGGATGGTCTCGGCGTCGCAAAGCCGGCTGGCGTCATAGATGCAGGCATGGCTGTCGGCGTCGATGAAAAGATGGTCGCCGCGCCCGACCAGCGCGCTGATCGCGGCGAGGTTGGCCTGGTAGCCGGTGGTGAAGACGATCGCCGCCGCTGTGCCGAAGAAGTGCCTGAGGTCGTCTTCCAGCGCCACATGCTCGGCATAGGTGCCATTGGCCAGCCGGCTGCCGGTGGTGGCGGTGCCATGGGCGTCGATCGCCGCCTTGGCCGCCTCGCGGCATTCGTCCGAGAAGGTCAACCCGAGGTAGTTGTTGGTGCCGGCAAGGATCACTTCGGTATTGCCGACCCGGGCCCGGGTCGGCGACAGCATCTGGTCGAAGGTCATGCCGAAGGGCCGCCGGCCCAGCGCATACATGCCTTCGACACGCTCGGAAAGCTTGTCGAACCGGGTGAAGAAATCGCCCATTTTCTTCTTGTTATCAAGCATTTGAAAGCCTGGAGATTGCGTCGACCAGCGACCCTACCGTATCGATAGCAGATGCTTCCTCGATCGGAAAGCTGATATCATAAAGGTCCTCGATCTCCATCACCAGATCGAACATCTCGACCGAATCGATCGCCAGATCGGCGGCGATGCGCAGATCGGCGGTGATCGGGATGTCCTCCTTGGCATGGGCCTTGAGGATCGCAGCGACGCGGTCGAAAATCGCGGTTCTGTCCGGGTTCATTCGGGACCTCGGTCGGGAGGGTTCTGTGCGGTGATACCCGATCTGCCTAGCGGCAGAAAGGGCGCGAGGCAACGGCGTATCGTCACGTCAAGCGGGGTCGGATCGGCGACCGGGCTGGCGGCGATCCAGTCGCCGGCCAGCATCTCGCGGACCTTGCCGGCGGAAAACACCTGCGGGCGCCGGGTCAGCCGGGCGGCGGCATCGGCGCCGTGCCCGGCCAGCCGCAGCAGCGGCCGCGGCAGGGCCAGCAGGCGCGGCCGCCGGCCGGTGAT
>PHEC01000226.1 GCA_002841115.1 Alphaproteobacteria bacterium HGW-Alphaproteobacteria-6 | reverse complement strand
CCCGCCGGGAGGGCGCTGCCCTCCCGGACCCACCCGGGGTATTGTCACATCGAAGAAGCAGGCGGCGAAGAAGCAGGCGGCCTGCGTTATTCCGCCGCCTGGGCCATCGGGTTGTTCGGATGCGTCGTCCAGTTGGCGTAGTCGCCGACCACCTTGCCGGTGCGCGGATCGGTCTCGCCCTTCGCCAGCGGCCGCATGGTGATGCAGTTCTCGACCGGGCAGATGTCGAGGCAGAGGTTGCAGGCGACGCATTCGGCGTCGTTGACCTCGAAGACCCGGCCTTCCTTCATCCAGATCGCCTGATGGCTGGTGTCCTCGCAGGCGGCGTAGCAGCGGCCGCACTTGATGCAGAGGTCCTGGTCGATCTGGGCCTTGGTGACATAGTTGAGGTTGAGCTGGTTCCAGTCGGTGACATTCGGCACCGCCCGGCCGACCAGATCGGCGGTCGCGGTCATGCCCTTTTCGTCCATGTATTGCGACAGGCCCGAGATCATCTCCTGCACCACCTTGAAGCCATAGGTCATCGCCGCGGTGCAGACCTGGACGTTGCCGGCCCCGAGCGCCATGAACTCGGCCGCGTCGCGCCAGGTGGTGACGCCGCCGATGCCCGAGATCGGCAGGCCGCGGGTCGCGGGGTGGCGGGCGATTTCGGAGACCATGGAGAGCGCGATCGGCTTCACCGCCGGGCCGCAATAGCCGCCATGCGCGCCCTTGCCGTCGATCGAGGGCTCGGGGCTGAAGCTGTCGAGGTTGACCGAGGTGATCGAGTTGATGGTGTTGATCAGGCTGACCGCATCGGCGCCGCCGCGCCGTGCCGCCTCGGCCGGCTTGCGGATATCGGCGATGTTCGGCGTCAGCTTGACGATGCAGGGCATCCGGCTGTGCTGCTTGACCCAGGCCGTCACCATCTCGATGTATTCCGGGACCTGGCCCACGGCCGAGCCCATGCCGCGCTCGCTCATCCCGTGCGGGCAGCCGAAATTGAGTTCCACCCCGTCGGCACCGGTATCCTCGATCCGGTGCAGGATGTCCTTCCAGCTTTGCTCGTCGCAGGGCACCATCAGGCTGATCACCAGCGCCCGGTCGGGCCAGTCGCGCTTGACCGACTTTATCTCGCGCAGGTTGACCTCGAGCGGCCGGTCGGTGATCAGCTCGATGTTGTTCAGGCCGAGAAGCCGGCGGTCCGCCCCCCAGATCGCGCCGTAGCGCGGGCCGTTGACATTGACGACCGGCGGGCCCTCGGCGCCGAGCGTCTTCCAGACGACGCCGCCCCAGCCCGCCTCGAAGGCGCGCCGCACGTTGACTTCCTTGTCGGTCGGCGGCGCCGAGGCCAGCCAGAACGGGTTCGGCGAGGTGATGCCGATGAAGGTCGTGGTCAGGTCTGCCATGGGTGCCCCCTCTCAGCCGATCAGGCTTGCGTGAATGTCCTCGGCCGCGTCGCGGCCCTCGGCGACGGCGGTGACGGTCAGATCGTCGCCGCCCGCGGCACAGTCGCCGGCCGCCCAGACCCCCGGCAGCGAGGTCCGCCCGGCGCCGGTGACGGCGATCTTGGCCCCGTCGATCACCAGACCGCCCGGGGCGCCGGCAAGGGTTTGGCCGATCGCCTTCATCACCTGGTCGGCCTTCAGCCGGAAGGTCTCGGGCTTCAGCACCAGGCCGGCCGGGCCGTCCTCGGTATAGGCGAACTCGACCTCGGCCACGGCGCCGTTGCCGATCACCCGGACCGGTGCGGCATTGTGGATGATCCGCACGCCCACCGAGGCCGCGTGGTCCTGTTCGTCGCGCGAGGCCGACATCTTTTCCTGGCCACGGCGGTAGACGATGGTGACGGTCTCGGCGCCGAGCAGTTTCGACTGCACCGCCGCATCCACCGCCGTCATGCCACCGCCGATCACCACCACGTCGCGGCCGATCGGCAGGGTTGCCTTGTCGCCGGACTGGCGCAGGCCGGCGATGAAATCGACCGCATCGAGCACGTTGGCCAGCCCCTCGCCGGCCGCGCGGAGCGCGTTGACACCGCCGAGGCCGATCGCCAGCACCACCGCGTCGAAGTCGCGGCGCAACTCGTCGAGCGTCAGCCCCTGACCCAGCGCGCGGCCGGTCGTCACGGTGATGCCGCCGATCTTCAGGAGCCAGTCGACCTCGGCCTGGGCGAAATCGTCGGGCGCCTTGTAGCTGGCGATGCCGTATTCGTTCAGCCCGCCGGCCTTGGGCCGGGCGTCATGGATCACCACATCGTGACCCTTCATCGCCAGGCGGTGCGCCGCCGCAAGCCCCGCGGGGCCGGCGCCGACGACGGCGATGCGCTTGCCGGTGGCCTTCGCCCGGGTGAAGGGGTGGACGCCCGCCGCCATCAGGCTGTCGGTGGCAAAGCGTTGCAACCGGCCGATCTCGACCGGCTTGCCCTCGGCCACCTCGCGCACGCAGACCTCTTCGCAGAGCTGTTCGGTCGGGCAGACCCGGGCGCAGATACCGCCGAGGATATTCTGCGAAAAGATCGTCCGCGCTGCCGCCTCGGGCGTGCCGGTGGCGATCTGGCGGATGAACAAGGGAATGTCGATCGCCGTCGGGCAGGCGGTCATGCAGGGCGCGTCGTGGCAGAAATAGCAGCGATCCGCCGCCACCCGTGCCTCATGCGCGTCAAACCGCGGCGCGATGTCGGCGAAGTTGGCGGCATAGTCGTGCGGGCCAAGTCGCCCCGGCGCGATGCCGGGTGTCCGTTCGATGGTGCTCAATCCGGCCTCCCCTTGTCCGATCGGGGTGCTCCCCGAGAGGAACGCTGCCACCGATCAGGAATTTTATCAACTGGTAAATTTTTGTCCGGCCCGCGTCCGAACTCGCGGCTTTCCACGCCGCGCCCGAGCGCGTATAAGCGCCCGACAAGGCACAAGCCGCCCGCGACGCGAAGGCGGCGAGGGAACCCTGCGGTGACTGGGCCGACGGGGATCGATCGAGGACAGAGATGACCAAGACCAACCACGACAGCGATGTGGCCTTCATCGAGGCGCTTGCCGCCCTTCTGAACCGCAGCGAACTGGCCGAACTGAGCGTCAAGCGCGAATATGGCGAGAACGACAGCCTGAACGTCCGGGTCACCAAATACGCCGCACCGGCCGCCCCGGTGCAGGCCATGGCGGCCCCCGCGGCGGCCCCCGTC
>PHEC01000225.1 GCA_002841115.1 Alphaproteobacteria bacterium HGW-Alphaproteobacteria-6 | reverse complement strand
GCCGGGATCGGTGCCGACCTCGGCCAGCACCGCGGCAAGGCTGCCAAGCGGCAGCGCCAGCGCATCGGCCCGTGCCCGCGCGACATGGGCCAGCGCCAGCTTGCGCGCCGCCCCGCTGGCCAGGTCCGGTGCCCCGGCGATCAGGCTGTCGCCGGCCGGCGCCTGCGGCCGCTCCAGCGCCGCCAGATGCCAACCGGCCCGCGCCAGCCAGGCCTCGACCTCCTCTTGCGGCGACGACAGCCCGGTCTCGCTTTCCTGGCTGGTGTCGAGATAGGCGACCAGCGCCGCCGCCGCCTCGCTCAGCCGCAGGCTGTCCTCGTGGATGTTGCGATGAAAGCGTGCCCGCCACTCGGGATCGATCTCCTCGCTTTCCGCCAGGATCGCCGCGGTCGAGCGCACCGAGGTCACCGCCGAGACGACCTCGTGCAGCGAGGCCGACAGGAAGGGATCATGCGCCATCCGCTCGCTCAGCGCCTCGACGGTGTGCTCCAGCGCGCCGATCCGCGCCTGCCGCGCCGCCAGCAGCCCGGCCCAGCCGGGAAAGCGGCTGACGAATTCCTCGATCCGGCCAGTCTCGGGGGCGCCCGCGCCGTCATCGGGGGCGCCGGCCGCCGCCTCGCGCAACCCTTCGAAGAGGGCACTTTCGGCGCCCTCCGCCAGGGCCGCCTCCTCGACGCCGAGCCCGGCCGCCAGCGCGCCCAGAAGCGCCGGCCCGACCCGGCGGCGATTGTGCTCGATCAGGTTGAGATAGGCCGGGGAAATCCCGGCCAGACGGGCAAGATCGGCCTGCCGGATGCCGATCTGCAACCGCCGCTCGCGCACCCGCGTTCCGGTCAGCGCATTGCGCATCAACGCTCCTTCCGCTTCCGGTCTGCCTTGTTCGGTCGTGAATTTACAGAATTTTCACGCCAAAGGAAAGAGTTGCCCGCCATCCCTGCGGCAATGACAACCGGGCCTGCGGGGCAAAGCGGACGCCCCGCTCAGATCTTCATCTTCTTGAAGATCGGCTCGGGGATATGGCGGATGATCAGCATGATCCAGCGCCAGAAGAACGGCGTGTAGATCACGTTGCGCCGCCGTCTCACCGCCTTCAGGATATCGGCCGCGACCGCCTCGGGGCTGGCGACCAGGAACATTCCGGGCAGGCCCCAGGTCATCGCGGTATCGACAAAGCCGGGCTTCACCGTGACGACATGGCCGCCGGCCCGGGTCAGCCGGTTGCGCAAGCCCGACAGATAGGTGGCAAAGCCGGCCTTGGCCGCGCCATAGACGTAGTTGCCGATCCGCCCGCGATCGCCGGCGACCGAGCAGACGCCGACCACGGTGCCGCCGCCGCGCGCCTCGACCAGCGGCGCGAAGGCCTGAAGGAAGGTCGCAGGGCCGGTGAAGCTGTCGGTGACGGTGCCGGCGATCAGCGCCGGATCGGCGTCGATCCGCGCCTGATCGGGCATCGAGCCGACAAAGACCGCGGCATTCAGCCGGCCCTCCTCGGCCGCCATCCGGTCGATGAGGGCGGCAAAGCCGGTCGGGTCGCGGGCGTCAAAGGCCACCGGCTCGGCCAGCCTTGCGCCGCGCAGGGCGCAGTCGGCGGCGATCGCCGCCAGATCCTCGCCGTCGCGCCCGGCCAGCAACAGGCCGGCGCCCTCGGCGGCCAGCGCCCGGGCGAAGGCGCGCGCCATCGCCGAGGTGGCGCCAAGGATGATCCAGGTCTCGGTCATGCTGCACTCCTCAGCGCCAGGCGGCGGATGATGTCGGTGGCCAGCGCCCCCCCGGGGTCGGCCCGCTCGACAATGGCGCGCCAGGCCGGCAGTTCGGGATACATCGCCGCGATGTCATGGGCGCGCGCCAGGCTGTCCTTGGCGAAATAGATCCGCCCGCCGGCCTTCGCCGCCATCTCGCCAAGCCGGCCGATCAGTTCGCGCGCCTCGGCGCGGTTGGGAAAATCGACCGCCAGCGTATAGCCCTCCATCGGAAAGCTGAGGTGGCCGGCGCGCCCCGGCCCCATCCGCTTCAGCACCGCCAGCGGCGAGGCAAGCCGGCTGGCGGCGATGGTCTCCAGCATCATGCGCAGCGCCGGCGCGGCGGCCAGCGGCACCACGCACTGGAACTGGTGAAAGCCGCGCCGGCCGTAAAGCCGGTTCCAGTCGTGGATCTTGTCGAGCGGGAAGAAGAAATCCCCGATCGGGCGGACCACGGTGCGGCCGCCCTCGGGCACCCGCCCGTAATAGGCGGCGTTGAAGGCGCGCACCACCGGACCGGCCAGCGCCATGTGCGGCGCGTCAAACGGCACCCGGCGAAAGCGCCGCCGCTTCGGCATCAGGCCCGACCCGGTCTCGCCCTCTTCGAGGATGCCGCGGCCCAGCCGGGCGCCGGTCGCGGTGGCGTCGATCCAGCCGACGGTATAGCTCGCCGATGAGGCGTCGAGCAGCGCCAGATGCTCGTCCCAGTCCGCCGCGCGCCGTTCGGTCACCACCATCACGTCGCCCTTGGCCGGCATCAGCCGCAGCCGGGCGCGGGTGATCACCCCGGTCTGGCCAAGCCCGCCGGCGGTGGCACGGAAAAGCTCCGGCGTCGCCTCGGGTGTCACCTCGACCTCGCCATCGGCATTGCGCAGGGTCAGGCCGGCGACATGGGCGCAGAACGAGCCGGCGTTGTGGTGGTTCTTGCCATGCACGTCCTGGGCAATGCAGCCGCCGACGGTGGCGAAACCGGTTCCCGGCATCACTGCCGGCAGCCAGCCCTGCGGCGCGAAGGCGGCGGCGATCTCGCCGATCCGGGCGCCGGCCTCGACGGTCAGGATGCCGCTGCCGGCATCGAAGCCGAGCATCCGGTCAAGCCTGGTCATGTCGATCACCCGGCCGCCGCCGTTCAGGCAGGCGTCGCCGTAGCTGCGCCGCATCCCGACCGCGGGCACCAGCCCGCCGGCAAGGATGGCGTCAAGTCCGCGGGCGCGTTCGGGACGCGCCACCTCGCCACTGGCCCGCAGCGCCCGGCCCCAGCCGGTGTAGTCAGCGGTCTTCCACACGACCCGTCCCTTTCAGCGATGCCCGTTCGGCAAGGGGAAAGACGGCGATGCCGATCCCGAGCGCGAACCACAATGTCGTCAGCCGGATGATCGCGGTCGCCGGCACCGAGACCTCGAACGGCACGCCCTCCAGCGCCAGAAGGGCGATCATCGCCGCCTC
>PHEC01000224.1 GCA_002841115.1 Alphaproteobacteria bacterium HGW-Alphaproteobacteria-6 | reverse complement strand
ATGGTCAGCGTGCGCTGGCAGAACCGCCACGGCGGGGCGCCGCTCGGCGAGGTCGAGGAGGCCTTTGCCGCCACCCTGACCCCGGGCGAAACCTTCCTGATCGGCGGCCGGGTGGTGCGCTTCGTCGGCCTTCGCGACCTCGCGCTGGAGGTGGCGCCGGCGCCCGGACGCGACCCGAGGATCGCGGTCTTCTCGGGCACCAAATTCGCCACCTCGACCCGGCTCAGCGAACGGATCCTGACGATGCTGGAACAGGACGACTGGCCCGGCCTGCCGGCTTCCGCCGCCGACTGGCTGGCAGGCCAGCGCGCGCAGTCGCGCCTGCCGGCCCGCGACCGGCTGCTGGTCGAAAGCTTTCCAGCCGAGGGGCGCGCCCATCTCTGTGTCTACGGCTTTGCCGGGCGCAACGCCCAGCAGACCCTCGGCCTTTTGCTGACCCGGGCGATGGAGGCCGCCGGCCTCGCCCCGCTCGGCTTTGTCGCCTCTGACTACGCCACCCTGATCTGGGGCCTCGATCCGGTCCCCGATCCGGCCGCCCTTTTTGATCCCGACGCGCTGCGCGACGGGTTCGAGGGCTGGCTGGCCGGCAATGCGGTGATGCGGCGCGCCTTCCGCTCGGTCGCGCTGATCGCCGGGCTGATCGTGCGCAACCATGCCGGGGCGCGCAAGTCGGGCCGCCAGGCGACGTTTTCGTCGGACATCCTCTACGACACGCTCTGCCGCCACGACCCCGGCCACCTTCTGCTGCGGATCACCCGCGACGAGGCAATGCGCGGGCTGGTCGATTTCGGTCGGATCGAGGCGATGCTGGCGCGCATCGGCGGGCGGATCGACCATGTCAGGGCCGACCGCGTCACCCCCTTCGCGGCGCCCCTGATGCTGGAGCATGGCCGCGTGCCGGTCGAGGGCGCCGGTCGCGAACGCCTGATCGACGCCGCCGCCCGGCGGCTGATGGCCGAGGCCGGTCTGGAATGACACGCACCGGGGCCGATAGCGGGGCGGATACCGGGGCGGATACCGGGGCCGATACCGGGGCAGGCACCGCGGCGGGTCATGACTTCACCCTGTGCGGCGCGACGCTGACCGCCCTGCCCTCGGGCGCGCTTTTCTGGCGCGATCGGGGCCTCCTGGTGGTTTCGGACCTGCATCTCGGCCGCTCGGCGCGCTACGCCCGCCACGCCGGCGCACTCTTGCCACCCTATGAAGTCGCCGAGACGTTGGCCCGGCTCGAAGCCGACATCACCGCGACCGGCGCGCACCGCGTGATCAGCCTCGGCGATGCCTTCGACGACATGGCGGCGGCCGGCATCGCCGGGGATCAGCGGGCCCGGCTGATGCGGCTGATGCAAGGCCGGCGCTGGATCTGGATTTCCGGCAATCACGACCCCGGCCCGACCGGCCTTGGCGGCCGGCACCAGACCGAGGCACGGCTTGGCCCGCTGGTCTTTCGCCATATCGCCGAGGCCGGTGCGCGCGGCGAGGTCTCGGGCCATTACCACCCCAAGGCGCGGCTTGCCGGCAGGTCGCGGCCATGCTTTCTTGTCGACGACACGCGGGCGATCCTGCCGGCATACGGCAGCTACACCGGCGGCCTGGCCAGCGACAGCCCCGCCCTCGCCGGACTGATGGCGCCGGGTGCGCTGGCGATCCTGACCGGAGCGCTGCTGCGACCGATTCCGATGCCGAGATGACAGGGAAGGACCATCGATGACCGACGATGCCGCACCGGGCGAGCCCATCGCCGCCGAACCGGCCGCCCGGGTCCGCGCCAGCTTTGCCCGCCAGAGCCTGATGACCAGCTTCGGCGCCACGATCACCGCCCTTGCCCCGGGCCGCTGCGAGATCACCGCGCCGATCCTGCCCCATGCCCGCCAGCAGCACGATGTCGGCCACGCCGGCCTGACCTTTGCCCTGGGCGATTCGGCGGCGGGCTATGCCGCCCTGTCGCTGATGCCCGAGGGGGCCGAGGTGATGACCACCGAGATGAAGATCAACCTGCTCGCACCGGCCGCCGGCGACCGGCTGATCGCCACCGGGCGGGTGGTCAAGACCGGGCGCCGGCTGAGCGTGGTCACCGCCGAGGTCGTGGCGGTGACGGATCGGGCACAGGGCGGCACCGGCCGCCGCCTGATCGCCATCCTTCAGGGGACGATGATCCCGCTCTCCGCCGGCTGACCACCAGGCCCGGCACCGGGTCGGCCGTCCGCTCGCTACCGCCAGACCGGCGCTATGCGGTCAGCCCCTCTGGCTCCTCCAGACCATGGCTGCGGCAACAGGCGGTCAGGGTATTGGCCAGCAGGCAGGCGATGGTCATCGGACCGACCCCGCCCGGCACCGGGGTGATGGCGCCGGCGACCCTGGCGGCCGAGGCGAAATCGACATCGCCGACCAGCCTTTGCCTGCCGTCCCGCTCGATGCGGTTGATGCCGACGTCGATCACCGTCGCCCCCGGCTTGACCCAGTCGCCGGGGATCATCTCGGCCCGGCCTACCGCCGCCACCAGAATATCGGCGCGCCGGCACACCGCAGCCAGGTCGCGGGTCCGGCTATGCGCGATGGTCACCGTGCAGCTGTCACCGAGGAGAAGCTGCGCCATCGGCTTGCCGACGATGTTCGAGCGCCCGACCCCCACCGCCTCCATGCCCGCCAGCGATCCGTGATGGTCGCGCAGCATCATCAGGCAGCCGAGCGGCGTGCAGGGCACCATCGCCTTCTGCCCGGTGCCAAGCAGGCCGACGTTCGAGATGTGGAACCCGTCGACATCCTTGGCCGGGTCGATCGCGTTGATCACCAGGTCCGAATCGATATGCCCGGGCAGCGGCAGTTGCACCAGGATGCCATGCACCGCCGGATCGGCGTTGAGCCGGCCGATCAGCGCCAGCAGATCGGCCTCGGCGGTCTCGGCCGGCAAGCGGTGCTCCCAGGAATTCATCCCCGCCTCGACGGTCGAGCGGCCCTTGGAACGGACATAGACCTCGCTCGCCGGATCGGCGCCGACCAGCACCACCGAAAGCCCCGGCGTGACCCCGTGATCGGCGTTCAGCCGCGCCACATGGCGCGCGACCTCGGCCCTGACCCGGGCCGCGAATTCCTTGCCGTCGATGATCGTCGCCGTCATTCGCCCGTATCCTTTCTTCCCTGCCGTCACCGCCAGGCGGCGATCCGCACCCCCATCGAGGGGGTGGCGGATCGCGCGGCGG
>PHEC01000223.1 GCA_002841115.1 Alphaproteobacteria bacterium HGW-Alphaproteobacteria-6 | reverse complement strand
CAGATCACCACGATGAAGCCCGCCCCGGCAGAAAGCCGCACCTCGCGCACCGGCACCGAATGACCGGTGGGCGCACCGCGGACATTCGGGTCGGTGGTGAAGGAATACTGGGTCTTGGCCATGCAGACCGGCAGATGGCCGTAACCCGCCGCCTCCCAGGCGCGCAGCTGTTCGCGCACCGACTTGTCGGCGATCACCTCGTCGGCGTGGTAGATGCGCTTGGCGACGGTCTCGATCTTCTGGAAAAGCCCCATCTCGTCGGGATAGAGCGGTGCGAAGTTCGCCGCGCCGGATTCCGCCATCTCGACCACCTTGCGCGCCAGATCCTCGATCCCGGCCGAGCCTTCCGCCCAGTGCCGGCACAGGATCGCCTCGGCGCCCTGTCCGGCGACATAGGCCTTGACCGCGGCAATCTCGGCCTCGGTATCCGAGAAGAAGTGGTTGATCGCCACCACCACCGGCACGCCGAAACCCTTGACGTTGGCGATATGGCGGCCAAGGTTCGGGCAGCCCTTCTTCACCGCCTCGACATTCTCGGCCCCGAGGTCGGCCTTGGCGACGCCGCCGTTCATCTTCATCGCCCGCACGGTGGCGACGATCACCGCCGCCGAGGGCTTCAGCCCGGCCTTGCGGCACTTGATGTCGAAAAACTTCTCGGCCCCGAGATCGGCGCCGAAGCCGGCCTCGGTCACCACATACTCGCCGAGCTTCAGCGCGGTCTTCGTCGCGATCACCGAGTTGCAGCCATGGGCGATATTGGCGAAGGGCCCGCCATGGACGAAGGCGGGGTTGTTTTCCAGCGTCTGCACCAGATTGGGCTGCATCGCGTCCTTCAAGAGCACGGTCATCGCGCCGTCGGCCTTGATGTCGCGGGCATAGATCGGCGAGCGGTCGCGCCGGTAGGCCACGACGATGTCGCCAAGCCGCTGTTGCAGGTCGGCGAGGTCCTTCGAAAGGCACAGGATCGCCATGACCTCGGAGGCCACGGTGATGTCGAAACCGGTCTGGCGCGGAAAGCCGTTCGACACCCCGCCGAGCGACACGACGATGTCGCGCAGCGCCCGGTCGTTCATGTCCATCACCCGGCGCCAGACCACCCGGCGCTCGTCGATGCCCAGTTCGTTGCCCCAGTAGATGTGGTTGTCGATCATCGCCGACAGCAGGTTGTGCGCACTGGTGATGGCGTGGAAATCGCCGGTGAAGTGCAGGTTCATCTCTTCCATCGGCACGACCTGGGCGTGACCACCCCCCGCAGCCCCGCCCTTCATGCCGAAGTTCGGGCCAAGGCTGGCCTCGCGGATGCAGACCACCGCCCGCTTGCCGATCCGGTTCAGCCCGTCGCCAAGGCCGACCGTCGTCGTGGTCTTGCCCTCGCCGGCCGGGGTCGGGTTGATCGCGGTCACCAGGATCAGCTTGCCGTCCTTGCGCCCCTCCAGCGAGGCGATGAATTCCTGTCCGACCTTGGCCTTGTCATGGCCGTAGGGCAGAAGATGCTCGGCCGGGATGCCCAGCTTCGCGCCGATCTCCATGATCGGCTTCTTCTTCGCTTCGCGGGCGATCTCGATATCAGTCTTGAAGGCCATGGTTTTCTGTCTCTCCCTGTCGGCGCCGGGGCCGGATAGTCGCTCTGCCCGGCTATAGCGGGCGGGGCGCGCGGGAACAGGAAGGATTGCGACATATCCGCCGCCGAATTCGTCCGAAACCGGATCGGATGCGATTTGGTGTCGCCAGCCAAACCGTCAACCCGGCGTCACCGGCTGATGCGCCCAGGGCCGCTGATCGGGGATATGCAGCCGCAGCCGGTCGCCGATCCGCAGGATCCCCTCGCGCTCGACCCAGGCGGTGACGCCGCGCCGGTCCTTGGCCGCCGGCTTGAAACGCGCGCCCTTGCCGGGGTGGGCGGCCTCGATCCCCGGGGCGGGCAGCGTGCAGGGATAGTTCTGCATGTCGACGACCAGGGTCGCGCCGCTGTCGGTCTGCAGCCGGGCCGAGGGCGGCAGGTGGCTGAAATCCGGCAGGCCGGCGATCACCATCGAGGCGCCGAGCAGGCCCGGATCAAGCGCATCAAGCCCCATGTCGGCGGCGATCAGCGCCAGGTCCTCGGCCGACAGGATCGTCAGCTGCCGGCAATTGCGGATCTCGGTGCCAAGGGCGTGCTGCGCGGTCACCCGCGAGCAGGATGGCCGGGTCAGCCCGCCATGCGCCTCGCCGTCGAGCCCGGTGAAGCGGGCCATCACCTGATCGAGCGGCGCGGATGCCAGTGCCGCACCACGGTCGGCGACCCGGCCGAGCCAGGTGACAGTGCCGTGACAATCGGTGGGGATCAGGGCAGGCATGGCGGTCACTCCGTCCGGGTCAGGGTGAAGAACAGGCGCCGGAACGGGAAAAGCACCGCGCCATCCGTCTCGACCGGATAGGCCGCCGCCAGCGCCGCCTCGTAGCGCTGGATGAATTCGGCCGCTTCGGATGCGCTGATCGCGTCCAGATAGGGGCGCATCGCGGTCGCCTCGGTGAAAAGCCGCACCGGATGGCCCGAGGCCGCCGGTTCCAGCCGCTGCACATAGTCGATTTCCCAGACATCGGCCCGGCCGAGGGGGGCGAGCAGGCGGTGATATTCGACCGGCGTCATCACCGGCGGCTGTCCCTCGGTGGCGGCAAAACGGTCGGGGAACATGTCGGCGGCGAAATCGCGCAGGAAGCGGTGCGAGGGCGCGCCGTATTGCCGCGGCATCTGCACCGCCAGCGTGCCCCCGGGCGCCAGGCTGCCCGCCTGCCCGGCCTCGGCCAGCATCGCCGTCGAGCCATCGACCCCGGTCAGCACCCGGCCGGGAAACCGCTGCTTCAGCGCCGCCCCGACCACGCCATTGCCACAGCCGAGATCGACCATCCCGCCAGCGGCCGGCAGGTCGGCGACCCGCGCCAGAAGGTCAAGCGCCGGGCGCAGCCGCAACCCGCGAAACCGCCCGTAGGCCGCCGGGTTCCAGTCTGCCGGCGGCTTGCGCATCGCCCTGGCGCCTCAGGCCATCGGCTCGGGTTCAAGCCCGCCCTTCGGCGCGCGCGGCTTCTTGGTCTTGGGGATCACTGTCAGCGACGGCGACGGCCCGCCCTTGCCCGAAGGGGCGTCGCCGTCATCCTCGCTCTTGCGCGGCGCCTCGCCGCGGATCACCCGCATCATGTCCTCGCCGGTCAGCGTCTCGTATTCCAGAAGACCCTGGGCGAGGTTCTCCATCTCGTCCCAGTTCTCCTTCAGAATCACCTTGGCCCGCTCATAGGCCTCGTCGACCAGCCGTCGCACCTCGCGGTCGATCAACTCGCGGCTCTCGTCGGAGGCGTTGAAATGCGACTGGTTGCCGAGGAAACTTTCCTGGGTCGAGGTGTAGTTGATGTTGCCGAGCTTGTCGGACATGCCCCACTGGCTGACCATCGCGGTGGCGAGGTTGGTGACGTGCTGGATGTCGGAATAGGCGCCGTTGGTGACATTGGCGGCGCCGAAGACCAGTTCCTCGGCCGCCTTGCCGCCCATCGCCGAGGCCAGCTTCGACAAGGCCGATTCGCGGGTCAGCGACAGCTTGTCGCGTTCGGGCAGGTAGAAGGTGACGCCCAGCGCCCGGCCGCGCGGGATGATCGTGACCTTGTGGACCGGGTCATGCTGCGGCACATGGATGCCGACGATGGCATGGCCGGCCTCGTGATAGGCGGTCAGCTTCTTTTCATCCTCGTTCATCACCATCGAGCGCCGCTCGGGGCCCATCATCACCTTGTCCTTGGCCTTCTCGAAGTCGTCGAGCACGACAAAGCGCCGGCCGATCCGGGCGGCCAGAAGGGCGGCCTCGTTGACCAGATTGGCCAGATCGGCGCCGGAAAAGCCGGGCGTGCCGCGGGCGATGATGCGCAGGTCGACATCGGGGCCAAGCGGCACCTTGCGGGCGTGGACGCCGAGGATCTTCTCGCGCCCCTTGATGTCGGGGTTGGGCACCTGCACCTGGCGGTCGAAGCGGCCGGGGCGCAGCAGCGCGGGGTCAAGCACGTCGGGCCGGTTGGTCGCGGCGACGATGATGATGCCCTCGTTGGCCTCGAAGCCGTCCATCTCGACCAGAAGCTGGTTCAGCGTCTGCTCGCGTTCGTCATTGCCGCCGCCGTAGCCGACGCCGCGCGATCGTCCGACCGCGTCGATCTCGTCGATGAAGACGATGCAGGGCGCGTTCTTCTTGGCCTGCTCGAACATGTCGCGCACCCGGCTGGCGCCGACACCGACGAACATTTCCACGAAATCGCTGCCCGAGATGGTGAAGAACGGCACGCCCGCCTCGCCGGCGATGGCGCGGGCCAGCAGCGTCTTGCCGGTGCCCGGCGGGCCGACCAGAAGAGCGCCCTTCGGGATCTTGCCGCCCAGACGGCTGAACTTCTGCGGGTTGCGCAGGAACTCGACGATTTCCTCAAGCTCTTCCTTGGCCTCGTCGATGCCGGCGACATCGTCAAAGGTCACCCGGCCATGCTTTTCGGTCAGAAGCTTGGCGCGCGATTTGCCAAAGCCCATCGCGCCGCCGCGCCCGCCGCCCTGCATCCGGTTCATGAAGAAGATCCAGATGCCGATCAGCACCAGGAACGGCAGCCACAGCGACAGCACCGAGAAAAAGCCCGACTGCTGCTGACGCTCGGCCTTGACCGCGACATTCCTGGCGATCAGCGTCTCGACCAGCTTGTCGTTCAGCGTCTCGCCGGCGGGCTTGATGGTGACCCAGGTCTGGCCGTCGCGGGTCTGGACCTGGATCTGCTCGCCGTCCATCACCACCGCGGCGACATCGCCCGCCTGCACCTTCTGCATGAAGTCCGAATAGGACAGCGTGCGCGAGTTCATCGCGGTCTGGCCGTTGCCGAACAGGTTGAAAAGCGCAAGGATCAACAGGAACAGAACGACCCAGAAGGCGATGTTGCGGGTATTGCCCAAAGGGGATCCTCCAAATACAGCCCTGGCCACGCGGCGACAGCCCCCGGTCGGGGCCGAGCGCAAGCGTGGCATTCATCTCTAGCTAAAATAGAGATATGCCGGCCATGTTCAATGCGTGATTAGCATATCATGGAAGTTGTCATCGGGGCGCAGCGGCTCTGCGCGCCATCCCGCCGCCGATCCGGCCAGAGGTGCGGCCACAAGCCGGCCGTCGCGCCAGACCGCGGGTGTGGCGATCAGCGAGTGTTGCGGCAGCTTCGTGGCGCGCCAGTCCGGGCAGGCAAGCAGCCCCTCGGGGCCGAGGGCGCGCACCTCGTCACCGGCTTCGGCCGGACCGGTCAGCCGCCAGCGCCGGTCCCAGACCTCGCCCGGCGCGGCAATGAGCCCGCGCACCGCCTGATATTCCCGCGCGATCCTGATCCGGTCCCGCCCCGGGCTGATCAGGCAACCGGCCAGGCTGTGGCGGCGGCCCTCGGCGACGGCGCGGGCCGCGGCACGCAGGCTGGCCAGCCGCGGGCGATACTCGGCCGCGCCGACCCAGATCAGCGCATGGGCCAGCAGACCGGCGTGCCGGACCAGCGCGGCCAGGCTGGTGGGATTGGCGTAGAGACGGGCCAGACCGTCGGAGTAGGCGATGGTGCCGGAATGATCTGGCGCCCGCCAGCGTGAATAAGCCGCGAGCAATGCCGGGCTGCCGGGATCGAAATGACTATTCTGTTCGCGCTGTGCGGCAATCAACTCGGCCACAACCGCGACGTCACGCAATCCGAGGTTGAAGCCCTGTGCTCCGACCGGATGAATGGCATGGGCGGCGTTGCCCAGAATGATCGAGCGCGGCGCTGTATCAGAGCGGGCGCGCACCAGACGCAGGGGATAGGCCGACCGCTTGCCGATACGCAGCCACGGCCCCAGCGAATCGCCAAAACGATGGTGTGCGCGGCGCAGGAAATCCTCTTCCGGCAGTTGCATCAATGCCTCGGCCTGGTCGCTCGCCACGCACCAGACCAGGCCACAGCGGTCATGCACATGCGGCAGCAGCGCAAACGGGCC
>PHEC01000222.1 GCA_002841115.1 Alphaproteobacteria bacterium HGW-Alphaproteobacteria-6 | reverse complement strand
CCCCGCCGCGATGACGCCGAACGCGCACTGGTCGCCGCCGAGGCGCGGCTGGACCAGGCGCGCGCAACGCTGGCGCGGGCCGAGGACGCGCGCCGGCATGGCGATCTGACCGCACCGGCCGACGGCATCGTCGTCGCGGTCTTTGCCGAACCGGGCGCCACGCTTGCCGCCGGCGAGCCGGTGCTGCGCCTGGCCGGGATCGAGGCGCGCGAGGTCATCCTGGATCTCAGCGAAACCGATCTGGCCGACCTGCCGGACGCGGCGCGCTTCGCGGTCCGGCTGATCGCCGATCCGGCGCTGACGGCCGAGGCGCGGCTGACCCGGATCGATCCGGTCGCCGGCCGCTCGACCCGGACCCGGCGGCTGCACCTGACGCTGGTCGCGCCGCCGCCGGCCTTCCGGCTGGGCGCGCTGGTGCGGGCGCGGGCGCAACACGACCAGAGCGCCGCGATCAGCCTGCCCGGGGGCGCGCTGGTCAAGCCGACCGGCGGCGGCACGGCGGTCTGGCTGGTCCGGCGCGATGCCCCGGCAGGGGCAGGGACAAAGACGGAGGGCACGGTGAGCCTTCGGACGGTGGTGCCGGGGCCGGCCTTCGGCAACCGGCTGCGCATCCTCGACGGCCTGGCGCCGGGCGACGAGGTGGTGGTCAAGGGCGTGCATTCGCTGGTCGAGGGCCAGCGCGTCGGACGGAGGCTTGCGCCATGAGCCGCTTCAACCTGTCGGACTGGGCGCTGTCGCACCGCTCCTTCGTCTGGTTCCTGATGGTGGTCTCGCTGATCGCCGGGGCCTTGTCCTATGTCGGCATCGGCCGCGAGGAAGACCCCGATTTCTCGATCAAGACGATGATCATCACCGCCGCCCTGCCCGGCGCCACCGTCACCGAGACGCTGAGCCAGGTCACCGACCGGATCGAGAAGAAGCTCGAGGATCTCGACGAGTTGAAGAACACCCGGTCGGTGACGCGGCCCGGCGAGGCCATCGTCTATGTCGAGTTGCTGGCGACGACCCCGGCCGGCGACCTGCCGCGGATCTGGCAGCGGGTGCGCAACATGATGGCCGACATCCGCGGCGAGTTTCCGCAGGAATTCGCCGGCTTCGGCTTCAACGACAGTTTCGGCGATGTCTTCGGCAGCATCTATGCCTTCACCGCCGACGGCTTCAGCCACCGCGAGGTCCGCGACCAGGTCGAGATGGTGCGCCGCGCGGTGCAGGCGCTGCCCGATGCCGGCAAGGTCGAGATCTTCGGCACCCGCGACGAGGCGATCTTTCTGGAGTTCTCGACCGAGCGGCTGGCGGCGCTGGGACTGAACCAGCAGGCGGTGCAGGCGACGCTGGCGGCGCAGAACGCGATCCTGCCCTCGGGCGTCATCGATGCCGGGCCGGAGCGCGTTCTGGTGCGGCTTGGCGGGCAGTTCGCCGATACCGGCAGTCTCGAGGCGATCAGCCTGCGGGTCGATGACCGCTTCTTCCGGCTTGCCGATGTCGCCACCATCCGGCGCGGCTATCAGGACCCGCCGGCCACGCTCTTTCGCTATCGCGGGCAAGAGGCGGTGGGCCTGGCGGTGGGCATGCGGCGCGGCGCCAACATCCTCGATTTCGGCGCCGAGCTTGACCGCGTCATCGCCGCCGCCGAGGCCGACATCCCGATCGGCATCGCCATCCATCAGGTCGCCGACCAGCCCCATGTCGTCGACGAGGCGGTCGGGCATTTCCTGACCGCGCTGCTCGAGGCGGTGCTGATCGTGCTGGCGGTCAGCTTCATCAGCCTCGGGCTGCGCGCCGGCCTGGTGGTGACGCTGACCATCCCGCTGGTCCTCGCCATCACCTTCGTGGTGATGGATCAGGCCGGCTTCACCTTGCAGCGCATCTCGCTTGGCGCGCTGATCATCGCGCTCGGGCTTCTGGTCGATGACGCGATGATCGCGATCGAGACGATGATCGCGCGGCTGGAAAAGGGCGAGGGGCTGGCGGCCTCGGCCTCTTACGCCTGGACCTCGATCGCCTTTCCGATGCTGACCGGGACGCTGGTCACGGTGGCCGGCTTCATCCCGGTCGGGCTGAACAATTCCGCGGCCGGAGAGTTCACCTTCTCGCTGTTCGTCGTCATCGCGGTGTCGCTTCTGGTGTCCTGGGTGGTGGCGGTGCTCTTCGCGCCGCTGCTTGGCGTCAGCTTCCTGCCGGCGGCACTGGCCCACCATGATACGGCCCGGCCGGGCCGTGGCCGGCGCGCCTTCGTCGCGCTGCTCGGCGTGGCGATGCGCCGGCCCCATGTCACCATCGCGCTGACGGTCGCGATCTTTGCCTTCGCGCTCTGGTCGATGCGCTTCGTCGAGCAGCAGTTCTTTCCGAATTCGGACCGGCCGGAACTGGTGATCGACATGACCCTGCCGCAGAACGCCTCGATCGCCGCGACCGGGGCCGAGATGGACCGGATGGAGGCCCGCCTGGCCGGCGACGAGGATGTGCTGTTCTGGTCCTCTTATGTCGGGCGCGGGGCGCCGCGCTTCCTGCTGGCCTTCGACGTGCCGACGCCCGAGCCGAATTTCGGCCAGATCGTGATCCAGACCGCCTCGGTCGCGGCCCGCAACCGGCTGCGCGCCCGGATCGAGACGATCGCCGCCGAGGATTTCCCCGGCGTCGACACATTCGTCAAGCTTCTGGAGATCGGCCCGCCGGTCGGCCGGCCGGTGCAATACCGGCTGTCGGGGCCCGATCCGCTGGTGCTGCGCGACCGGGCCCGCGACCTCGCCGCGCTGGTCGCCGCCGATCCGCGGCTGGCCGGGGTGGTGATGGACTGGAACGAGCCGGCCCGGGTGGTGCGGGTCGACATCCTTCAGGACAAGGCCCGCCAGATCGGCGTCAGCCCGCGCGACATCGCCGCGGCGCTGAACGCGATCTATGACGGCACCGCGGTGACCGCGCTGCGCGACGAGGCCTATCTGGTCGATATCATGGCGCGCGGCGATGCCGCGGCGCGGTCCTCGGTCGAGGCGCTAGAGGGGTTGCAACTGACCACCGCCGACGGCCGCACCGTGCCGCTGCGCGCGCTGGCCGATTTCGCCCATCAGACCGAGCCGGTGGTGATCCATCAGCGCGACCGGATGCCGACGATCACCGTCAAGGCGCGGATCAGCGGGGCCGAGCAGCCGGCGACCGTGGTCGCGGCGCTGGCCGGGCCGATCGCCGCCTTCGACGCCGCCCTGCCCTTCGGCTACCGGGTGGTGACCGGCGGCGCGGTCGAGAGCAGCG
>PHEC01000221.1 GCA_002841115.1 Alphaproteobacteria bacterium HGW-Alphaproteobacteria-6 | reverse complement strand
CAAGGGGGCGCCCGGCCGCCCGGCCGCGCTATGGTGATGCCCGGCCCCCCCCTGTTCCCTGGCGTGAAGGACAAACCCGATGTCGCATCTGCCCTCTGCCCCCGAGGCAACCCTGATCGACGGCTTTCGCGCGGTTCCCGCGATCGCGCATGACCTGCACCTTTTCGCCGAGGGGCTGATGCGCGGCCCCTCGCCCTTCACCGCGTTGCAGCGCGAGGTGATCGCGGTGCGGGTGTCGCGCGCCAATGGCTGCGCCTTCTGCGCCGCCTCGCATGCCGCGGCGGCGCGCCACCTCGGCGCCGATCCCGCGACTTTCGAGGCGCTGGTGGCCGGCCCTGCCGACACGGCGCCCGATGTGGCACTGCGCCCGGTTCTGGCCTATGTCGACCGGCTGACCCGGGCGCCGGCCTCGGTCGGGCGCGCCGATACCGATGCGGTCCTGGCGGCCGGCTGGCCCGAACTTGCGCTGCATCACGCCGCCCTGGTCTGCGGTTTCTTCAGCCTGATGAACCGCTGGGTCGAGGGCTTGGGCTTTGCCGCCGGGCCGCAGATGACCGAGGCGGCGGGCCGGATGCTGGCCGAGCAGGGCTACGGCGCGATCAACCGGATGCTGGCGGTGCCCGCCGCCGGCTGAGGCCGGGGCCGCACCGGCGGGGCCGGGCGCCGGACCGTCAGGCGAAAGGGTCCGCGTCATAGGTGACGCCGGTCAGGTATAGCCCGTCGGGCGGGCAGACCGGGCCGCAGGCGGCGCGGTCGCGGGCCTCCAGCACGTCCCTCACCCGGTCCGGCGGCCAGGCCCCGGCGCCGACCCGCTCCAGCGTGCCGACGATCGAGCGGACCTGATTGTGCAGGAACGACCGCGCCCTGAGGGTGAAGACATAGTCGCGGCCATGCGCCATCGCGGTCTCGGTGATGGTGATCGCATCAAGGGTCTTGAGCGGGCTTTTCGCCTGGCAGAGCGTCGAGCGGAAGGTGGTGAAGTCGTGATGCCCGACCAGATGCGCCGCCGCCGCGCGCATCGCCTCGGCATCGAGCGGGCCGGGCACCCGCCAGGCCAGGCCGGCGTCATGGGTCAGGGGCGCGCGCCTCGCGATCAGGCGGAAGCGGTAGTGCCGCATCCGCGCCGAGAACCGGGCGTGGAAATCATCCGCGACCCGGGCCACCGCAAGGATCGCCACCGGGGCCGGGCGCAGGTGATGGTTCAGCGCCTCGCCGAGGCGGAACGGATCCCAGTCGCGCGCCAGATCGCAATGCGCGACCTGCCCGGTGGCATGGACCCCGGCATCGGTGCGCCCGGCCGCGGAAATGCCGGGCACGCCGGGCTCAAGCCGGCCAAGTGCTGCCTCGACCGCCGCCTGGACCGAGGGCTGGCCGGACTGGCGCTGCCAGCCCGCGAAGGGGCCGCCGTGATAGTCGATCTTCAGGGCAAAGCGCGGCATGGCCCTGCCTTACCCCCGCGGGCGGGGGCTTGGCAATCGGTCCGCCATCCGGCGCCCTCCCGGCGCCCCCCTGGCCCCGGCAATCCGGCGCGCTGCCGCGAGGGGCGCGCGAAACCGCTGTCCTCTTCGCCGGCGATTGCTCTATCGTGGCGCAAAACCCGGGGGACGGACGTGGGCCTGACCGATATTGCCGACCGGCTTGGCCGGGTGATCGAGACGGTGGCGGCGCCGCTGTCGGACCCGGTGATCCGGCTGGGCGTCACCGGCCTGTCGCGCGCCGGCAAGACCGTCTTCATCACCGCGCTGGTGGCCAACCTGATGGACCGGGCGCGGATGCCGGGCCTGCGCGCCGCGGCCGAGGGGCGGATTCTCTCGGCCTATCTGCAACCCCAGCCCGACGACACGGTGCCGCGCTTCGACTTCGAGGCGCATCTGGCGGCGCTGACCGGACCCGAGCCGCACTGGCCCGACAGCACCCGGGCGGTCAGCGAACTCAGGCTGTCGTTCCGGCTGACCCAGGCCGGGGTCCTCGGCCCCTTGCGCGGGCCGCGCCGGCTGCATCTCGACATCGTCGACTATCCCGGCGAATGGCTGCTCGACCTTGGCCTTTTCGGGCAGGATTATGCCGGCTGGTCGGAGGCGGTGCTGGGCCGGATCGCCGGCCGGGCCGAGGCAGTGGCCTTTCTCGCCGGGCTGAACGGCACCGACCCTGCCGCCCCGCATGACGAGGCCCGTGCCCGCGCCATGGCGGCAGAGTTCACCCGCTATCTTCAGGCCGCCCGCGCCGCCGGCTGGTCGGACTGCACGCCGGGGCGGTTCCTGCTGCCGGGCGATCTGGCCGGCTCGCCGGTCCTGACCTTCGCGCCGCTGCCGGCGCCGGAGCGGGCGCGGCGCGGATCGCTCTGGCACGAGATGGCGCGGCGCTTCGAGGCCTACAAGGCCAGGGTGGTGGCGCCGTTCTTTCGCGACCATTTCGCGCGGATCGACCGGCAGGTGGTGCTGGTCGATGCGCTGGGCGCGATCCATGCCGGCCCGCCCGCGGTCGAGGACATGCGCCTGGCGATGGCGGCGATCCTGTCGGCCTTTCGCCCCGGCAAGCTTGGCTGGCTGGGCGGGCTGGTCGGCCAGCGCCGGGTCGGGCGCATCCTTTTCGCCGCGACCAAGGCCGATCATCTGCACCACAGCCAGCACGCGCGGCTGGCCGCGATCATGGCCGCGCTGATGCGCGAGGCCAGGGACCGGGCCGATTTCGCCGGGGCCGAGACCGCGGCGATGGCGCTGGCGGCGCTGCGCACCACGGTCGAGGAGACGATCAGCCACGAGGGGCGCCGGCTGGACTGCGTGCGCGGCCGGCTGCTGGCGACCGGCCGCGAGGCAACGCTTTACCCCGGCGAGCTGCCCGACAGCCCGGCGGCGATGCTGTCGGCCGCGCGACAGGGCGCGGCGGCTTGGCTTGACGCCGATTACGCGCTGATGAACTTTGCCCCGGCCCGGCTGACGCCGCGGCCCGGCGAGGGGCCGCCGCATATCCGGCTGGACCGCGCCGCGGAATTCCTGTTCGGCGACCGGCTGTGAGGTGAGAATGGCTGATCCGACCCCACCCAAGGCCAAGCCGATCCTGGCGCCACCCGCAGCCGAGCCGAGCGGCACCGGGCGATCCGCCCCGGTCCTGATCGAGCGCGAGGCGCCGGCCGGCGAGGGGCCGGACCGGGCGCCGCCGGTGCCCGACCTGCCGCCCGGTCCGGCAGGTGGCCGCGACGGTGGGCCCGGTGGCCGGGCGATGCAGACCGCCGCGGTGCTGGCGGCACGGCCA
>PHEC01000002.1 GCA_002841115.1 Alphaproteobacteria bacterium HGW-Alphaproteobacteria-6 | reverse complement strand
CGCCAGCAGATGATGCGCGGGATCGAACAGCTGAGCCAGGTGCTGACCGACCCCGACAGCCGGGCGCAGCTGACCGCGGCGACGACGGCACTGCTGGACGGGCAATTCTACCAGGCCCTGAAGGCGCTGCGCATGCTTCTGCCGCGCGAGGCACGGCTTCTGGCCGCGACCCAGGCATGACCTTCAGCCCGGTCGTGCCGCTTGGCGGGTTCACCGGGTGGAAATTCCTGACCCGGACCGAGGAGGCGCAACGCGCGGTCCTGGCCCGGGACCCGGCGATCCGCCGCGATGTCGACTACTTCCGCGAAAGGATCGGCACGATCACCACCGCCGACCAACTGGTCTCGGACCGCCGGCTGCTGACCGTGGCGCTCGGGGCCTTCGGTCTCGATGCGGACATCAACAACCGGGCCTTCATCCGCAAGGTTCTGGATGACGGCACGCTGACCACCGGGGCATTGTCGAACCGGCTGGCCGACAAGCGCTATCTGGAGCTGTCCAAGGCCTTCGGCTTTGGTGATTTCGCCGTGCCGCGGACGCAGCTTTCGGACTTCGCCGACAAGATCATTGCTGCCTACCAGACCCAGCAGTTCGAGACCGCCGTGGGCACAAGGGACGGCGACCTGCGGCTGGCCCTGAACGCCCAGCGCGAACTGGCAGAGATCGCCCGGCGTCCGGTTTCCGAGACGGTGCGCTGGTTTTCGGTGCTGGGATCGGCGCCGCTGCGCCAGGTCATGCAGACCGCGCTCGGCCTGCCGCAAAGCTTTGCCACGATCGACCTCGACCAGCAACTGTCGGTCCTGCAAGAGCGGGCCGGACGCATGCTGGGCGATGACACGATCGCGCAGTTCGGCGATCCGGACAAGGTCGAGGGGCTGGTCCGGCGGTTCTTGCTGCGCGCCGAGACACAGGGCGGCGGCGCCGTCTCGGGGCAGTCGCTCGCGCTGTCGATCCTGCAGGCGGGGGCCGCGCGATCCGGTGGCGTCCTGTCGCTGCTCCGCTGAGCATCATGCCTACCCGATGTGGCGGACCGGAGCGCGGGTTTGCGCCGGAAGATCACTGAACCGGCGCCGGCCTCGATCAGCGCATCGACGCAGGCCGCGCCGATACAACCCGTGCCGCCGGCGAAAAGGGCGGCGCGGCCATCAGGGCGGATTTGTGCGAGATACGTTACGGTGTTGCCTCTGGGGCGAGACAGGCGGCGTCGCTGGCGTGCGCACCTTCGACGACATCGCGCGAGGTGACGGCGCCCCCCCCACGCCAGCCCTGCCAAGCATCGGGTCGGGTTGGCTGTGGGCAGGGGCCTGCGCCCGCTTGCCAAGGGCGGTTCCGGCCGCGAATGCCATGCGGAAATGCCCGATATCGGCCGCCATGCCGCGCCGCCCGTGCAGCGGCCGCCCTTCGGCAATCACCCGCCGCCTGGCAGGCCGCTGAAGAAGTCACGCCTCCAGCCGTTTTCAACCACCAAATCGGAAAAAACTCCTCCTCGCCACGCACCCCACAATCTCGGGCCCGGGCGACCGGCCCGGGCCGCGCCCGACCCTCCCCCCGGGAGGGCGTATTGCAACCATGCTAATTGCTCAACGTTTGGAATGATTTGGCTACCATAAAGCACCGCAGCCCCAGCGTGGCAAAGCGCCCACCCCAGGGTCGGGCGCGTCCCTCGGCGCCAGGATCAGATGGCGGGACAGGAACAGCTTCCCGGCCAGATACTGGCCGAGTTTCCTTTTCAGCAGCCACCAAGGCCGGTGCTGACCGTGGCAACGCCGCGGCACCCTTTGTCACCGCATCCGCAAGCGCCTGGAACTGGCGCGTGACGGGTCGGGTCCACCGACCATATCGGCTTGCCGGGCCGCCCGTCGCAACATGCGGCCACCCTGCACAAGGGCGGCGCAGCCATGGGTCAGGCCGCCATGGGCTGCGCGTGGACCCAGGCCATGCGGGCATCAAGATCGGGGGCATTGAAGGCAAGCGACCCCATGACGATGGTTTCCGCCCCGGCGCGGGCAAGGCCCGGCACGGTATGTTCGCGGATGCCGCCATCGGCCGCAAGGATGATGCGCTGCGGATGCGCCGCCTCGCCGATCAGGGCGCGGGCTTGCGTCAGGCGCGGCTCTGCCTGCGGGTCAAGCCCCTGACCCTTGATGCCGATCCTTGTGCCCAGAAGCGTCAGCATCGAGATGCGGTCCAGCCAGCGGGCCGCCCTGGCCACCGGGGTCTGCAGTTGCAGAACAACACCGGACAGCAGGCCGAGGTCATGGATCAGGGCAAGCGCCTGATCCGCATTGGCGTTCTCGGCATGAATGCTGATCAGGTCGGCGCCTGCTTCGGCGAACTGGCGGATCTGCTCGGGAAGGATCTCGTCGGTGGTCATCAGATGGACGTGAAACGGCTTGGCCGTGCGCTTGCGGCATGCGGTCACGAGGTCGGGAAAGAACAGCAGCGCGGGTGAGAATTGGCCATCGGCCACATCGATGTGAAAGAGATCGACATGGGGTTCCACCCGCGCGATCTCGGCCCCCATGTTGATCAGGTCGGCCGACCACAGCGAATATTCGGCCATCAGGCGGTCGGTCGGCAGGGCGGGCAGCCAGTCGGCATCGGGCTTCATGTCACAGTCCTTTGAGAAAGGTGGCAAGGGCGGCACGGAAATCGCGCTGATAGGCAGCCGGATCCTCTGCCTTCGGGGTGATCTCGGTCAGCCGGGCATTCGGGATCAGATGCGCCAGTCTGCGCGCGTGGTCCAGCGGGTGGACGAAATCCTGCGCATGGCCGATCACCAGGATCGGAACGCCTATCCCGGCGATGTCGGCCTCGGAAACGCCCGGACCGTCCGCCGATATCCGGCACAAAAGCCCGGCCGTGACCGCGACGGGGTGGCGCGAAAAGAAGCCGCGCAGCGAGGCAAGGTTGTCGGGCGCAATTGTTGCGAGTTGCGCGGCTGTGGCCGTCTCTTCGAACAGGATACGTGCCTTTTCGGCCGCATGGTCGCGCAAGAGATCCCCGACAAGGGCATTCGGGGCCATGTTCGCGGGGGCCGCATCCGCCACCCAGGCCGGCCGCGCAAGGACCAGGGCAGAGACCAGTTCAGGCCGGGTGATGGCCAGCCTGAGGGCGATGGCGGCGCCCATCGAGATGCCGCCGACGACCGCCGGACCAAGACCGTTTACGACCATCATCCGTGCAATGTCGTCGGCAAAGGTGGCGATCGACAGGCGATCCACCGGGCCCGCCTGCGATGCGCCATGGCCGCGACATTCCAGTGTCACACAGCGGTAGCCCGTATCGGGCGGGAAAACCTGCGCAGGCTGGTTGGCATCGCCGCACAAGCCATGCTGAAACACCATTGCACGACCCGTTCCCGTCTGGTGCAGGGACAGGGTGATGCAGTCGCTTGTGGCGAAGCTTTGCGTCATGCCATCGCTGCCTTGAGGAAGGTCGCGACCCCGGCAGCCTCGTGGTCGGCAAGGCCGTGCGTGACCAGGCTGCCGCCGAAACCGACAGCTGCAAGCGCCCCGAGGAAATGCGGGAAGTCGATCACGCCCTGTCCGGCGGTGGCAAAGCTGCCGTCGGCGTGGCGGTCCTTGGCATGGGCCATGACGATGCGGTCGGCGAGAAGGTTGACCGCGTTCGCAATGACCCGGCGCCGGTCATCGGAATGGGCGACCTCGGCCAGATTGGCCGGGTCGAGCACGATGCGGATACGGTCGCTGCCCAGGCTGTCGATCAGCTTTCTCGCCCTCTCGGCCGAACTGACGATGTTGGCCAGTTCGGGTTCCACACCGATCTGGATGTCATATTGGTCGGCAATCTCGATCAACGCGCGAAACTCGTCCAGCATCCGGGCCCAGGCGGCGGGCGTGTCATTATCCGGGTGATGCCGCCACTGGTCTTGCGCATCCAGGCTGCCGCTGCAGACCGTCAGAAGGTTTGACCCCATCGCATGTGCGCGACCCGCGATGGCGGCAAGGCTGTCACGTCCGGCCCGGCGCCTGGCAAGGTCGGGGTGGGTCATGTTGTAGGTGGCGGAAATCGCCGCGATCTCGACCCCGGTCGCGGCGCTGGCCTCACGGACCGCCTGCGCGACTTCGGCCGTCACCGCCACCGGCAGCGCGCCCAGGCCGGAACAGGCCATGTTGTATTGAACCGAGGCATATCCCGCCGAAGCGGCAGCCTGCAGAACCGCAAGCGGCGTGGTGCCCGGGAAGGTCTTGGCAAAGATGCCCAGCTTCATCAGACCGGCCCCGCCACCTCGGCAATTCTCACCGGCCGGCCGGTTCGAACCGATTGCGCGATCGCCACCATGCCGCGCACCGATGCGACGCCGTCATCAATGTTGGCCCCGGTCATCGGCGCGCCTTTCAGGATGACATCGGAAAACGCCTCCAGCTGGCGGCGGTAGAAATGGCCATCGGCGCCCAGAACCCGTGTCGTCGCACCTGTCGCCTCGTGGAACACATCGACCTCGCTCGACTTGAAGAGCCAGGGGTTGAAGGTCTTGCCCAGGATCGATCCATGTTCGCCGTAGATCTGGAACCCCTCGTGCCAGTCCATCCGCACCGCCACCGTCAGGTCCAGATGGCCGATCACCCCATTGGCAAAGGCCACGTTGACGAACCAGCACCAGGCGCCGAACCGTTGGCGCAGACGGGCCTCGACCTCGACGATCTCGCCGGCGAAAAAGCGCGCGGTGTCCAGCAGGTGGCTGCCATGGGCCAGCATGTAATAGCGTTCAAGGTCGGCCTTGGGGTTTCCCGCCGGCTTTCTGGCATGCGCGCTCTTGACCATCAGGGGCTGAACCGCATCGGTCACGGCATAGCGATGGGTTGAATCGCAATACCAGGCCTTCAGCGCCAGCATCTCGCCCATCTCGGTGTCGATGAACTGCCTGGCGCTTTGCACGCCCGCATCGAAGCGCTTCATGGTGCCGACCTGCAGGTGCCTGCCGGTCTGCCGGACGACGGCGCGCAGTTCCTCCACCTCTTCGACCGACACGCCCAGCGGCTTTTCGCACAGCACATGCTTGCCCGCCTTCAGCGCGGCCATCGCGGCCGCAACATGGAAGGCGTCCGAGGTGGCGATGATCACCGCGTCCACATCCGGGTCGGCCAGCATCTCGTCATAATCGGCAAAGGACCGGGTCGGGGCATGGGTCGCCGCCATCCGGTTGCGCAGGTCTTCGGCGACATCACAGATCGCGTAAAGCTCGGCGTTCTTCGCCTTGCTGGCACTTTCGAAATGCGCGGCCTGCGAGATCGGCCCGCAGCCAAGAATGCCGACCCTCAGTTTGCGTGCATCATCGGTCATGGTGTGTCTTTCGTCCGGCGCCGAATCGTGCGGCGGCAGCGCTGCACATGGCGGTTCAAATCTAGCACTGGATATTATCTTTACAAAAGTAAGAAACCATCGAAACGATGAACCTTGCGGGCCGAGCGGGCCGCTGGCGTATTTTCTTTCGCTGTGCAACAAAAGGCATCGCAGTCACTTCGGGTGTCTGCCCGAGGCAAAGGCAAGCGTGATGGCCGACCAGACACTTGCGAAATTCGTCAATGAACGCAGTATCCTGACGCTGCTTCGCCTGAACGGCGGGGCATCGCGCGCCACCATTTCGCGGGCGCTTTCCCTGACCCCGGCGACGATCAGCCGCCTGACTTCGGACATGCTGAAACGCGGGCTGTTGCGCGAGACCCTGGCCCTTGCGGTTCCCGTGGGAGAGCGCGAACCCGGCAGGCCCGGGATCGGCGTCGCGGTCAACCCGGCCGGGGCCTACTTCCTGGGTGTGGAGATCGGCGTGTCGGTTATGCGCTTCGTGCTGATCGATCTTTGCGCCGAAGTCGTCGAGATGCGGGAAGAGACACTGGACCATCATGTTTCCGCGGACGAGTCGGTCGCAGCGATCATGCGGATCTACCGGGGCTTTGCCGCCGATCCGCGCTATCTTGGCAAGATCAACTCGGGCGGTGTCACGGTTCCCGGCCTTGTCACCAATGACGGGTTCATCGTCAATCTGCCTATCCTCGGCTGGCGCGATACCAACCTGCGATCGCTGCTTTGCGCCATCCCCGAGATCCCGTTCAGCATCGAGAACAACGCCAACGCCGCCGCCTTCGGCGCGGTCTACACGCAGCCCGACACGCAGGGTCCCTGCACCGTCTTCCTGAAACTCGGCACCGGATGCGGGGGGGCCGCGATCGTCAACGGGCGGCTCTTGCGCGGGGCCGACGGGACCGGGCTTGAGCTTGGCCACATCAACCTTGGCGATCCGGGTGCGCGGTGCAGTTGCGGCCAGAAAGGCTGCCTGGAAACCTGGGTCAATCTTGCCGCCCTGTCGCGCAGCTATCTCGGCCGCGAGCCGGGCCCGGGTGACGACATCGCGGCCTTGCCCGCGACGGTGGCCAGCGCCTGTGCCGAAGGCGACGCGGTCGCCCGTCGTGCCGTGGACAGCCTGGCCGCGCATCTTTCGACCGGGCTGGCCTCGCTGGTCAACATCTTCAACCCGTCGCAGATCATCCTGGGCGGGGCGATGCGTCCGGTGCTGAACTGCTGCCTTGCCGACCTGCGCCGCGACGTTGCCGGCCGGATCATTCCGGGGACACGCATGCCGGACATCCAGATCAGCCGCCTTGGCGCCTTCGAATGTGCCACAGGTGCGGCCTGTGTGGCGCACCACAAGGCCTTCGACATCTCGAATGTCGAGATCAACGCAGCACCCGTGGTCGAACCCGCGGCCGAGCAGGCCTGACGCACCGGACCCGGCATCCGCCGCCGTTCTTCCCGGCAGCCGCGCCGAAAGAATGGCAGGCCGACATATCACGGCATCGTGGGGCGATAAATCGCGCAGATTTTCCGCCTTTCTTGGGCTTTCGCCGCAAACGGGCTATAATCGGCCTTCAGCAGGATCCGGCATCGGCACTTGTGGTCCCTGACTTCGGCCGGGCCAAGGCACGCGCGACAGGAGAACGCCTATGAGTATCGTCCAGCTCAACCGCAGAGCCCTTGTCATCGCTGGCGGCACCATCCTGGCGACCGGCGTTTCGGGCCTGTTCGTGCCCGCCCGCGCCGAAGGGCTTGCGCCGACGCGCTCCATGCGAGGCGGATCGAACAACTACCTGCCCGGCGCGCCGATCGTCGACCGGATCGGCGCGGGGGGCTTCTGGATGTCCGGCACCGTGCGGCGCGCGGGCGACGGCACCCCGCTTGCGGGTCAGCGCATTCAGATCTGGGCGCATACCACCGAAGGGCACGAGCGTGATCCGCACAGCCACGGCGCAACGCTGACCGATGCCAACGGCGCATTCCGCCTCGAGATGCCGCAGATCGTGCCTGCCTTCGGGCAACCGCACGGCCATCTCGCCTGCGACAACGGGGACTTCGAGACCGTCTTCCTGCGTCCCGTCATGCCCAGCGCGAAGGACACCAGCCTTGAGGCGCACTTCGTCCTTCAGCCGGCCTGACCGGCGCGGGGGCGACGGGCATGCGCCTGGCCCGAGCGATCCTGATCTGGGCTGCCCTGGCGATTGCCGTCGGACTGCCGATGGCCGCGGCATCGGCGAGCCCGCTGCTCGCATGGCGCGATCCGGTCTACATCGTGGCCGGGCTCGCCGGTGTCCTGGCGATGTCCCTCATGCTGTGCCAGCCCTTGCTGGCGGGCGGATACCTGCCGGGGCTGCCGCTGCATCGCGGGCGGCGCGTCCATCGCTGGATTGGCGGCGTTCTTGTGGCGGCGGTGTTGATCCACGTCGCGGGCCTCTGGATCACCAGCCCGCCGGACGTGATCGACGCCCTTCTCTTCGCTTCGCCGACGCCGTTCTCTTTCTGGGGCGTGGTTGCGATGTGGGCGCTGCTGGCCACGGCGCTGCTGGCAGCGTTGCGCCGGCGGTTGCGCCTTCGCCCGCGCGCCTGGCGGGTCGGTCATGCCACCCTTGCGATGGTGATCGTCGTGACAAGCGCCGTTCATGCCATACTGATCGACGGGACGATGGAGACGCTTTCCAAGGTGGCGCTTTGCGCATTGGTCCTGATTGCGACCGCGAAGGTCGTGGCCGACCTGCGGGTATGGACCCGGCGCGCGGCGCCACGCTGAGGGATGACGCGGCGCAACCGGCCCGGAAATCCGGCGGCAACCGCCAGGCAGGAGGACGGACATGGAGTATTTCGACCTGGGAACCTGGTCGCGCAAGTTCACGACGGCGCGGCCTGCGGCGCAGACCTGGTTCGACCGCGGGCTGAACTGGCTTTACGGGTTCAACCATGAAGAGGCAATCCTCTGCTTCGAGAAGGCATTGCAGGCCGATCCGGGCTGCGTCATGGCGCATTGGGGGATCGCCCATGCTGTCGGGCCGAACTACAACAGGCTGTGGGACTTCTTCAGCCCCGAGGAAAGGGTCGTGGCCCTGGAACGGGCGCATCGGTCGCTGACCCTTGCCGCCGCCCTGGCCGACCGCACCACCCCGGCAGAGCGGGCACTGTTGACGGCGCTGGCCGCGCGGTTTCCGACCGATCCGGCGATCGAGGATTACGGCCCCTGGAACGACGCCTTTGCCGACGCCATGCGCAAGGTCCATGCCGCCCACCCGGCCGATCTGGACGTGACCGCGATCTTCGCCGAGGCGCTGATGAACCGCACGCCATGGAAGCTTTGGGATCTGCAGGCCGGCGGTCCGGCCCTGGGTGCCTCGACGCTGGAAGCGCAGGCGGCGCTTGAGCAGGCCTTCGCCGGTGACCCGGCCGCCTGGGATCATCCGGGCCTTCTGCACATGTACATCCACCTGATGGAGATGTCGCCGACGCCGGAAAAGGCGCTGCGGCATGGCGACCGGCTGGTGGATCTTGTCCCCGAGTCCGGCCATCTCGTGCATATGGCCACGCATGTCGACGTGCTTTGCGGCGACTACCAGAATGTCATCTGGCGCAACCTGCGTGCCGCCGCGGTCGACCGAAAGTATTTCGACCACGCCGGCGGCGAGAACTTCTACACGATCTACCGCATCCACAACCTGCATTTCGTGATCTACGGCGCGATGTTTCTGGGCCAGCCGTCCGCAGCCCTTGCGGCGGCCGAGGCCCTGCGCGCAGCCCTGCCCGAACCGGTGGTCCGCTTCATGCCCGAGTTCTTCGAGGCCTTCATCGGCATGAAGCTGCATGTGCTGGTCCGCTTCGGTCGCTGGCAGCAGATCCTGGACGAGCCGCTTCCCGAGGATCCGGCGCTTTACTGCTTCACTTCGGCGATCTTGCGGTATGCCAGGACGGTCGCGCTGGCCAATCTTGGCCGCATCGCCGAGGCACGGGCCGAGCGAGAGGCCTTTGCCGTCGCGCAACACGCGGTGCCGGAAGGCTGGATGATGTTCAACAACCCGTGCTCGTCGGTCCTGTTGGTCGCCGAGCAGATGATGCTGGGCGAGCTTGCCTACAAGTCGGGACAGCGGCAGGAAGGCCTTGACCACCTGCGCGCAGCGGTGCGCCTTGACGATGGCATGCTCTATGACGAGCCTTGGGGCTGGATGCAGCCGACCCGCCACGCGCTTGGCGCCCTGCTCATGGATGCGGGCGAGTTTGCCGAGGCCGAGTCGGTCTACCGCGCCGACCTTGGTCTTGACCGGACGCTGCCGCGCCCCTGCCAGCATCCGGGCAATGTCTGGAGCCTGCATGGCCTCGACGAATGCCTGCACAGACGCGGCGAAACCGTCGAGCGGCGCCACGTCCGGCTGCTGCTTGACCGGGCGGTCGCGCGGGCCGAGGTGCCGATCCGGGCGTCCTGCTACTGTCGCGCGAAGCCGACTGCCGCGTGACCCGGGCGCCAGGGTGTGCGGGGTGTGCGGGGTGTGCGGGGGCTGATCGCGCCTCTCGCCCGCGTGCCCCTGGCCGAGCGGGGGTCAATGGGTGCAGGCGGTGCCGGCAAGGATCGTCGCAGGGTCAAGTCCGAAGGTGGTTGCAAGGCTTTCGCCGAACAGGCCAAGCCAGGCGTCCTGCGCCCGGTAGGCCAGCACCTCGCGTTCGCCGGGGCAGGCGAAGCGCAGTTGCGCGGAAGATTGCAGGTGATGGACCATCTCGTGCACCAGGATCGACAGGTCGGCCGGGCTGCGGCCGGTCCAGCCCTCTGCCAGAAAGATCGTGCCGTCGTCATAGACGGCGGCGACATCCCCGGCCCGGGCGGAGTTTCCCGCACCATAGCGCATCGCGACGAGGTCGGCGGCCGGCACGCCGACAAGCGCGGGCGCCGTCGCGGCGACCGGCAGGTCGAAGTTCGCCGCAAGCCAGAGCGCGATGGTGTCCACCAAGGGCGGCGCGGCATGAGGATCGTTTGCACCCGCCGGGCTTGCGCAGGCAAGGCAGAGGGCGGCGGATCTGATGAGGTGGGCAGGCATGGCGACAGTCCCGGCATGGGTCTTGTCCAAGCATCGCGAAGACCGCCGGGCGAGTCATGAAAGCGCCATGAAGGAACGCTGAAATTATGCTATAATTCTGCCGTGGCGACGTCAGGAAACATCCGCTTTGGCGACTACGTCCTGAACCGGGCGCGCGGCTGTCTTGAGCACGCGACCGGTGCCGGCTGTTTTCTGCGGCCCAAATCCTACCGCGTTCTAGAGGTTCTGGCAGAGCGGCGCGACCAGCTGGTCAGCAAGGATGACCTTGTGCTCGAGGTCTGGCCAGACGTGATCGTGTCGGACGACTCGCTGGCGCATTGCGTCAGCGACATCCGCCGCGCGCTTGGCCCCGAGGGGGCGGACCTGCTGCGCACGGTGCCGCGCCGGGGCTACATGCTGACGGCCGGGGGGCAGGCCTCGGCGGTGTCTGCTTCGCGGCCCCCGCGGTCGCGCCGGCTGCTGTCGGGCGGGGCTGTGGTGGCGATCGTCGTCGTGGCCGTGGCCGTGGCGGTGGGCGTCGGCTGGCGGCATCCGCCGACCGGCCTTGACCCCTCGCGCGGCGCGGATTTGCCGGCGCTGATCCAGGCCGACGCCTTGCTGGATGCGCGGGACTGGCAGCGGCGAGAAGACAACGAAAAGGCGCGGACGCTGATCGAGGCGGTGCTGGCCGGGGATCCCGACAATGCGGCGGCATGGGCAAGCCTCGGGCTGACCTACTGGCTTGAGGTGCGCCACCTCGCCTGGGGCGGTGGCCGGCGCGAGATGACGCAGGCACTGGGGATGGTCGAACGGGCCGTCGCCCTGGGGGGCAGCGCCCGCGCACACCGTCTGCTGGCCGAGATGCGCCTGCTTGCACCCTTTGCCGAGATGCGTTCACCGCTCGACGCGCTGGCAAGCGCCCGCGCAGCGGTGGAGATCGCCCCCGGCGACCCGGATAACCTGATCGTTCTGGCACATGCGTTGGCCCTGACCGGCCAGGCGCAAGAGGCGGTCAGGATGATCGAGGAGGCCCGTCACCGCGCCTCGGATTCGCCTGACTGGTATCGGGAAGTCGCGGGCCTTGGCTATCTGCTGGCCGGACAGCCTGCCCGCGCGGTAGAGGAACTGGGCCCCCTGCACGGATCGGCGACCTATACCGGCGCGCGCTGGTGGCCCGGCTGGCTGTTCGCGGCGAGCCTTGCCCATGCCGGGCGGATCGACGACGCGAAACGGGTGGTGGACGGCGCGCGGCGGCACCAGCCCGAGGCGAGCATCGCCGGCGTGACGCAATCGCTCGACGGCCTGAGCGATGCCGCCGGTCGTGCCGTCGTGCTGGATGGCCTGAGGCTGGCCGGCATGCCGGGCTGACACGGTTCAGTCGGCATAGGCTCGCGTCTGCCAGTCGCCATAGCCGGCGCGAAAGCGAAGATACCCGGCCCAGGCTTCGGCCAGGAGGGGGTCGCGGGCGGTGTCCTCGGCGATCACCTCGTCCCAGGCCTGGCGCAGCGCCATCAGGATGTCGTCCGGCCAGGAATGCAGTTCGACGCCCTGGGCGCGAAAGCCTGCAAGTGCCTCGATCTGCCGGGCGATGGCCGGGGCGGTGATGCGCGACAGCGTATCGCCGCAGGCCGCCGTGAGCACTGCCTTGCGGGTTTCCGAAAGCGCCGCCCAGGTCCGCTCCGGCATCAGGAGTTCCAGCGATGTCACCGGTTGCTGCCAGCCGGGGAAATAGAGGTGCTTGGCAACCTCGGCGATGCCCAGATCGGCATCGATCGAGGGCAGCGAGAATTCGGCCCCGGCGATCAGGCCGGCTTCCAGCGCAGCGCGGATCTCTGCGGCGGGCAGTTCATAGGGCACGACACCCAGCTTGCGCAGCACCCGGGCGCCATAGCCGAAGCTGCGCAGGCTCAGCCCTTCGAGGTCATCCAGACCCTTCACCGGCGTGACAAACCAGCCGCCGCCTTCCGCGGGCAACACGCCGCAATAGAGGCTTTTCATGCCATGGCGGGCATAGATCGCCGCAAGGGCCTCGGCCCCGCCGCCGGCCTGCATCCAGGCGGTGAACCCCGCCGGGTCGGGGCCGAAGGGAAAGCCGGTGAAGATCGTCAGCGCCGGATCCTCGCGATGGTGATGACCGGCCGAGCCCCAGACCGCGTCGATCAGCCCTGCGTCAAGCGCGCCGAACGTGTCCTGATCCAGCACCAGCCGGTCGTGAACATCGATGACAAAGCCGCCATCGGTCATCTGCCGAACGGTCTCGGCAAACTGTTCCCCGGCCTCGCCGAACAACCCGGGGTAAAGCAGGCTGTTCATGCGCCAGTGCAGAGCCGGTTCCTCGGCTGCAACCGGCACGGCCAGAAGGCCGAACGCGAGGGCCAACGATGGCAAGAGCCCGGGAGGGCGGTTCAGGACCGGCATCATCCGGCACCCCGGTTCGGGCGATCCGTGCGGCATGTCCGCTTGCGGCGATCTGACATCATTCCGGGTCTCGCGTCCAATCATCCGTTCTGCCGGGGAAACACGCCCCGACGGCGGGCGGAGGCCCTACCGCGTCTCCTCTGGCAAGAGAGGTGGTCCAGGTCGCCTGCACAGGGTCCGGGCGTATCGAAAGGGGGTTTGCGACCCGGTTTCGCTGCCGCCGCCTGGGGCCGCGACAAGGTGAAGTAGGCCTGATCGGGGGTTTTGTCGTCAAGCGATGAATGCGGGCGGCGGGCGTTGCCGCGCCGGGCCGATCGCAAGGTCGGCCCCTGGAAGGGCTTGCGACTCTGCACGCGGTGGCGAAGAATTCCTTTTCACTGCGGAAATTTCGGCGTATTAGTTGACCAATCGGTCGGTGAATGCGAGATTCGCCGCCTCGGTCGCCAGAATAAGAGGAGCCGGATGCGAGAGGCATTCATCTGCGATGCGGTCAGAACGCCGATCGGGCGCTATGGCGGGGCCTTGGCCACGATCCGCGCCGATGATCTGGCGGCCCTGCCGCTAAAGGCATTGATGGCGCGCAATCCGGGCGTGGACTGGTCGGCGGTCGATGATCTGATCTATGGCTGCGCGAACCAGGCGGGCGAGGACAACCGCAACGTCGGGCGCATGGCGGTGCTGCTGGCGGGGATGCCCGTCGCGGTGCCCGGCACCACGGTCAACCGGCTCTGCGGCTCGGGGATGGATGCGGTCGGGCTTGCCGCGCGGTCGATCAAGGCGGGCGATTGCGACTTCGTGATCGCCGGCGGGGTGGAAAGCATGAGCCGAGCGCCCTTCGTGATGCCCAAGGCCGAGACCGCCTTTTCACGCGCGAACGCGGTTCATGACACGACGATCGGCTGGCGCTTCGTCAACCCGGCGATGAAGGCGCGGTTCGGTATCGATTCGATGCCCGAAACGGCAGACAACGTGGCTGCCGAATTCGGGGTCTCGCGCGCCGATCAGGATGCCTTCGCCGCACGCTCGCAGGAACGCTGGGCCGCCGCGCAGGAGGCGGGCCTTTTCGCCGAAGAGATCGCGCCGGTGACGATCCCGCAGAAGAAGGGTGCCCCGCCGGTCGTGCTCGATACCGACGAACACCCCCGCCCGGGCACCACGGTCGAGATGCTGGCGAAGCTGAAGGGGGTGAACGGCCCCGACCTGACGGTCACCGCCGGCAATGCCTCGGGCGTGAACGACGGGGCGGCGGCGCTGGCGATCCTGTCGGGTCCGGCGGCCCGCGCGCAGGGCCTGACCCCCAGGGCCCGCATCATCGCCATGGCGGCGGCGGGGGTCGAGCCGCGGATCATGGGCATCGGCCCGGCCCCGGCGGCCCGAAAGGTGCTGGAGCGGGCCGGCATGACCATCGGCCAGATCGACCTGATCGAACTCAATGAGGCCTTCGCCGCGCAGGCCCTGGCGACGCTGCGCGACCTCGGGCTGCCCGACGATGCCGCGCATGTGAACCCCAATGGCGGGGCGATCGCCATCGGCCATCCGCTGGGGATGTCGGGGGCGCGACTGGTCACCACGGCAATCTATCAGCTGCACCGCAGCGGCGGGCGATTTGCGCTCTGCGCAATGTGTATCGGTGTCGGGCAGGGAATCGCTATCATCATCGAACGTGTCTGAGGGAGGGAACCTGTCATGTATGCGCAACTCGTGAAATCCGACGGGATGAAACCCCGCGAGGAGATGACGCCCGAAGACCTCGCCTTTCAGGACCGCATCGACCGGGGCGAGAAGATCGAGCCCAAGGAGTGGATGCCGGAAGGCTATCGCAAGACCCTGATCCGCCAGATCGGCCAGCATGCGCATTCCGAGATCGTCGGCCAGCTTCCCGAAGCGAACTGGATCACCCGCGCGCCAACGCTTGAGCGCAAGGCGATCCTGCTGGCCAAGGTGCAGGACGAGGCCGGCCACGGGCTTTACCTTTACGCCGCCGCCGAGACGCTGGGCATCAGCCGTGACGCGTTGACAGCGCAACTTCTTTCGGGGCGGATGAAATATTCCTCGATCTTCAACTACCCGACGCTGAACTGGGCCGATATCGGCACCGTCGGCTGGCTGGTCGATGGCGCCGCGATCATGAACCAGGTGCAGTTGCAGAAGACCTCGTTCGGCCCCTATGCCCGCGCCATGGTCCGCATCTGCAAGGAGGAATCCTTTCACCAGCGCCAAGGCTACGACATCTTGCTGAAGATGTGCCTGAAGGGCACGCCGGAGCAGAAGGAGATGGCGCAGGATGCGCTGAACCGGTTCTGGTATCCGTCGCTGATGATGTTCGGCCCGTCGGACAAGGACTCGGTCCATTCCGCCCAGTCGATGGCCTGGAAGATCAAGATCAACACCAATGACGAGCTGCGCCAGAAGTTCGTCGACCAGACCGTGCCGCAGGCCGAATACCTTGGCCTGACGATCCCCGACCCGGAGCTGAAATGGAACGCGGCGAAGGGCGGCCATGATTTCTCGGAACCCGACTGGTCCGAGTTTCACGACGTGATCAACGGCAACGGCCCCTGCAACGTCGAGCGGATGGCGGCCCGCGTCACCGCCTGGGAAGAGGGCGCCTGGTTCCGCGACGGGTTGATGGCCCATGCGGAAAAGCATGTGGCCCGCCGCCACGCCGCCACGCCCGCCGCCGGATGAGCGGCGCCAAGCCGCGCCGTGCCAAGCCTTGCCACCGCAACCCAAGCCCGATCCGGGAGGAAAACCTCATGTCAAGCGAATGGCCCCTCTGGGAAGTCTTCATCCGCGGCCAGCACGGCCTGAGCCACCGCCATGTCGGCAGCCTGCACGCGCCCGATGCCGGGATGGCGATCTGCAACGCCCGCGATGTCTATACCCGTCGCAACGAGGGCGTGTCGATCTGGGTGGTGAAGTCGAACGACATCGCCGCCTCGGCCCCGTCCGACAAGGGCCCGCTGTTCGAGCCGTCGAACGCCAAGGTCTACCGCCACCCGACCTTCTTCGACATTCCCGACGACGTGGGGCACATGTGATGGCGCAGGCAACCCCCGCGGCCGACCCGGCCGCCCTTGTCGAATGGCTGTGCCGGATGGGCGACAACTGCCTGATCCTCGGGCATCGGGTGTCGGAATGGTGTGGCCACTCGCCGGTGCTGGAAGAAGACATCGCGCTTGCCAATACCGCACTCGACCTGATCGGGCAGACGCAGTTCTGGTTGGGCCTTGCCGGCGAGGTCGAGGGCAAGGGGCGAAGTGCCGACAGCCTTGCCTATCTGCGCGACGCCGCGCAGTTCCGCAACCTCCTGCTGGTCGAGCGTCCGAACGGCGATTTCGGCAATACGCTGATGCGCCAGTTTCTGTTCGACGCCTGGCACATGGCGATGCTGGATGCGCTGACCGGGTCAACCGATCCGCGGGTGGCAGAGATCGCCGCCAAGGCGGTAAAGGAGGTTGCCTATCACCTCGAACGGTCGGCCGATCTGGTGATCCGGCTGGGCGACGGCACCGGCGAAAGCCGGGCGCGGATGCAAAAGGCGCTGGACAGCCTCTGGCCCTATACCGGCGAGATGCTTCTGGACGACGGGGTGGACCGCGCCATGGCCGCGGCCGGCATCGCGCCCCTGCCGCAGGACCTGAAGGCGGGCTGGGACCGCACGGTGGCCGAGACGATGGCGCAAGCCACCCTGGCGGTTCCGCAGACCGGCTATCAGCACAAGGGCGGCAAGACCGGACGGCACAGCGAGGCCCTGGGCTATATCCTCGCCGACATGCAGTTCCTGCAACGGGCCTATCCCGGTGCGGTCTGGTAGGCCGCCATGTCCGGAGCCGCTCATCCCGACATCGCCGAGATCTGGCGCTGGCTGTCGCAGGTGCCGGACCCGGAAATCCCGGTGATCAGCCTGACCGACCTCGGGATCATCCGCGGCGTGGAATGGCAGGGCGACACGCTGGTCGTCACCGTCACGCCGACCTACTCGGGCTGTCCGGCAACCAGCCTGATCACCCTCGATATCGAAAAGGCGCTGCGCGACCGCGGCATCGACAGGCTGCGGCTGGAGCGCCAGCTTTCGCCACCCTGGACCACCGACTGGATCAGTGCGCAGGGCCGCGAAAGCCTTCGCGCCTACGGCATCGCCCCGCCGGTGGACGGAACCGCCGCCGACGGACGCCTTGCCGGCCGCATCGCGCGGCTGGCCGGCACCTCGAACCTGGTGATTGCCTGCCCGCGCTGCGGCTCGACCGCGACCGAGCGGCTCAGCCAGTTCGGCTCGACACCCTGCAAGGCCAGCTATCGCTGCACCGACTGCCTGGAACCCTTCGACTATTTCAAGTGCATCTGACCATGCATCCGGACCCTTCTGGGAGAAGCCTGTCATGTCCCGTTTCCATCCGCTGACGGTCACCGAACTGCGCCGCGAGACACGCGACGCGGTGGTCCTGACCCTGGTTCCCCGCGATCAGGATCGCGCCCTCTTCGACTTCACCCAGGGGCAGTATCTGACCTTTCGCCGCGACTTCGACGGCGAGGAACTGCGCCGCAGCTATTCGATCTGCGCCGGCACCGATGAGGGCGTGCTGCGGGTCGGCATCAAGCGCGTCGATGGCGGCGCCTTCTCGACCTGGGCCAACGAGGCCCTGGCACCCGGCATGATCCTCGAGGCGATGCCGCCGATGGGCAAGTTCTTCACCCCGATCGAGCCGGAGGCGGAAAAGCACTATCTGGGCTTTGCCGGCGGGTCGGGCATCACCCCGCTCCTGTCGATCATCAAGACCATCCTTTCGCGCGAGCCGGGATCGCGCTTCACGCTGGTCTACGCCAATCGCCAGATCAGCAGCATCATGTTCCGCGAAGATCTGGAGGATCTGAAGAACCGTTGCATGGGCCGCTTCTCGGTCATCCATGTGCTGGAACAGGAAGGCCAGGAGATCGACCTGTTCACCGGGCGCATCGACGCCGAAAAGATGACCGCGCTGTTTCAGCACTGGCTTGACGCATCGTCGATCGACGCCGCCTTCATCTGCGGACCCGAGCCGATGATGCTGGCGATCGCCGCCAGCTTGCGCGACCACGGCCTGCCCGAGACCCGGATCAAGTTCGAGCTGTTCGCCAGCGGCCAGCCCGGCCGCGCGCGGCAAAAGGCGGTGTCAAGGCAGGCGGTGGCGCCCGGCGCCGGGACACAGGCGACGGTGACGCTGGACGGTGTCACGCGATCCTTCGCGATGCCGCGCGAGGGCCAGTCGATCCTCGATGCCGTCATCGCCGCGGACCTCGATGCGCCCTATTCCTGCAAGGCCGGCGTCTGCTCGACCTGCCGCTGCAAGGTTCTCGAGGGCGAGGTCGAGATGGCGGTGAACCACGCGCTGGAAGACTACGAGGTCCGCGCCGGCTATGCGCTGGCCTGCCAGTCCACGCCGCTGACCGACCGCCTTGTCGTAACCTTTGACGAATGAGGGCCCCGAGATGACCGATACCATGGCGATCGAGGACTATCTGGCGCAGGGCGGTGTCCTGACCGCACCCGACAATGCCCCGGCGCGCTATCGCGGCGAACTGATGCGGATGATGAGCACCTTCGTCGACAGCGAACTGGCCGGATCGGCCGGTTTCGCGGCCAGCATCAACCTTGCCCCCGGCATCAAGGAACGCATCGCCGCCAGCCGCATCACCCTGGAAAAGGCCGACCACGCGGAACGGGTGCTTGAGGTGATGGGCAGCTTCGGAACCGATACCGGGCGCTATCAGTCCCAGCATGACTGGGCGGCGCGGGTGGCCCGGGACGCCGATCTTGGCACCGCGCGGGGCGCCGGCGACATGCGCCTGTCGGTCTTTCACTATCCGCTTCAGGGCTGGACCGACGCGGTGGTGATGAACGTGGCGATGGGTCTGGCGACCGGGGTGCAGCTCGCTGAGTTGTCGCGCGTCTCCTACGCGCCCCTGGCCGAGGTCTTCCGCGCCATCGCCCCGCGCGAGGCACGCCACGCCGAACTTGGCCTTGAGGGGTTGCAGCGGATCGTCGCGACCGATGCCGGACGGGCCGAGGCGCAGGCGGCACTGACCTATTGGCAGCCCCGCGTCGCGGCGACCTTCGGGGTGGCGGGGTCGGCCCGCTACGACACCCTGGCCCGGTTCGGCCTGCGTCACACGCCAAACGAATCCCTGCTGGGCCGCTGGCAGGCTGCTCTTGCCGAAACGCTGGGCCCGCTCGGCCTGAAATGACGACCGGGGCGGCAGGATGCCGCCCGCCCTTGCAAAGGATACCCGCCATGACCGCACTGGCCGCCTCTCCGCGCCGTCTTGAAAGCCATGTCTGCGGAACCTGTATCAAGGGCCGGAAGGACGGCCAGCCGCTGGTTGACGCCGCTACCGGACAGGCGGTGGCGCTGATCGATTCCTCTGGCGTCGACTTCGCCGCGACGCTCGACTACGGCCGCCGGGTGGCGGGCCCAAGGCTGCGGGGCATGTCGTTCCATGACCGGGCCTTGATGCTGAAGGCGCTCGGCCTGCGGCTGATGGAACTGAAAGAGGATTTCTACGCCGAGAGCCTGCATACCGGGGCCACCCGCCAGGATGGCTGGGTCGACATCGAGGGCGGCATCGGCACGATGCTGGCCTTCGCGTCCCGGGCGCGGCGGGAACTGCCGAATGCGCCCGTGCTGACCGATGGCGAGGTCGAGGTCCTGTCGAAGGATGGCAGTTTCGTCGCCCAGCACATCCTGACGCCGCTTCAGGGTGTGGCGGTGCATATCAACGCCTTCAATTTCCCGGTCTGGGGGATGCTGGAAAAGATCGCGCCGACGCTCCTGGCCGGAATGCCCTGCATCGTCAAGCCCGCCAGCCAGACCGCCTACCTGACCGAACTGGTGGTGCGCCGGATCGCCGAGACCGGCATCCTGCCGGACGGCGCGCTGCAACTGATCTGCGGGTCGGTCGGCGATCTTCTCGACCATCTGACCGGTCAGGATGCGGTGACCTTCACCGGCTCGGCCGCGACCGGGCGCACGTTGAAATCCCATCCGGCGGTGGTGGACAACGCGGTCCGCTTCACCATGGAGGCAGACAGCCTGAATGCCTCGATCCTTGGCCCCGATGCCGGGCCGGGCACGCCGGAATTCGATCTCTTCGTGAAGGAAGTCGCGCGCGAGATGACGGTGAAGGCCGGGCAGAAATGCACGGCGATCCGCCGGGTGCTGGTGCCGCGCGGACTTGTTCAGGCGGCGGTATCGGCGATCGGCGACCGGCTGGGCAGGACGCTGCCCGGCCTGCCCGGCGACGAGGCCGCGCGCATGGGTCCGCTGGCCAGCCTTGCTCAGCGCGACGAGGTGCGCCAGCGCATCCAGGCACTTCGGGCCGAGGCCGAGATCGTGGCGGGTGACCCCGACGCGGTGCATCTGGCCTCGGGCGATGCTCATGCGGGCGCCTTCCTGAACCCGGTCCTGTTGTATTGCGACCGGCCGCTGACCGCCCGGTCGGTCCATGAGGTCGAGGCCTTCGGCCCGGTCGCAACCGTGATGCCCTATGACGATCCGGCCGAGGCGGTGGCGCTGGCGCGGATGGGCAAGGGCTCGCTCGTCTCGTCACTCTTCACCGACGATCCGGCGGTGGCGGCCGATCTGGTGCCGGGCCTGGCGCCCTTTCACGGCCGGGTGCTGATCGGCAACCGCGAGACCGCCAGATCCTCGACCGGCCACGGCTCGCCGCTGGCGCCCCTGGTCCACGGCGGCCCTGGCCGCGCCGGCGGCGGCGAGGAGATGGGCGGGATGCGCGGGGTGAAGCACTACATGCAGCGCACCGCGGTGCAAGGCAGCCCGCGGCTGGTCTCGGCGCTGACCGGGTGCTGGATCGAAGGCGCCGAAGCACGCCAGGATATCCATCCGTTCCGCAAGTCGCTTGGCGAGTTGCGGATCGGCGACCAGCTTGTCACCGCGGCGCGAGAAGTCAGCCGGGAGGATGTGGAACACTTCGCCCATTTCACCGGCGACACCTTCTATGCCCATATGGACGAGGCCGCGGCCCGGGCCAATCCGTTCTTCGACGGCCGGGTGGCGCATGGCTACCTGATCGCCTCTTTCGCGGCCGGCCTGTTCGTCGACCCCGATCCCGGCCCGGTCCTGGCCAATTACGGCGTCGACAGCCTGCGCTTCCTGACGCCGGTCTACTTCGGCGACACGCTTCAGGTGCGCCTGACCTGCAAGCAGATCACCCCGCGCGCCAACGCCGACCACGGCGAGGTCCGCTGGGACTGCCGCGTCACCAACCAGAAGGGCGCGGTGGTGGCGCAGTATGACGTGCTGACCATGGTGGCTAAGGTCTGGCCGCCAGCAAGCCGAGCGACCCCGAAGGCGCGGCCGGCCTAGCGGACCGCCATGATCCCTTCGAGGATCAGGGTGGTGGCCAGGTCGGCATAATCCTCGCGGCGAACCTGCCCGCCATCCCTGAACCACATGTAGACCCAGTTCAGCATGCCGAAAAGCGACATGGTGACCGGCATCAGGAGCGGCCTGCCCGGGCTTTGCAGATCCGGATTGATCATCCGCAGCAGCGCCGAGAAACGCCGCACGATCCGGCGCTCGATCGCGGTTATCTCGGTGTTCTGCTCGCTCGACAGGGCCGTCTTTGCATTGAGCTGGACCTTGTGCTGGTTGTCCGCGCCCCGGTAGTTCTCGAGAACCGCGCCGACCAGCCGCCGCAACCGCTGCTCGGGCGCCAGCGCCGGATCGTCCGCCGCCTCAAGCGCCGCATCCAGTTCCTGAAGATGCGTGTGAATGATCGCAAAGATCAGCGCGTTCTTTGCCGGATAGTAGTGATAGAGCAGCGCCTTGGAGACATTGGCAAAGGCGGCGATCTGCGACATCGACGCCTTTTCCATGCCCTGCTCGGCGAAGACCTGCGCCGCCTTGTCGAGGATTCCGCGTTGCTTCTCCTCGAAGTCGAGCGCGCGCGTCCGGGCCATGACGATCTCTTCCTGCTACCCGCCCCGGGCCGGGGGCTGTCCGCCCCCCCTTAGCGCAACCGGGGAAAGATGTCACTGACCGATCGGTCGGTCTTTCAGGCGGCCTCCTCGCACGCAGGTCGGCAAGCGATGGGGTGGATGCGGGGGCGATCGCCGAGGCTGCATCACGTCCGACAATGCGGTTCGTCGCCGTGAAGAGCGAGGCCCGGCAGGCGGCGGCGATGGCCTTCCGGACCCGCGACGTTCTGGATTGCCGGGATCCGACGCAAACATGCCCGTCCGCCCACACAGAAAGAGGCGATCCTGCCCGAAGATCTGCGCGACATGCTGGCCACCCTGACCCACGACCTGCGGGGCTTGCGTGACAGAGCGATCCTGCTGATCGGCTTTGCCGGCGGCCTTCGCCGCTCCGAAATCGTCAGCCTCGATCATGGCGAGGATGACACGCCGGACTCGGGTGGCTGGGCCGAGATTATGGACGATGGCGTCCTTCTCACTCTGCGCGGCAAGACCGGTTGTCGTGAGGTGGAGATAGCCCGTGGTTCATCCGATCAGACCTGCCCGGTCAATGCCCTGACCCAATGGCTGCACTACGCCAGGATCGACTTCGGCCCGCTTTTCGTCGCGGTCTCCCGCAACGGGCTGAAGGCTACCTCCGAACGCCTGTCAGACAAGCATGTCGCGCGCCTCATCAAGCAAACCGTCGAGAATGCGGGCTTGCGGCCGGAGCTTCCCGAAGCCGACCGGTTGCGGCTTTTCTCCGGCCATTCCCTGCGCGCTGGCCTCGCCAGCAGCGCCGAGGTGGATGAACGTTACGTTCAAAAGCAACTCGGACATGCTTCGGCCGAGATGACCCGCCGCTACCAGCGACGTCGCGACAGGTTCCGCGTGAACCTTACCAGGGCCGCAGGACTGTAAGCCCCCTGCCCTTCCGACGGGCCGTTGCTGAAATGCCAAGCTCCAGCCTGACCGCTCAGGTTTCAGCTAACCGCTTCAATTGAAATCGGGAAACAAACGCGACAACCGCCTCGCGCGGTCGCTGTCGCATCCCCGCGGGGAAGGTCCCTGCCCTACCCGTCCAGCTGATCGAGCATCAGACGCACGGCCTGCTCCAACCGCCTGCGGTCGATGGTGGTGAAGTCACAGTCATACGGTCCGTCTCGCGGATAAGGTCGCGGGCCATGACACCCCAGACGGTGTAGTCTTCGGCCACATCGTTGAGGCCCATGGAGTGGGACAGCGTGGCCTGCGGGTCGTGGCCCTGATCACCACGCGATACAACTGGCAGCGTGATGAACTGACCATGGGGCAGAGTGAGATTGCGCGCCTGTGGTCGGTGGATGACCGCACCTACGCGGCTTCATGCCACCTATGTGGGCACCAACCTTAAGGACCGGGTGCTTGCCGCGCTGCGGCAGATCGACCCCAGTGTCCGGGACGTCCAGGTAATCTCCTGAGCGCTGCACGATCTTGCAAGAAATTTCAGTTTAAGGAATAAATTCAGTCCATCGTTGACGATGAGCTAGCATCTCCCCTAGCCCTCATGACGCAAGGTCTTTCGACCTGTGCAATTTCTTGCAAAAATGGCGCCAAGCGCCGTCGTCTTGGGAGGAGGAACACATGAGCTACTTCAAGTCACTGGTCCTGAGCGGGGCGTCGGCCATCGCGCTTCTGGGGGCCGCACCCGCAGCCTTGGCCCAAGACGGCCTGCGCTGTGAGCCGGGCGAGACCTATGTGATGAACGTGATGGTGATGGGCCATCCCTACTGGGTACCGGTCTTCGAAGGCTTCAAGCAGGCCGCCGCGGCCTTGGGCTGCGAGGCAGTGTTTTCCGGCACGCCGGACTATGACATCACCAAGCAGATCGCCTCGTTCGAGCAGGATCTGGTGAAGAACCCCAAGGGCATCCTGTTGCACCCGATGCAGGCTGACCCGTTCATCGACCCGATCAACCGGGCCATCGACTCGGGCATCTCGGTCACCACCTTCGCGGCGGATTCGCCCAAATCGAAGCGCACCGCCTATATCACCTCGGACAACCTGGCCGAGGCGGCGTTTGCGGCGGAAGAGATCGTCAAGACCGTGGGCGACAGTGCCGAATATGCCGTGCTGGAAAACCCCGGCCAGTCGAACCATGACCTGCGGGTGACGGCGCTGATCGCCTATATGGAGAAGAACTATCCGAACATGAAACTGGTCGGGCGGCAGGCGACCAACCAGGACACCAACGCGGCCTTTACGGCGGTCTCGGCCATGCTGCAGGCGAACCCGAACCTGGCTGCGATCTGGATCCCCGAGGCCGGGTCGGCGGAAGGCGCGGTTGCGGCGATGAAGGCGGCGGGCAAGAAGCTGATGATCATCCACGCCGACATCACGCCGACCACGCTGGAAGAGATCAAGGCCGGCAACATCCACATGGCGCTGAACCCGAACCAGGGCATCCAGGGCTTTGTCGGTTTCATGAACACCTTCCTTGGCGCGCAGCCGGGGCTGATCGACCCGTTCAACGACTACAAGGTATCGGGCTTCAACCCGATGCAAATTCCCTTTGTTGACAACGGTTTCGCCGTGATTACCAAGGACAATGCCGAAAGCTTCGTGCTGGAAGCCTACATGGACGGCCGCGGCTGACCCGATTGCCCCGCCGCAACTCCCCCCGCCTCTCCTTCAACTGACAGACGTGACGAAGTCCTTCGGGGCGATCCGCGCGCTGCGCTCGGCACAGTTCGAGTTACGGGCGGGCGAGATTCACGCGCTGGCAGGCGAGAATGGCGCGGGCAAATCGACGCTGATGAACATCATAGACGGCATCCTGCAGCCGGACGGCGGCGAAATCCGGATTGATGGTCAGCCGGTACGGATCGACAGCCCGGCGGCGGCGCAAGCCCTGGGGATCGGGTTTGTCCACCAGGAGATCGCGCTCTGCGCCGACATCTCGGTGGCCGAGAACATCTTCATGTCACGGACCGCCACGTCCCGTCGCCTGTTGATGGGCGGCGGCGACCTGATCGACCGGGCCGCAAAGGTGCTGGCACCTTTGGCCGATATCGACCCGCGCTTGCCCGCAGGGCAGTTGTCGATCTCGCAGCAGCAACTGGTCGAGATTGCCAAGGCGCTGACGCTTGACTGCCGCATCCTGATCCTGGACGAACCCACGGCGGCGTTGACCGAGCATGAAGCGCAGAAGCTTTTCGGCATCATGCGCGGCCTCGCGGCGCGGGGGATCGGGATCATCTACATCAGCCACCGGATGGCCGAGATTCTTGGGACCTGCGACCGGGTAACGGTGATGCGCGACGGCCAGCACATCCGCACAGACCGGGTGACCGATGTGACGCCTTCGGACGTTGTGAATGCGATGGTCGGGCGGCAACGGGACGCGCTTTTTCCGCCAAAGCTGGCGGAGCCGCCGGGCGACGAAATCCTGCGGGTAGAGGGGTTGAGCGACCTGCGCTTCCGCAACGTATCCTTCTCCCTGAAGCGGGGCGAAATCCTGGGCCTTGGCGGCTTGATCGGCGCAGGTCGCAGCGAGATCGCCCGCGGGTTGACGCGGCTAGAGGGTAAAGCCACGGGCCGCGTCTGGCTGCATGGGGTCGAGGTCCAGCTCCGCGACTATGCCGACTGCATCCAGCGCGGGATCGTGTACCTGTCGGAAGATCGCAAGGGCGACGGCGTCTTCCTGGACCTGCCCATCGCCGCCAATATTGCCGCGCTGGACCTGCGTCGGGTGGCGGGGCGGTTCGGGGTAATCAACGCCGCGCGTGAGACGGCGCAGGCCCGCCGCATCGGCCAGTCGCTGCAATTGAAGGCGGCCAGCCCCGCGCATCGGGTGGCCAGCCTGTCGGGCGGGAACCAGCAGAAAGTGGCGCTCGCCAAACTTCTGGCGGTCGAGCCGAAGGTGATCCTGCTGGACGAGCCCACGCGCGGGGTAGATGTGGGCGCAAAGGCCGAGATTCACGGCATCCTGCGGGGCTTGGCCGAGGCTGGTGTCGGAATCCTTGTCATCTCCTCCGAATTGCCAGAGTTGATCGGCCTTTGCGATCGGGTGCTTGTGGTCAGCGAAGGCCGGATCACCGGCGAGTTGACCGGCCCCGCGATCACCGAACGCAACATCATGACTCTTGCCGCGCCCGGTGCGCTGGCCGCAAGCGAGACCATCCAATGACCGCAACGACCCCCGAGCGCAGCTTCCTCTCCCGCCTGTTCGGGGCACGGGAAACCGGGCTGGTGCTGATCATTCTGGTCCTGTTCCTGATCATGTCGGGCGCGTCAGAGCATTTCATGACTTGGCCCAACATGCGCGCCATGGCGATGGCGTTTTCGGTCGAGGCGATTGTGGTGGTGGGAATGACGATCCTGCTGATCTCGGGCGGGATCGACCTGTCGGTCGGGTCGGTCACGGCGCTGTCGATGGTCGTGGCGGGCCTGTTGTTCCTGAACGGGGTGAACCCCTGGATTGCGGCGCTGGTCGCCATCGGGGTCTGTGCCGGGATCGGGGCGGTGATCGGGTTCTTTGTCACAGTGGTGGGACTGCACCACTTCATCGTGACGCTGGCAGCAATGGTCATCGCACGCGGCCTGTGCCTGCTGGGCACCGGGGGGCGGCCTTTGGGGCTTTACAACCTGCCCGAGGGGTTCAAGTGGATCGGCATCGGGTCGATCGGGGTGATCCCGGTCGCCATCGTGATCTTCGTCATCGTCGTCGCCGTTTTCGACTTCCTTCTGCGCCGCACCACGGCCTTCCGGCTGGTCTACTACACCGGCAGCAATGAAAAGGCCGCCGCCTATTCCGGCATCCGCACCAAGCGGGTGATCTTCCTGACCACGGTCCTGTGCTCCACCCTCTGCGGTGTTGCGGGGGTGATCTACATGGCCCGCTTCGGATCGGCCCAGCCCACCTTCGGCGTCGGGATGGAGCTGAACGTCATCGCCGCAGCCGTCATCGGCGGGGCCAGCCTCTCGGGCGGAAAGGGCAGCATCCTGGGCGCAATCCTGGGCGCGGTGCTTCTGTCGCTGGTGTCGTCCTCGCTCGCGCTTCTGAACGTGTCGGTCTACTGGCAGGACATCATCCGCGGCTCGATCCTGCTGGCCGCCGTGACCTTTGACCACTACCTCGTGAAGCGTCAGGCGGCGGGAGGCAGGGCATGAACGAGTTGAACGACGATTTCACCTCGATGCGGCAGGTGCATGCCGTGCTGGTGCGGCATTTCATCGAAGGCCGCAAACAGGCCGAGATTGCCGAGGAGATGAATCTGTCCACCTCCAAGGTGAACCGGATCATTGCTCAGGCGCGGCGGTCCGGGATGGTGAAGATCAGCATCGAAACGCCCTTCCAGCGCCTGATGGAGCTGGAACACCAACTGGTCGAAACCGGGTTGGTGCAAGGGGCAATCGTGTCGCCCACCGTGTCGGACAATGACGGCACAAGGCTGGCACAGGTCGGGCAGGCGGCAGCGGCGCATCTGGTGGAAACGCTGCGCGACGGCGACATTCTGGGCATTTCCGGCGGCAAGGCTGTTGCGGCGGTGGTGGATGCGCTGTCGGTCGAACGCCCAATCGACGTGCAGGTCGTGCCCTTGACCGGCGGCGTGCAGGGCAAGTTTCACACCGACGTCAACAACCTGGCCTCGCGCATGGCGGAACGGCTGGGCGGGCGGTCGTTGCAGCTGCACGCGCCCCTATTCGCCGAACGGGCCGAGCAGCGCGAGATGCTGATCAACCTAGGCGCGGTGAAAGAGGTCATGGACCTGGCCCGCCGTGCGACGGCCTGTCTGGTGGGGATCGGGTCGATCACCACGCCGGGATCGTCCTATTTCGACCTGCACCCGTTGTCGGCCCCGGATCGGGCGATGCTGCCCGGCATGGGGGTGATGGCGGAATTCCTTGGCCATCTGGTGCATGACCGGGGGCAAGTCGCGAACTTCGCGCTGAACCAGCGGCTGGTGGCCCTGCGCCCCGATGAGATTCGCGCCTGCGACCGGGTCGTCGCCGTGGCAGCGGGGGTGGACAAGGTCGGGCCGGTCCGCTCGGTCCTGCGGGGGGGCTATGTCTCGACCCTGGTGACAGACGAGGACACGGCGGGCCGGATGCTGGAACTGGGAGGAGAGGCGGAATGACCGACATGCTGATGCGCGATCTGGCACCGGGGCTTGCCGCCTCTGCCGTGGGGCTGGGGACCTGGGCGATTGGCGGCTGGATGTGGGGCGGCACCGATGATGCGGCGGCCGAGGATGCCATCCGCGCCGGTCTGGATGCCGGGATCACACTGATCGACACCGCGCCTGCCTATGGGCTGGGACATGCCGAGGAAGTGGTGGGCCGGGCGATCACGGGTCGTCGCGATCAGGTGGTGCTGGTAACCAAATGCGGCCTTGTCTGGCATGCGCAGCGCGGTCCCTATTTCTTCGAGCAGGGCGGCTTGCCGGTGCACCGCGATCTTGCTCCGGCGGCGATCCGGCATGAGGTGGAAGAAAGCCTGCGTCGTCTGAACACCGATCGGATCGACCTGTACGTCACCCATTGGCAGGACCTGACCACCCCGATCCCCGAGACGGTGGCGGCGCTGAAAGACTTGCAGGCCGAGGGGAAGATCCTGGCCTTCGGTGCCTCGAATACCAGCGAGGGCGATCTTGCCGCCTATCGCGCCGCGGGCGGGATTGCCGCCGTGCAGGAAGAATACTCGATGCTCTCCCGCCGGATCGAGGCGACGCATTTGCCCGCCTGCCGCGATGCCAAAATCGCGGTGATGGGGTATTCAGTGCTGGCGCTAGGGCTTTTGTCGGGCCGGATCACCGCCGACCGTGTCTTTGCCGGCGACGACCAACGCCGTGACAATCCGCACTTTTCGCCCGAAGGCCGTGCGCGGATAGACCGGCTGATGCAGATCGTCCGCCCGATTGCCGAAGACCACTCTGCCACGCCAGCGCAGGTGGTCATCGCCTGGACGCTCGCCCAGCCCGGCCTGACCCATGCCCTGTGCGGCGCCCGCAACCCCGAACAGGCGCGTGAAAACGCCGCCGCCGGACGCCTGTCCCTGAGCCAACCCGAAATCGCCACCATCACCGAAGCCGTCAACCGCCATCTGACCCCAGCCGCCTAGTCGGCCTCACATTCCACGACCTGCACCGTCGGAGTGACCCTCCGCGAAGGACCCCGTCATGCCTGAAGCCCGCCCAGACAGGATCGCCCCGATCGCCGCGAATGCGGCGTTCGACGTGATCGTCGTGGGCGGCGGGATCAACGGCATCGGCGTGTTCCACGATCTGGCGCATCAGGGGTTGCGGGTCCTGCTGGTGGAACGGAACGACTTCTGCTCGGGCTGTTCGGCGGCCCCCTCCCGCATGATCCACGGCGGCTTGCGCTATCTGGAGAACGGCGAGTTCAGCCTGGTCCGCGAAAGCCTGGTGGAACGCGACCGCCTGCTCCGCAACGCCCCGCATCTGGTGCGCCCCCTGCCGACGACCATCCCGATAGACCGCTTTGCCTCGGGTCTGGCCAATGCGGTCTGGAGCTTTCTTGGTTTCACCGGCCGCCCCCGTCCGCGCGGGGCGCTGCCGATCAAGCTGGGGCTGATGCTTTACGACGCGATCACCGGGCGCGGTCGGATGTTGCCGCGCCACCGCTTCCGGGGACGCTCGGCGACCAAGGCCGCCTTCCCGCAGCTGCGCCCCGGCCTGCGGTTTTCGGCCACCTATCACGACGCCTGGATCTCGCACCCCGAGCGGTTGGGGGTCGAGCTGATTGGCGATGCACTGGCCCGAAACCCGACGGCACTGGCGCTGAACTATGCGCACCTCGTTCACGGGCCGCAGGGGCTGGTGCTGACCGATGGCGAGACCGGGCAAAGCCTGCCCGTCAGCGCCCGGATGATCGTCAACGCCACCGGGGCCTGGATCGACGAGAGCGCCGCCAGCCTTGGCGCGACGCAGAGCGAGCGACTGGTTTCAGGCACCAAGGGCTCGCATCTGATCCTGGAAAACCCGGCGCTGGCAAAGGCGCTGAACGGCCATATGATCTATTTCGAACACGGCGACGGGCGGGTCTGCATCGTTTTTCCCTATCTGGGTCGGGTGCTCGCCGGATCAACCGACCTGCGCGTGGATACGGTGGGCCGGACGTCCTGCACTGAGGCGGAGCGGGACTACATCCTGGGCGCGGTGCAGGGGCTGTTTCCTCGTATCCCGGTTCAACCTGACCAGATCGTCTACAGCTACGCCGGCATCCGACCGCTGCCGGTCAGTGCCGCCGATTTCACCGGGCGCATCCCGCGCGGCCATGCGGTGCGGCGGCTCGCGGGCGCGGTGCCGCAAATCGGAATGGTCGGGGGCAAGTGGACCACCTACCGCGCCTTTGCCGAAGCGACGGTGGACATGGTCCTCTCCGACCTGGGCCTGCCTCGCAAGGCCAGCACCCGCGACCTGCCCATCGGCGGCGGGGCAGGGTTTACTGAGGGGCTGGCTGCTGGCTTGGCACAAAGTCATGCGCTGTCGCCCGCCCGCGCCGCGCATCTGGAGGATATGTATGGTGCCCGCGCAGCGGACGTCGCCGACTTCTGCGCGGATCGGGAGGACTGTCCGCTGCCGGGGTCCGAAATGACCGAGGCCGAGGTGAGTTGGGCCACCCGCAAGGAACTGGCGCTGCACCTTTCGGATGTCCTGCAACGGCGCAGCCCTTTGGCCATTCGCGGCCTGCTGACCCTGCCGCTGATCACCGCGACGGCGCGGATCATGGCGGCAGAGCTTGGCTGGTCGGAAGTGCAGGCAAAAGACGAGATCGCCCGCTTCCTTGGCGAGCTTGAGACCTATCATGGGGTCCGGTTGACCCCCACCGAAGGAGCCCAGCCATGAAGATTTCCCCCAAGGTCCGGATGAACCGGCTGTTCCGCAACGGCGGCTGCCTGGATGTGGCCGTCGATCATGGCGTCTGCAACGAGCCGTCCTTTCTGGCGGGGCTGGAGGACATGCCCCGCGTCATCGAGATGCTGGTCGGTGCCCGCCCTGATGCGATCCAGATGACCTTTGGGCAGGCAGACCTCCTGCAAGCGCGGCCCGAACACGACAAGCCCGCGCTGGTGCTGCGGCTGGACATGGGCAACCCCTACAATGCGTCACGCCATCGGGTGATGTGGGCGGAACTGCAGAACGCCGACCCCGTCCTGCCTGCGGTGCAGATGGACGCGGCCTGCGTGGTGGTGAACCTGTTCATGCTGCCCGATGAGCCGGAACTGTTCCGGCAATGCGTGCAGAACATCGCCCGCGTGCGCGAGGACTGCACCCGCTACGCTATGCCCCTGATGATCGAGCCCTTGGTGATGCTGCCGAACGAGGTGCGGGGCGGCTATCAGGTCGATGGCGACGCCGAAAAGATCGTGACGCTGGTGCGGCTGGCGACCGAAATGGGGGCCGACATCATCAAGGCCGACCCGACGACGAACCCAGAGGATTTCCACCGCGTCGTCGAGGCCGCCCGCGTGCCGGTCTTGGCGCGGGGCGGCGGGAAGGAGGACCTCCGTCTGGTCCTGGAGAAATCGGCGGCGCTGGTCGCGCAGGGGGCAAAGGGTCTCGTCTACGGGCGCAACATCTATCAACATGCCAACCCAAAGGCGGTCGTCGCGGCGCTGATGGCGATCATCCATCAGGGTGCCGACGGGGCCGCCGCCTGGGAGGTCTGCAACCGTGGCGCCTGACCTGCTTCTGGGGATTGACATCGGCAACACCGTCGTCAAGGCGGTGCTGTTCGACTTGTCCGGTCACCAGATCGCCCGGCATGGGGTGGACGGAACCACGTTGAAGCCCGCGCCGGGCATGGTCGAACGCCCGGCGGCAGAGCTGTGGGCCAATGCCCGGGCGGCGATATCCGGGTGCCTTGCCGGGATCGATCCGACGCGGATTGCCGCCATCGGTCTGGCCGGGCACGGCAACGGGCTTTACCTTCTGGACAAGGCGGGCGCGCCGCTGCTGGGGATCCAGTCGCTGGACAGCCGCGCCGCGGCCGTCGCCGCCGATCTGGATCGGGGTGTCGGAGCCGAGCTGCACGGCATCTGCCTGCAGCGTCCCTGGCCCGCGCAGACGCCGACGCTTCTGGCGTGGGTCAAGGGGCACCAGCCCAAGGTCTATGCTCAGGCCGGGACGCTCTGCTTTGCCAAGGATATCATCGCCTTCCATCTGACAGGCACGCGCGCATCCGAGGTTTCAGACATGTCCGGCGCAGGGCTGCTCCGCCTGCCCGGGGCGGCCTATGACGAAAGTCTCATGGCGCTGTACGGCCTAAGTGATGCGGTGCCGCTGCTGCCGCCGCTGCTGCAGCCCACGGATATCGTCGGCCCCGTCACGCCTGCCGCCGCCGCCGCGACCGGACTGCGGGCGGGAACGCCCGTGGTGGCCGGGTATTTCGATGTCGTCGCCTCGGCCCTTGGGTCGGGCGCGGCGGGGCAGGGCGCGGCGTCGATCGTGCTGGGCAGCTGGTCGATCAACCAGATCTTCGCCAACACCCCGGCGCGCGACACGGATGTGTTCATGGTCACGGCCTTCGGGCCTGGGCGCTTTGCCAACATGGACAACAGCGCCACCTCGGCGGCCAATCTGGAGTGGTATGTCCGCACTCTGGTCGAGCGGTCGGGCCACCACCTCGACCCGTTCGCGCTGGTCAACGATTTGGTGGGGCAGGCGGAGATTGCCCCGGATGACCCGATGTTCCACCCGTTCCTGTATGGCGGACGCCACGGCGCGCACCAGCGGGGCGGGTTCTACGGGATCGCGGGCTGGCATGACGAGGGCCACCTCCTGCGCGCGCTCTATGAAGGCGTCGCCTTCGAACACCGCCGCCATGTCCAGACCCTGACGGCCAGCGGAGCCAATGTCTCGCAGGTCTACCTGTCGGGCGGCGGCACGCGGTCGCCGCACTGGCCGCAGATCATGACCGATGTGCTGGGTCTTCCGGTCCAGCTGGGCGCGGTCGACGAGACGGGTGCTCTGGGCGGGGCGATCGCGGCGGCGGTGGGCATCGGTCTTTACCCTGACGACCCGGCAGCCGTCGCCGCCATGACCCGGGATCGGGCGCAGCTTTCCCCCGATCCCGCCCGCAAAGCCCTGCATGATCGCCGCTTCGCTATCTGGCAGCGCCTGACCGCCGCGATGGAACCGTTCTGGGCCGAGCTTGCCACCTTGGGCCAGCCATGATCGACGAAGGGGACTATGATTACATCATCATCGGCGCGGGCACGGCAGGCTGCGTGCTGGCGAACCGCCTTACCGCTGATGGCAAGACGCGCGTGCTGCTGTTGGAGGCGGGTGGGTCGGACCGCTATCACTGGGTGCAGATACCGGTGGGGTATCTCTACTGCATCGGCAATCCGCGCACCGACTGGCTGATGAAGACCGCGCCCGAACCGGGGCTGAACGGCCGCAGTCTGGCCTATCCGCGCGGCAAGGTTCTGGGCGGCTGTTCGTCGGTCAACGGCATGATCTACATGCGCGGTCAGGCGGCGGACTATGACCACTGGCGCCAGCTTGGGAACACCGGCTGGGGCTGGGGCGACGTGCTGCCTTACTTCCGCCGATCCGAGGATCATTGCGACGGCGAGACTCCCCTGCATGGCAAGGGCGGCGAATGGCGGGTGGAGCGGCAGCGGCTGACCTGGGACATCCTGCGCGCGGTGCAGGAGGGGGCGAAGGAATTCGGTATCCAGCCGCGCGCCGACTTCAACGACGGATCGAACGAAGGCTCGGGTTTTTTCGAGGTGAACCAGTCGCGCGGGCGGCGCTGGAATACCGCGCGCGGCTTCCTGCAACCGGCCTTGCGGCGCGGCAATCTGCGGCTGGTGACCCACGCGCTGGTGCGCCGGATCACGCTGGACGGCCGCCGCGCGACCGGGGTGGAGTGGCTCGCCGACAACCAGCCGCGCAGCGCCCGCGCCGGGGCCGAGGTGATCCTTGCCGCTGGGGCGATCAACAGCCCAAAACTGCTGGAACTGTCGGGCATCGGGCAGGCCGACCGGCTGTCCGGGCTGGGGATCAAGGTTGCGCATGACCTCCCCGCAGTGGGAGAAAACCTGCAGGACCATTTGCAAATCCGCACCGTATTCAAGGTCAGTGGCACGCGCACGCTGAACGACATGGTGGGCAGTCTGACCGGCAAGGCGCGCATCGCGCTGCAATACGCGCTCACCCGCAGCGGGCCGATGTCGATGGCCCCCAGCCAGTTCGGGATGTTCACCAAGTCCAACCCCGACCGCGAAACGCCCGACCTGGAATACCACGTCCAGCCCCTGTCGACCGACCGGCTAGGCGACCCTCTGCATCCGTTCTCGGCGATCACCGTGTCGGTCTGCAATCTGCGGCCGACCTCGGTCGGCCATGTCCACGCCACGACCACCGCGCCAGAGGTGCAGCCCGAAATCCGGCTCAACTATCTGTCGACCGGGGAGGACCGCCGTGTAGCCATAACCTCGATCCGGCAGGCGCGGCAGATCATGACCGCCCGCGCGCTGGACCGCTACCGGCCCGAAGAGTGGCTCCCCGGCGCCGGGTTCGACACGGATGAGGCGCTGGCCCAAAGGGCAGGCGATATCGCCACAACGATCTTTCACCCGGTCGGGACCTGTCGCATGGGGGCGGACGACAGCTCGGTGGTGGACCCCGAGTTGCGCCTGCGCGGCATTCGCGGGCTACGGGTCGCGGATGCCTCGATCATGCCGCGGATCGTGTCGGGCAACACTGCCTCGCCCGTTGTCATGATCGCCGAACGGGCCGCCGACTTCCTGCGCGCCCGGACGTAAGGGCGCGCCACACGCAAACGGCCAAGGCCGAAGCGCCGCTGACAGACATCGACCAGCAGTCGCGAGAAGGCGGCGGAGGTGACGGCAAGTCGGTATGGGAAGAAGCCCGGAAGCATCCCTGCCCCCTGCTTTGGGCAGGCTGGACTGGTTGCAGGCGCAACAGCTTGATCTGGGTCAAGCTGCCCGAACTCTGCCCTCTGGCCGGTTCTGGATCAGAGTGACGAGAAGCCGGCCTCCAATGCGGACAGGATCTTCGCCACGTCCGTCTCGCTGACGACCAGCGGCGGTGACAGGATGATGTTGTTGCCCGATACCCGGATCATCACCCCTGCCTCATAGGTGGCACGATGCACCTTGCCGATGGTCTTCTTGTCGATCGGGGTCTTGCTGGCACGGTCTGCCACCAGTTCCAGCGCGCACATCAACCCGTGCCCGCCCCGGACGTCTCCGATGACCTCGTGCCGCGCCATCAGCGCCTGAAGCCCGGCGAAAAGCTGGTCGCCGCGCGCGGCGGCGTTGAGATGGACCTGCTGGCGTTCGGTTTCCTGCAGGCAGGCGATGGCGGCGGCGGCACCGACCGGGTGGCCGGAATAGGTATAGCCCGACCCGATGGCCCCCTTGCCGGTCGTGTCACTCTCGAACACCTCGGCCACGGCATCGGCGACCATGACCACGCCGAAGGGGAAATAGCCGTTGGTGATCGCCTTGGCCGACACCAGCAGGTCCGGCTGCACCCCCCAATGGCGCGACCCCGACCAGCTGCCGGTGCGTCCGAAGGCGGTGATAACCTCATCCGCTATCAGCAGTATCCCGTATTTCGAACACAGGGCCCGCACCCCCGGCATGAAACATGCATGCGGCGGGATCACCCCGCCCGCGCCCAGGACCGGCTCCATGATGAAGGCCGCGATGGTCGAGGCATCCTGGAACCTGATCTCATCCTCGATTGCGGCAAGGCAGAGCTGCGCCAGCCGCTCGGGGTCCGTCTCGTTGAAGGGGTTGCGATAGGTATAGGGCGCGGGCATGTGGAAACAGCCCGGCATCAGCGGTTCATACTGGGTGCGGAAATTGGCGTTGCCGTTGACTGAGGCACCCAGCGTATGCGTGCCGTGATAGCCCTTCTTGAGGCTGAGGAACTTGACCCGCCCGCCTTCGCCCCGGATCTTGTGATACTGCCGCGCCAGGCGCAGCGCGACCTCGACCCCGTCCGACCCGCCCGAGGTAAAGAAGGCGCGGCTCAGCCCGTCGGGGGCGAAAAAGGCGGCCAGCATCTCGGCCAGTTCGATCACGTTGTCATTCGTCGTTCCACGGAAGATCGAATAGTAGGGCAGCCGGTTCAACTGCGCCGCGATGGCGTCCTTTACCGGCTGGCAGGAATAGCCGAGGTTGACGTTCCACAGGCCCCCCACCGCATCGACGCTGCGATGGCCGTCGATGTCGATGATCTCGACCCCTTCGGCCTCGGTGATGATATCGGGCGGGTTGGCCAGGCTGTCTGCCGGATGCGCCATCGGATGCCACAACCGCCGCGCGTTGTTCTCCTTGAGGAAATTGGAGTCTTTCATCGGGTCAATCTCCTTGGCAGAGCAGCGCAAGTGCGCGGGAATAGCTGCCTGCGGGCTGCGTGACATCGAAGTGGACATGGGGCATGCCGGTATCAGCGGCCCCGCGCAGGTTTTTGGCCTGATCGTCGACAAAGACGCAGGCATCGGCGGGCAGGCCCAGACCTTCGGTCAGCAGATGGAAGGCGCGCGGGTCGGGTTTCAGTATGCCGGTATAGGTGGCGTCCACGATCAGGTCGAAATCTGCCAGGAAGGGCAGCTTGCTGCGGAAATCCTTGCCGTAGAACAGGTCCAGTTCGTTCGACAGGATCGCCAGCCTGCAACCCGCCGCTTTGGCGGTGGCGATGGCCGCCAGCGCCTCGGGGCGGATCACCGCCGCCGGATCGGCACCACGCAAGCGGCCGACGAACTGGGGAAACGCGGTCCAGACCTCGCCGACCAGCGCGCCGGTTTCCTGCATCCGCAGCGCCCAGTAGTCGCGTTCAGTCATCTCGCCTGCCTGCATCGCACGCCAGGGGGCATCATGGTCGGGATCGAAGGGCCCGCGCCAGGTCAGGCTGCCGGGGGCAAGGCCAAGGGCGGCTTCGGACAGCGCGTGCGTCTCGAACAGGGTTTTCGAGATCACCCCGCCGAAATCCAGCACCAGCGCCCGGGTCACAGCTTCACCCATGCGGTTTTCAGGTCGAGGAACTTGTCAAAGGCATGCAGCGACTTGTCATGCCCGTTGCCCGATTGCTTGACCCCGCCCAGAGGGACGGTCAGGTCAGACCCGCCATAGGTGTTTACATGCACAAGGCCGGCGCGGATCTTGCGCACCATGCGATGCGCGCGCGACAGGTTCGCCGTCCAGACAGCGGCGGCAAGGCCATAGGTGGTATCGTTGGCCAAAGCCACCGCCTCGGCCTCGGTGTCGAAGGTGGTGACGGTGACGACCGGGCCAAAGACTTCCTCGCGGAAAACGCGGTCTTCGGGTGCGGCGTCGGCCACGATGGCGGGCGACATGTAATAGCCGCCGGTTTCCTGACGGATGCGCGTGCCGCCGATGACATTGCGACCCAATGCCCGCGCCTCATCGACGAAGGCGAGGTTCTGGAGAAGCTGGCGTTCCGAGTTCACCGCGCCCGCTTGCGTTGCGCTGTCCAGTGGGTCGCCGACCGTGATGGTGGCGGCATGGGCGGCCAGCTTTTCAACGAATGTGGCGTGGATGCTGCGTTCGACCAGTATGCGCGACCCGGCGATGCAGACCTGACCCGAGTTGCGGAAGATGCCATGCGCCGCGACCTTCGCGGCCTCATCCAGATCGGGCGCATCGGCAAAGACGATGTTCGGCGACTTGCCGCCAAGCTCCAGATAGACGCGCTTGAGGTTCGACCGCGCCGCCGCTTCCAGAAGTCGCCGCCCGGTGCCGCCCGATCCGGTAAAGACCAGCACATCGACATCCATCGACTCGGCGATCCGCGCGCCGACGACGGCGCCTTCGCCGGTGACAACATTGAACACGCCGGGGGGCAGGCCCGCCTCCAGCGCCAGTTCCGCCACCCGCAAGAGGGTCAGCGAGGCGGTCTCGGCCGGTTTCAGCACCATGGTGCAGCCTGCGGCCAAAGCGGGCGCAAATTTCCACGCCCCGATCATCAAGGGGAAGTTCCACGGGACGATGGCGCCAACGACGCCCACGGGTTCGCGGTGGACAAGGCCAAGGAAGGCCGGGTCGGTGGGCGCGATTTCGCCGTGCAGCTTGTCGATCGCTTCCGCGTAGTAGCGCAGCGTCGCCACGGCTGACAGCGGTTCGGCCTTCAGCGCCATGCCGATCTCGGTGCCGTTCTCGCGTACGCCCAGAACGGCGATTTCCAGCGCGTTGGCCTCGATCAGATCGGCCCATTTCATCAGGATCTTCTTGCGGGAAGCGGGCGGGAGGTCGGGCCAGCCGCCATCGTCGAAGGTTGTCAGCACAGCGCCGTCAATCGGCGAAACAACCGCCATGGTTCCGCCGTCGGAGGCAGAGACCTGACGTCCATCCACGATGTGCTTGAACGCGGGCAGCGGCGCGGTGCGCAGGGCGTCGATCTGATTCTGGCTCATGTCGGTTCTATATTTACACCACTGGTGTTTATCATGCACCGATAGCGATGACGGGTCAACCGGACATTCGCCGCACCCTGGAAAGGCCAGCGCGACAGGCCTTACCGCAGGATCAGGGAGGCAAGGGTCAGTTTGGCGAAAACCGGGCGGCAGCGGCGCGAAATTCGGCTGGGGGGCGGCCGCCGGTGCCGAAGTTCAGCTTGTCGGCCTCGGCAAACAGGGCGGCAATCGTCTGGCGGCGCAGGCCATTAGTCATCCGGTGCGCGGGCATCGCCACAGCGATGGCACCGGCTGGCGTGCCATCCGTGTCAAAGACGGGCATGGCGATTCCATAGACGTCATCTTCGTTTGTCTGGTCCGCTTCGGCATATCCGGTCAGCCGGACTTCCTGCAATCGCGCCCTTATTATATTGGGGTCGGTGATCGTTCGGGAGGTTTTCGCAACGAGCGGGCCGCTGAGCGCCCGATCAACAAACTCCGGCCGCGAGAAGGCCAGGACGACCAGCCCGGACGCGGTGCTGTGCATCGGAAGGATCTCGCCCGCCACCAGCGAAACCCGGCTGCCCCGGTTGCTTTCACTGACGCCGATGGTCGCCAGCGCGCGGCCCGCAATCAGCGAGGCATGCGCGGTTTCCCCGATTGCCGCGGACAGGGTTTCCAGCGAATGTTGAAAGATCGAGGAGACAGGGAAGGCTGTCTCGCGCACCCGGGCAAGGCGCAGGACGCCCGCGCCCAGCCGGTAAAGCCGCGCATCGCCACGCTTTTCCAAAAGACCGTGATCGCACATCACCACGAGCATCCGATGCACCGTCGCCTTGTCCACCCCGGACCGGCGGGCAAGGTCCGACAGGCCGATCTCTGGCTCGGATTCCGAGAAATAGTCAAGCAATGACAAGGCTTTGGCAACGGTGCTGGACATATCCGCCTACTTTCTATCCTTGCCGATCCGGCTGCGCACGTCAAATTCATTGACGGAACCCGGCGCGGAGACTATTATTGAACCACTGGTGATAATAATAAACCGCAGAGAGGTCGTCAATGCTTAACTCGAAACTCGCCGTGCTGGCTGTGGCTGCCGCCAGCCTTGCTGGTCCGGTTGCCGCAGAATACCCTGACCGCCCTGTCAGCTTCGTCGTCCCCTTCCCGCCGGGTGATCTTGAAGATGTCCTGACCCGCATGATCGCCGAGGATTTCCAGGCCAAGTACGGCGTTGCGGCGGCCGTGGTGAACAAGCCGTCCGAGGGTGGTCCGTTCCCGGGTGCCGCCGAAGTCGCCGCCGCCACGCCGGATGGCTATACCATCGGATCCTTTGTGGTCGATATTCCGGTCGTCGGCCCCGATGTCGGCGTGCCCGGCCTGAACCCCGACCCGTTCGAGCCGCTGGGGATATTCCTGACCTATCCCTTCGTCATCGCAACCGCCGCCGACAAGCCCTATTCGACGATGGCCGAGCTTGCGGCACATTCGCAGTCCGACCCGCAGCTTCTGGGCCATTTCGGTGCCTTCCTGCTGCCCACCCAGGCAAGTTTTGCCGCCGCCAAGGTGCTGGGTTTCGACTGGGGTGGTGAGGCCTCGTCGGGGTCGCTGGATTGCAATTCGCTGGCCTCGGGCGACTTTGACGTGATCAACACCACGATCCAGCAACTTCTGCCCTGCCTTGACAGCGTGAAGATCCTTGCCACCGTCACCGAAGGGCCGATCTCTGTGGTGCCGGACGCGCCGACCCTGGCTTCGGTCACCCCCGATCTGAACATCTCGCTCTGGAACGGGTTGTTCGTCCACAAGGACACCCCGGCCGATGTGCGCGAAAAGATCATTGCCTCGGCACGGGAAACCATGGCGTCGGCCCGCGCGCAGGAACTTGCGGCGCAGACCGGGGCGATCGTCTACTGGATGGACGCCGAAGCCGCCGCCGCCCGTATCGCTTCGGATATCGAGGTGTCGGGACGCATCGCGACGATGATCGGCGAATAACCGGGACACCTGCACCGGCCCCCGTTCGCGCCGCGCCCCGGGGGCCGGTGACCCATTCCCGAACGCCTTTGGCCGGGAAAGGCCATGCCCAATAAAGACAGGCCCAAGTGAAACAGGGAGGTTGGCCTGATGAGCCGGCAAGAAGACGATCATCCGCATGTCTTCCCCGAAGGCCGGAAGCCGGGCGAGATCCTGTTCGTGTCCGTCACCATGATGATCGCGCTGGCGCTGCTTGCGGGGATCCCCTGGCAGACGACCTGGCTGCCGGGCAAGGGGTTGGCCGCGCAGCCGCGTTTCTGGCCCGCCCTCTCGCTTGGCGGGGTTGTCCTGTTCGGGCTGATCAACGCCCTGTCGCGCGTCCGGGTCGCCCGCACGCCGGGCCGCTGGCAAGAGGCGGCGCTGTGGCTGCGGTCGCTGGAGTTCATCGGCTGGTACATGCTTTATGTGCTGGCGATCCCGGTGATCGGCTACCTTGCCGCAACGCTGGCCTTCTGCACCGGCCTGGCGCTGCGGATGGGCTATCGCGGCAGGACCGTCTGGATCGCGGCGGCCTTTGGCCTGTTCGTCGTCCTGTTCTTCAAGACCGCCATGAACGTGAAGATCCCGGCAGGGGCGATCTATGATCATGCGCCCGAACAGCTTCGCTACATCCTGATCCGTTATTTCTGAGGGCCCCATGGATTCGTTTCTTTCAGGCATCGAACTGCTGGCGCGTTGGGATGTGATCGCCGCCCTGCTGATCGGATCCATCGGCGGCGTGCTGGTGGGCGCGATGCCCGGTGTGGGTGCGGCGGTGGCCATTGCCATCGCCCTGCCGGTGACCTTTTCGCTTGAGCCGATTGTGGGGCTGACCCTGCTTCTGGGCATCTACGGGTCGTCCATGTTCGGCGGCGCAATCCCGGCCATCCTGGTCAACACGCCCGGCACGCCGGTGAACGCTCTGACCACCTATGACGGCTATCCGATGACCAAGCGGGGGGAATCGCGGCGGGCGCTGAGCCTTGCCTATTCCGCGTCCTTTTACGGCGCGGTTCTGTCCATCGGGGCGCTGATGCTGCTGGCGCCGGTCCTGGCCAAGGTGGCGCCGATGTTCGGCGCGCGCGAGATCTTTCTGGCGGCCCTTCTGGGGATCGTGCTGGTCGTGGTGACCCATCGCGGTCAGGTGCTGCCTGCCGCAATCCTGGCCTGTCTGGGGATCTTCCTGTCGACCATCGGGATCGAGCCGAGCGCCTATACCCAGCGGTTCACCTTTGGCCAGCCCTGGCTGCAATCGGGGATCGACCTGATCGTCGTGGTGCTGGGCCTCTTTGCCATCAGTCAGGCGCTGGTCCTGCTGATGAGCAAGGACAAGCCCATCGTCCTGCCAAAGGTCGACAAGATCGGCTTCTTCACCCAGATGCGCGAATTGTGGGTCTACAAGCGCATTGCCACGGTCGCATCCACGTTCGGCGTGATCTGCGGGATGATCCCCGGCGTGGGCGAGTTCATGTCGCAATTCATGTCCTACAGCTATGCCCAGCGGACATCCAAGACGCCGGAACTGTTCGGCAAGGGCAACCCTGAGGGGATCGTCGCCTCGGAGGCCGCCAATAATTCGGTGCCGGCCGCGGCGATGATCCCGCTGCTGGCGCTTGGCATCCCGGGCGAGGAACTGACGGCGATGATGCTGGCGGTGTTCTACGTCCACAACGTCGTCCCCGGCCCGCGGCTTTTTGCCGAGCAGATGGATTTCATCTACGCGCTCTACATCAGCCTGTTCCTGCTGAACGTGATCGTCGTCGCCTTCCTGTTCTTTGCGACCCGGACGATGATGAAGGTGATGCTGATCCCCAATCGCTTTCTGGGGATCATGATCCTGACCTTCAGCCTGATCGGGGTCTATACGCTGCGCAACTCGCTGACCGATGTCGCCATCGCCTCGGCCTTCGGATTCTTCGGGTTCATCCTGAAACGGCTGGAGCTGCCGACCTCGCCCGTCATCCTTGGCATCGTGCTGGGCAAGCTGATGGAGGACCGGCTGCGCATCGCCATGGCCCGGGTGCGCGAGCCGATGGATTTCATCGACCGCCCGATCGCCCTTGTCCTGTTCCTGATGATCCTTGTCGCCATCATCGGGCAGATCTGGACGGTGATGAAGGCGCGGCACGCAACAGGCAAAGGCGCCAGCAATGGCTGATCTCATCGAAAGGCGCCGGGCGCTTCTGGGGCCGAACGTCTCAACCTTCTACGACGAGCCGGTCCACTTCGTGCGGGGCGAGGGTGTCTGGCTGTGGGATGCCGAGGGGCGCAAGTATCTGGATTGCTACAATAACGTGCCGCATGTCGGGCATTGCAACCCCCGCGTGGTTCAGGCGATCTGCCAGCAGGCGGCCACCCTGAACACCCATACCCGCTATCTGCATGAAGGTATCCTGGACTATGTCGAGCGCCTGACCGCAACCTTTGACGATCCGCTGAAAACCGCGATCCTGACCTGCACCGGGTCAGAGGCCAATGACATCGCGCTGCGCATGGCCGAAGCCATGACCGGCAAGCGCGGGATCATCGCCACCGATGCCACCTATCACGGCAACACGACGCTGGTCAGCCATCTGTCCCGGTCGAACGTGCCCGAGGTGGGCTTTGGCCTTGGCCAGTATCTGCGCCATGTCGAAGCGCCTGACAGCTATCGCATCCCCGACCCGGACGGCCAGCGGTTTGCCCGGAAGGTTCAGGATGCCATCGACGATCTGGAACGCGCGGGCACCGGTTTCGCCGCGCTGATCGTCTGCCCCCTGTTTCTGAACGAAGGTTTTCCGACCCAGGCGGAAGGCTGGCTGCGTCCTGCGGCGGATGCCGTGCGGCGGGCGGGGGGCCTTTTGATCTGCGACGAGGTGCAGGCGGGGTTCGGCCGCGCGGGCAGCCATTTCTGGGGGCATCAGAAGCAGGGTGTCATCCCCGATGTGGTGACGATGGGCAAACCGATGGGCAATGGCCATCCGGTTGCGGGACTGGTCACCAGTGCTGAGATCATGGCGCGGTTTCGGGGGTCGTTCCGCTATTTCAACACCTTCGGCGGCAACCCGGTGTCCTGTGCGGCGGCCATGGCGGTGCTGGACGAATTGCAGGAGAAGGACCTGCAAGCCAATGCCGCGCGGATCGGCAGTCTGGCGCATCAGAGGCTGACCGAACTGGCCCGGAAATACCCGGTCATTGGCGATGTCCGGCAGTCGGGCATGGTCTTTGGCGCTGAATTCGTGCTGGACCGCGACACCAAGGCCCCCGCCGCCGCCTATGCCGATCTGGTGGTCAACCGGATGCGCCGGCGCGGGATCATCCTGTCCAAGCTTGGACGCCACAAGAACACGCTGAAGATCCGCCCTCCGATGCCGTTCGGCGAGGATCATCTGGACCTGCTGATGACCACGCTTGACGCCGTTCTGGCGGAAACTCCGGGTGCAGCATGAGCGACCCGGTCAGGCAGGCCCTGGCGCTTTGGGGCCTTGAGGCGGCAGAGTGCAGCTTTGTCGCGGGCCGCGAGAACCGGGTTTACCGGGCAAGGGCATCAACCGGCGACCTCGCGCTCAGGATCAAGCGGCCCGGCTACCGGCAAGAGGATGAGCTGTTGTCCGAGCTTGCCTGGCTGGAAGCGATGGACCGGGCCGGGCTTCATGTTCCACGACCGCTGCCGTCGCGAGGGGGCAAGCTGCTTGAACGCCTTGAGGCGGGCTTTGTTGATGTGGTCGAATGGATGCCGGGCAAGCCCATGGGCAAAAGCCGCGCGCCCCTGGCGCTGGAGAACCGGGAAGCGGTGTTTTACGCGCTTGGCCGGGAAATTGCGCAGTTGCATGCGGCCTGCGATGCTTGGCAACGGCCCGCCGGGTTCCGGCGCTGTCACTGGGACATCGACGGCCTTCTGGGGGAGGCGCCGGTCTGGGGCCGCTTCTGGGACAACCCGACGCTGAACCCGCAGACGCAAGAGCTTTTCACCCACTTTCGCGACGCGGCCCGGGACCGCCTTGCCAGTGCAGGGGCCACCTTGGATACGGGCTTGATCCATGCCGATCTTGTGCGTGAAAACGTGCTGCTGGATGGTGCGACGATCCGGATGATCGACTTTGACGATGGCGGCTTTGGCTTCCGGCAATTCGACGTGGCGACCGTCTTGCTGAAAACCATCGCGGAACCGGATTACCGCGCGTTGAAAGCCGCCCTGATCGACGGCTATCACAGCCAGCGGCCGCTTGACCTGTCGCTGCTAGATCTGTTCATCGCGATCCGGGCGCTGACCTATGTCGGCTGGATCGTGCCGCGCATTCACGAAGAGGGCGGGGCCGACAGGAACGCGCGCTTTGTTGCCGAAGCGCGCGACCTCTGCGCGGCCTGCTTTCAGGACAGCATGGCGTTTCAAGGGGGGCGGGAGAGATGACGAAAACCATTCTGGTCATCGGCACATTCGACACCAAGGCGGATGAGCTGTCCTATCTGATCGGCCGGATAAGGGCGCAGGGCGGGGCCGTGCTGGCGATGGACGTCAGCGTTCTGGGCGAAGCGCAGATCCCGGTCGAGGTCAGCAAGCACGACGTCGCGGCGGCTGTCGGCGAGACCATCGACGGGCTGATCGCACTGGGCGAGGAGGGCGAGGCCTTTGCCCGGATGAGCGCGGGCGCCGCCGTCTTGACCCGGCGCCTGCACGACGCGGGCCGGTTCCACGGCATGATCGCGCTGGGCGGCACGATGGGGACCGACCTTGCGCTTGATTGTGCACAAGCCCTGCCGATCGGGGTGCCGAAATACATCGTCTCGACCGTCGCCGGATCGCCCCTGATCGCGGCGGAAAGGATGGCGGCGGATGTGCAGTTCATCCTTTGGGCCGGGGGGCTGTATGGGCTGAACCCCTTGTGCAAATCCTCGCTCAGTCAGGCGGCGGGGGCGGTGCTGGGGGCGGCGCAGGCGGTCGAGCCGCCACGTTTCGACCGGCCGATGATCGGGATGACCTCGCTGGGGTCGTCCTGCCTGAAATACATGAAGCGCCTGCACCCCGAACTGACGCGGCGCGGCTATGACATCGCGGTGTTCCACACCACCGGCATGGGCGGCATGGCCTTCGAGCGGCTGGCGGCCGAGGGGCTGTTTGCCTGCGTGATGGATTTCTCGCTGCAGGAATTCGTGAATGTCCAGCATGGGTCGCTGGTTAGCGCCGGGGCCGACCGGCTGACCGGCGCGGGTCGCAGCGGCACGCCGCAACTGGTGGCGCCGGGGGCGGCGGATATCCTTGACCTTGCCGGCTGGCAGGAAATCCCGGCGCGGTTTCATGACCGCCCGTTCCACCAGCACAACCGGCTGATCAAGAACGTGGCCTTCAACGCCGAGGAACGCCGTGCCCTGGCGCGTGCCATGGCGGACAGGCTGGCCGGGGCGAAGGGCCCCACCCATTTCTTCCTGCCCAAAGGCGGGATCGAGGAATGGGACCGCCCCGGTGAGGCGGCGCATGATCCCGAAGGGCTTGCCGCCTTTGTCGATGAGGCCGAACGCGCCCTGACCGGGCGGGTAGGGCTGACCACGCTTGCGTGCCACATCAACGACGCCCTGTTCTGCGAGGCGGTGCTGGCAAAGCTGGATGACTGGATCGCGGCGGGCATCGTCGCTGCGGGGAGGGTGGCGGCATGAGCGGTCGGTTCGGCGGAAAGGTCGCGCTGATCTCTGGCGGTGGCACCGGGATCGGGGCGGCGGTCGCGCGGCGGCTGGCGGATGAGGGCGCGCGCGTGGTCATCATGGGCCGCAGGCAGGCGCAACTGGAGGCCGTCGCCGGGCTGATCGGCGCAGAGGTCTTCGTTGGCGATGCCGCCGATCCGGCCCAGGCCGCTGCGGCGGTGGCCCTGGCCGTGGACCGCTTCGGCGGGCTGGATGTCGTCGTCGCCAATGCCGGGGGCCATGGCTTTGCCACCATCGCCGAAACCACCGACGCCGACTGGGAGGCCGCGCGCCGCGCCAATCTGGATACGGCGGTAATCCTTCTGCGCGCAGCGATGCCCGAACTTCTGCGCCGCAAGGGTGCAATCGCCGTGACCGCCTCTATCGCCAGCCTTGCCGCCCCTGCCGGCGCCTTTGGCTATACGGTCACCAAACACGCGCAGATCGGACTTGTCCGGTCCATCGCACGGGACTTCGGGCGGCAGGGCGTGCGCTGCAATGCGGTTTGTCCCGGCTGGGTCACAACCGAAATGGCGGATGCCGAAATGGACGAGCTGCGATCACGCATGGACCTTGCCAGCCGGGACGAAGCGTATGCTGTTGTGACACGGGATGTCCCGCTGGGCCGTCCGGCGCATCCCGACGATGTGGCGGCGGCGATTGCCTTCCTGTGCTCGGCAGAGGCCGCGATGATCACTGGCGCGATCCTGACGGTCGATGGCGGTTCGACCATCGTCGATGTGCCGACGCTGGCTTTTGGCTGACGATCCGGCATCTGTGGCTGGCGCACCGCCGGGGTCCAAATGGGACATGCGGGCAGTCTACTAGACAGGCAGCCCCGAATCCGCCTTGGGCTGGTCCATCACGATCTGGCTTTGCACCCGCGCCACGGGGGATGGGGCAGAAACCTGTTGTGGACCGGATTGTTCAAGGCAGGCAGGTCGGAGACCCAGACGCGGAGAAGGCAATCCGCCCACCCGTCAGGGTCCAGCAGGCAACAACCTCGGGCAGCCCACTTGTGCAACAGAGTCGGATGGTGGCGAAACGCGCATCCTGTTGCAGATATTCTCGAAAACCGTGATCGGGCCGATCTTCTTCGAATTCATCCAGCGCAAGGGCGACGACGGGTTCGGAGAGGGCAATTTCCGCGCCCTGTTCGAAAGCATCGAACAGGACCAGATCGATCGCGGTGTGCTGAAGGTCTCGTGACTATGCGGGGCGGCTGTCGGGTAGCTAAAGCGCCGACAGCCGCAGCAGAACGTGATCCGCCATGCGCTTGCCGTCAGACAGGAAAAGCGACTGGTTCAAGGTATCAAGGCCGGGTGCCGCGGTCTCGAAGCGGATGACGGTCCGGAAATAGGGGGCTGACGGGTCGCCCGGCGGCAAGGCATGGCGCAGGCCCTGGCTGTCGACACGGACAAGATCGCCCTCCGTGGTGCGGATGACATAGCGAGCGTGGATGCGTGTCAGCCCGTCGGCGCGAACCCTTTGTTCGTCCGCGCCCCCCGGCAGGATGACGCCGGACAGGGTGTCGCCCACGACCGTCCCACCCAGGATTGGCACGATCCGCGCTTCGCCAAAGCCGTCATTGCCAAGGGATACCGGCGTGCCGACCTGGACGCGGAATTCGGCAAAGGGGGTCATGCGGACACAGGCTGCATCGGGCCGATGATCGGTGGTTGGGCGTTCAGGGTGTCGATCGAAAAGCCGGAAAGCTGCTTGTAATGCTCAGCATGAGCGGCAAGCTCGGCCCGGGGAATGATGCTTTCGATGTCGTCGAAAACACCACCGCAGCGATCCTCGACCATCTGCATCACGGCGTCCGGCCCCTTGCCCCGGTTTGCGCGCAGGATGCCCTCGGCGCGGGGGCGCATCTCGGCCTCATAGGCAAGCAGCGCGTCCCGCGTGACGCCGTGGTCGCGGAAGGCAGCGCCCAGCTTGCGCGCGTCGATGATCGCCTGCGTCGCCCCGTTCGACCCGACCGGATAGGTGGCATGGGCCGCGTCGCCCATCAGCGTGACGCAGCCGTCGGTCCATGCCGGCAAGGGCTCGCGGTCGACCATCGGGTATTCGTAGACAAGCCCCGAGGAGCGGATCAGGCCGGGGCAGTCGACCCAGCCGAAGTCCCAGCCCTCGAAGGCGGGCAGGAAATCGGCCTTGTCGGCGGGGCGGTTCCAGTCGCCCTTGGCCATGGCGCGGGCCGGGTCGACGCGCAGCTCGGCGATCCAGTTGATCGTGGCCAGGCCGGTTGCCGGGTCTTCCGGTGTCAGCGGATAGGCCACGAACCGCTGGCTGTCGTGGCCCGCAAGAAACATCGCATCGCCGCCCAGGAAATGCCGCCCGGGCGAGGTGCCGCGCCACATGATCGCGCCGTTCCAGATCGGTTCGCCCTCATCCGGCACCATCTGGCGGCGGATCGCGGAATGGATGCCGTCAGCGGCGATGGCGACGCGGCCCTCGACCCGGCGACCATCGGCCAGGGTCAGTGTCGCGCCGTGGTCGGTTGTTTCAAACTCCACGACGCCCGCGCCCGTGACAACCGCGTCGGCCCCGGCCCGCTGACGAAGCTCTTCTAGCAACAGCATCTGGAGCTTGCCCCGGTGCAACGAGAATTGCGGCCAGGAATACCCGGCCGCGTGGCCTCGTGGTTCGACCCAGATCTCGCGACCGGATTTGGTATAGAAGCCGTATTGGCGGGTGCGCACGCCGATCTCGTCCAGCTGTGCTTCCAGCCCAAGGTCGATCAATTCACGCACGGCGTTGGGTTGCAGGTTGATGCCAACGCCCAGTGGTTTCGGCTCGGCCACCCGTTCGAAGACGCGGAAGGGCAGGCCCAGCTGGTGCAGGGTCAGCCCCAGCACCAGTCCCGCGATGCCTCCGCCTGCGACAAGTATCGTCATGCACGTTCCGCCGGTTCAGACCGGCGCCTCCCAAAGCTCGATGTAGATGTGGTTGGTGTCGCCCGGCTCGGCCAGGGCGGTGCCGAAGAAGACCGCTTGCCCCAGCGCGCGGTGGGGGCCATCGGGGACCTCCAGCGCGGCGCGGGTGCGGCCCAGGTAGCTGCCGTCGGCTTGAGGGGCCATGCGGCCGGCGTTGGTCACCATGATCGGCGTGCCATCCGAAAGCTCAAGGCAGTAGCGCGCCTCGATGGCGTAGGAGCCGTCGGGCAGGCCGAAGGCAAAGTCCGCGCCTCCGGGCAGGATGCGGGCGGTCCAGCCGGGACCATGCGCTTCGCCGCCGATGATCGGGAACATGGCGCGGATGGTGCCGTGCGTTGTGGCGAATTCCACGGCGGGCCCAAGGTCGGCCCGGATCACGATGGCGCGGCGGAGCGTGGGCTGCTCCAGCGCGCGCGCGGCGCCAAACGCGCGGATGCCAAGCTCAGCCTTCATGAGTGATCCGTCCGTCGCAAACGGTAAGGACGACCCCGAGGGCGGCTATCTGGTCGGGCGGTGTCGCCTCGATGTCGCCGCCAAGCAGCACGAGGTCGGCCAGCATCCCTTCCCGGATCGTGCCCGTGTGTTGCTCCATGAACCCCGCATGGGCGCCATTGCAGGTGAAGGCCTTCAGCACGAGGGGCAGCGGCAGACGCTGGTCGCGCAGGCCGGGCAGGTGCGGTTGCCGGGTCAGTGCGGTCTGGATGCCAAGAAGCGGGTCAACCGGAACGATGGGCCAGTCGGACGAGAAGGCGACCACCGCCCCCGCCTGATGCAGATCATGCCAGGGATAGGCCTGCGGCGCCCTATCATTGCCGATGCTGCGGGTCGTCGGACTTTCACCTTGCGGCGCGTGTAGCGGCTGGACCGAGGCGATGACGCCCAGTTCGGCAAGGCGCGGAATATCGGCGGGGTCGATCATTTCGATATGCTCGATCCGGTGGCGGCTGTCGCGGGGGCCGTTTGCCTTTCGTGCCGCCTGATAGCCGTCCAGCGCAATGCGCAATGCCGCATCCCCGATGGCGTGGACGGTGATCTGCATGCCGCGCCGGTCGATCTCGATGGCGGCTTCGACAAAGCTTGCGGCGTCGAAGATCGGCTCACCGCGATGGCCGGGACGGTCGGCATAGTCATCCAGCATCGCCGCTGTCCCGCTTTCGATCACCCCGTCGATGAATATCTTGACCCGGTTGCTGGTCAGCCTCTCGCCGGTGAAATCGGCGGCCATGCCGCTGGCGCGGTCCAGTTCTGACAGCGGCATTTCACGGGTGTAGTGGAAGGGAACCGAGACGCGGGCGATCAGGTCGCCTTCTTGCTCGACCGTGCGGAGCAATTCCAGCAAGTGCCGGTTGCCGTCCATGTTGTGCATCGAGGTGATGCCCTTGGACGCACAGAACCGCAGGCCCGCCTTCAGCACATCCACATCCTCGTGCCATTCGGTAGGGGAGGGGGGGACGGGCGGCTCGATCCCCGACATCCCCAGCATCTCGCGCCCGCCCGAGGTGCGCAGGTCCAGCACCGGGAGCAGGGCGAACTTCTCGCGCAGCTCGCCCGTCGCAAACCCGTCGGCGCCCATCACCACCTCGCTGCCCACGGGCAAGTCACGGCCGTGCAGCAGACCGGCGGCGGTCAGGGCGGCAGTGTTGGCAAAAAGCGTATGGAAGTCATAGGCCATGACCGCCAGCGGCCGGTCGGGGCACATGCCATCCAGCACATGCCGGTCAAGCCGGGTGCCTTGGCCAAGGATCTCGTAATCCGCCCCTTGCGCGAACAGCAGCCCCTCCTGCGGTTTGGCGGCGGCAAAGGCGCGGACGGCAGCGGTCAGGGCGTCATGGCCATGCACGTCTGCCAGTTGCAACAGCGTCTGGCCATAGGCGCCGGAAAAGAGGTGCAGGTGCGATTCGACAAAGCCGGGCAGCAGCGTGGCGCCTTTGGCGTCGATGGCACGGGTGGCAGGCCCCGCAAGGGCGCGGATGCTGGCCGTATCGCCCACGGCAAGGATGCGATTGCCCTGCACCGCCACAGCCTCGGCCCGTGGGGTGGCGTCATCCATCGTCAGGACGGATGCGTTCAGGATGACAAGATCGGCGATCATTTTACGGCCTTCCGGCGGGGATGTTCCGCGCAATCCTCGGTGAAGATCAGCGCGACCAGCGGCTCGAACCGGGAGCGCAGCGCGACCTCATGCTCGGCCAGCGTTTCGGTCTCATCGGTGATCAGGCGGATGAAGCAGGGCATCCAGACATCGTGGAAAACTGCCGCCAACAGGGCGGGTGAGGTGTCACTACCCGCGCGGGTGGTCAGCGACATTTCGGCCAGAAACTCGGCCACCACATCGATCAGCGCCGCCGAAACCGCTGCATATTGCCGCGAGAGGTTCGCGTCCGGGTGGCGGATCGCCGCCGCCTCGGCATAGCGCCAGACGCGCTTGCCCGCGATTTCCAGGGTCCGGCTTGACACCCGGACGAAAAGTCCAGTGATCAGCCCGGCCAGATCGACCCCTTCGCGCCAGTGCAGCGCCCGGTCTTCTTCGCGCGCCTCCATCGTGCCTTCGGTGATCATCGCGATCAGGATGCCGTCCTTCGACCCGAAGTAGTTGAACACCGTCGGGGTGGAGATTTCGACCGCCGCCGCGATGTCGGCCATCGTCGTCGCGTCGATTCCCTGGCGCGCGAACAGGTCCTTTGCCGCCGCGATGATCTCATCGCGCCTGCGGGCCTTCTTGCGGTCGCGCAGGCCCGGCTCGGCGGGTGCTTGAATCGTGGACAGCTCGCTCATCCCGGGTTCCAAAAAAGTTGTCTCGATTAAGATTTTTATTGACTAAATAAATTTTGTCAATAGGGCTAAAGCGGACGAGGGGTGATGTTTCATGCTGGACCTACGCAACCTGACGAAAAGCTTCGGCAAGGGCGATGGCGCCGTGACAGCCCTGCATGAGGTGTCGTTTTCCATTGCCGAGGGCGAGTTCTTTACGCTGCTCGGCCCGTCGGGCTGCGGCAAGACCACGCTTTTGCGCCTGATCGCCGGATTTGAGCCACCCAGTGGCGGGAAACTGGTGCTGGACGGGCAGGACATCGCCCAGATGCCCCCGAACCGGCGGCCGGTGAACACTGTGTTCCAGAACTATGCCCTGTTTCCGCATATGACGGTCGCCGAGAACGTGGGCTTCGCCCTTGGGGCGCAGGGCCGACCCAAGGGCGAGATCGCCGAGACTGTGGCGCGGATGCTTGATCTGGTGCGGCTGTCGCATCTGGCGCAGCGCAAAAGCGGTCAGTTATCAGGCGGCCAGCAGCAGCGCGTTGCCCTTGCCCGGGCCTTGGCCGCCAAGCCGCGCATCCTGCTTCTGGACGAACCCCTTTCTGCGCTCGACATGCAGCTGCGCAAGGAGATGCAGGTTGAACTGAAACGCCTCCAGCAGGAAACCGGGCTGACCTTCATCTTTGTCACGCATGATCAGGAAGAGGCGCTGACCATGTCGGACCGCATCGCGGTCATGGCGGGTGGGCGCATCCAGCAGATCGCCTCTCCGCGCGACTTGTATGACCAGCCCGCGAACCGCTTTGTCGCCGGCTTCATCGGTGAGACCAATTTTCTGCCCGCCACCTGCACCAAAGGACAGCTTACCCTGCCGCAGGCGGCGGCACCTGTGCCGGTGGATCATGCCGACGGGCCGGTCACGCTGATGGTTCGGCCCGAACATGTGGTGCTGGGCGAAGCGCAACCCGGCGCGTTTGCCCTGACCGCCCAGGTCGACCGGCTGGTCTTTTTCGGCACCGACACTCACGTTCATCTGCACCTCGCCGATGGCAGCGCGCTGGTCGCCCGGGTGCAGAACGGGATGCAGGGCGGCCAGCCCTGCCGGATTGGCGAGACGGTCCCGGTCTGGCTGCCCGCCGAGGCGCTGCGCCTCTTGCCGCAAGAGGCCGCCTGATGGACGCCGAAGCCCGGGCCCTGCGCGACGACACCCGCCGCCGATGGGCGCTTGCGCTGCCTGCGGTGGTGATCATCACGCTGTTCTCGATCCTGCCGCTGGCGGTGGTGGTGGTCTACTCCTTCCTTGCGCCCGGCGATTTCGGCGGAGTCCGCTGGCAGTTTTCGTTCGACGGGTGGTATTCGGTCCTGTTCGAACGCGACATCTTCGACGACACCGTTTCCCTGTCGGATGCCCATCTGACCATACTTGGACGGTCGGTCGCGCTGTCGCTGGCGACAACGCTGATCACCCTGATCCTTGGTGTGCCGACCGCCTGGTTCATAGCCACCCGGCCTGCGCGCCAGCGGGCGTTCTGGTTGTTCCTGATCACGATCCCGTTCTGGACCAACCTTCTGGTCCGCACCATCGCGGTGCAGGAGATGATCCGCGCGGATGGCGTGTTCAACCGGCTGTTTCTGGGTCTGGGACTGATCGACGCACCGATCCAGATGATGTTCACCAACTTCGCCGTGCTGGTGGGCATGGCGTATGTCTTCCTGCCGCTGATGGTGCTGCCGGTCTATGCCGCGATCGAGCGATTCGACTTCCGTTTGGCCGAAGCGAGCTACGACCTCTACGCCTCGCGGCTTTACTGTCTGCGCAAGGTGATCCTGCCGATGGTACGGCCGGGGATCATCGCCGGGTCGATCCTTGTCTTCGTCCCCTCGCTCGGGGCCTATGTCACCCCCCGCATCATGGGCGGCGGCAAGTCGATGATGCTGGGCAACCTGATCGAGATGCAGTTCGGTCAGGGCCGGAACTGGCCACTGGGTGCGGCGCTGGCGCTGACGCTGACCGGTTTGGTGCTGGTCGCTCTGGTCTGGTACACCCGCCTTGCGGCAGGAGGCCGCCGTGGCTGACCGCCCGTTCGACATCCGCCGCTTGCCCGGGGCTACGACGCTGGCCATCGCCTGTTTCGTCATCCTCTACATTCCCATGGTCATCCTCGTCGGGAACTCGTTCAACAACGGACGGGTGATCGGCCAGTGGGAAGGGCTTTCGCTACACTGGTATGGGCAAGCCCTGCAGAACCGGGCGTTCCTTGCCGCTGCAAAGACTTCGCTTGTCCTGGCAACACTGGCCGCACTGATCGCCACCGTCACCGCAACGATGGCGGCGCTGGCGACCACCCGCACGCGCGGCTTCAAGGGTGAGGGCGCAATCCACATCACCCTGAACCAGCCCATCATGGTGCCAGAGATCGTCCTGGCGATCGCGCTTCTGATCATCATCGCGCAGATCAAGCAGGCGACCGGCTACACCGGCCTTGGCTATCTGATCGTCGCCCATTCCGCCTTCTGCATCCCCTTCGCCTACATGCCGATCCGCGCCCGGCTGGAGGGCATGGACCTGACTCTGGAAACCGCTGCCGCCGACCTTTACGCCAGCCGCTTCTACACCTTCCGCAAGGTGACCCTGCCCCTCATGGCCCCCGCAATCCTGGCGGGCTTCATGCTGGCCTTCGTCATCTCGCTGGATGACGTGGTGATCTCGGAGTTTCTGAAATCCCCCGGCCAGGACACACTGCCCACCTACCTCTTGGGCGAGCTGAGGCGGAACCTGACCTCGGAAATCTATGCCATTTCCTCGCTTTTGCTGCTGGTCAGCGTGCTGATCGTGGCGGGGTCCTGGCTTCTGACCCGCAAGAAGACCTGACAGAGAGGACCGCCCATGAAACGCCTGATCCTGACCACCGCCCTTGTGACTTTGGCCCTTCCTGCCTTTGCCGAGGGAACGCTGAACATCTACAACTTCGGCCTTTATACGCCGCCGGACCTGATCGAGAAATTCGAGAAGACCCACGACGTCAAAGTTACCCTGACCGAATACGACAACAACGAAACCGCCCTGGCCAAGATCGAGGCTGGCGGACATGGCTTCGACATCGTGGTGCCATCTGCCTCGGTCGTGCCAATCTACATCGAGAAGGGGCTGCTTCTGAAATCCGACCCCAACACGATGGAAAACTTCAAAAATGTCGACCCCGCCTGGGTGGGTGTCGCCTGGGATGCCGGCCGGTCCTATACCGTGCCCTATGTCTGGGGGACGACCGGCGTGATGGTGAACACCGATGTCTACAAGGGCGACATCAACACCTCTGACATCTTCCTCGACCCGCCGGACGCGCTGAAGGGCACCATCAACGTCGTCCCCTCGATGAACGACGTGATCGACATGGCGATCTGGTCGGTCGGGGGCGAAAGCTGCACCGATGACAAGGACATCCTGAAGGCGGCCCGCGACAAGCTGGTGGCGGCAAAGCCCCATTGGGCCTCGATCGACTACGCCAGCTTCGAGAAGTTCATCAACGAGGACCTGCAGGCCTCGGTCTTCTGGAGCGGGGCGGCCATGCGTATTCGCGCCGAGAATTCGGGCTTTGCCTACGGCTACCCGAAGGAAGGCTTCCCGCTCTGGCAGGACAACGTGGCGATCCTGAGCGACGCGCAGAACGTCGATAACGCCAGGCTGTTCCTGAACTTCATCATGGACCCGGAAAACGCTGCGTTGATTTCCGAATACACCGGCTATGGCAACGCAATTGCCGGCAGCGAGGTCTTCATGTCTGCCGATCTTCTGGCCGCGCCGGAAATGACGATCCCCGAGGCGGCAAAATCTGTTGCGTATTTCCAGACGACCTGCCCGCCCGAGGTGCAGCAGCTCTATACTCGGATCTGGACCGACTTGACGAAGTGAGGCCGCCTTGACCAACGGCCAGCCGGACTGGCTGGCCGCAGTCCTTTTCTTGAAGTGCCCAATCGACAAAGGAGGTGACGGCAAGTCGCGGCCGATCCTCGCAAGTCGGTTTTCATGACAAAGGTACTTGAAGGGCTTCTGCGCGCCGCAGTGGACGCTTCTCACAAGAACTTCTTCATCGCGATGATGGCGCGACGGCACCAAAGCTAGGATCTGTGCCGGAAGGGGCGGAGTTATGCTGCAGAGATCATAAAATAGACTTATGACTTCTGCATCATATTGACGGCATATGATCCTGCGATCATGATCATGCCGAAGGGACCGCTCATATGGATCAGATCGCCCGCACCACCAAGGATCTTGGCAACGCCCTCCGCCAAGCCCGCAAGGTCCAGAACCTGACGCAAGCCGAACTGGCTTCACGCGCCGGAATCTGGCAGCGCACGGTGTCAAACATCGAGACCAGCGCCAGCGGCGCGAAAGTCGACACCATCTTTGACCTGCTCGCAGCACTCGACCTCGAACTCCACATCGTGCCACGCAGCAAGATCAGGCCATCCGACCTTGAGGACATGTTCTGATGGGGCGCAAGCGCAGCTATGCCCCGCTCGACGTCTACATGAATAACCGCAAGGTCGGGCAGTACTTCCGGGAGCCGGACGGCGCATTCGCCTTCAGCTATGCCCCCGAATGGCTCGCCTGGGAAAACACCTTGCCCATCTCGCGCTCTTTGCCACTCCGAGCAGAGCGATATGTCGGCCAACCCGTCATCGCGGTCTTCGAGAACCTGCTGCCCGACAGTGACGACATTCGCCGCCGCGTAGCGGAACGCGTGGACGCTGATGGGGTGGACGCCTACAGTCTGCTGGCCAGGATCGGGCGTGACTGTGTGGGCGCGCTGCAATTTCTGCCTGTAGGGGAAAAGCCAGGGGATAGCCGAGTGCTGACGGGAGAACCGCTCAGCGAGGATCAGATCGCCGCGATGCTCAAAGACCTGGCCCGAACTCCCCTCGGTATCCGGGCGGAGCGGGATTTCCGGATCTCGGTCGCGGGAGCGCAGGAAAAGACTGCCTTGCTGTTTCATGAGGGCCAGTGGCTTGAACCGACCGGCACGACGCCCACAACGCATATCCTGAAACCGCCGATCGGAACCCTGCCCAACGGCATGGATCTTTCGAACAGCGTCGAGAACGAACACTTCTGCCTGCGGCTGATGGCTGCCTTTGGCCTGCCGGTGGCCCCCACGGAAATCGCCACCTTTGCTGATGCCAAGACACTGGTGATCGAACGCTTCGACCGGCTGCGCGCGCGCGACGGACGGCTGATCCGACTGCCGCAAGAGGATTGCTGCCAGGCGCTGTCGGTTCCACCGACTCGCAAGTATCAGAACGAAGGCGGACCCGGCATCCTCGAAATCTGTGGCCTGCTGACAGGCAGTGATGAGCCGATGCGAGACCGAGCGAACTTTCTGAAAGCCAACATCCTGTTCTGGCTGATCGGCGCGACTGATGGTCATGCCAAGAATTTCAGCATCGCGCTCCTGCCGGGCGGCCGCTTTACAATGACGCCCCTTTACGACGTCCTGACAGTCCAGCCGTCGCTTGATGCCGGTCAGATCCAGATCAAGAACATGAAACTTGCGATGTGGGTGGGCAAAAGCCGTCACTACAAGGTCTCGGAAATTCAGGGCAGGCACTTCGTCGAGACCGGGCTGGCCGCTGGGTTCTCGCGGGAACAGGTCGCCCGGATATTCAAGGGCATTGTCGCGAAAGCCGAAGAAGCCTTTGCTACCGCCATGACCGAGATGCCAATCGGATTTCCGGAGGAGTTGTTCGCCTCTGTCAAGCGGGGCTTCGATCAGCGCGTCGTTCGTCTGACCGACGGCGTGGCGTGACGCTACTGCGCGATGTATTTCGGGTAGAGGCAGAGGTGACAAAGGGCCCTGCACCGGATCAGCCACATATCCGCTTCAAGGCGGCGTAAGGAGCAGCGGGACTCGCCCGGTCACCGCTGCCCGATCTCACATCCGGTCCTGCCGCGGTGCTTTATCAGCGGACATACCCCAGAGCAGATGGGTCGGGCGCAGAGAGCCGTTTCTGCGGGCCGCCACACAAGTTTAGCAGAAGATGTGGCATACAAGGTCTCGAGCGGTATACACTGCTGGCACAAAGCCGCCACACTCGGTCAGGAAGTGCTGTTGCAAGGCCGAATGCACCGCCAAAAATACGGCGGGGGAAATTTGTCAATCAGGTCGCGAGAGAGAGAAGTCTCGATGGGAAAATCCGTTCGCGTGAAATCCTTCGAATTGGTTGCGCAAGATATTTCCGAAGTTGACACTCACCTGCTGCATGCCCTTTCGGCAGGAGTTGGCTGGCCGCATCGACCCGCAGATTGGGATTTTCTGCGGCAGGTCGGACAAGGGATCGTCGCTGTCGATGAAATCGGCCGCGTGTTCGGCAGTGCGATGTGGTTCCCGCAGGGCGAAGATTTCGCCACGGTCGGCCTGGTGATCACGACGCCCCGCGCGCAGGCACAGGGGGCGGGCCGTTGGCTGATGGAACAGGTGACGGAGCGTTGCAAGGAACGCAACCTGGCCTTGAACGCGACGCGGGCGGCCTATCCGCTATACCTGACGCTCGGCTTTCAGCAGGAGGCGACCGTTTTCATGCACCGTGGCAATGTGTCCGGTGTGCCGGAGCTGCGCCTGCCACACGGGGCCCTGTCCGAATTGCCCGCCACCGAGATCGGCGAAATCACCGCTTGCGACACCTTGGGCTTTGGCGTCAACCGCTCGCGGGTACTGGCGCAGTTGTCCGAGATATCGACAACCTGCGTTTTGCGGCGGCATGGCGAGGTGGTCGGCTATGCCATGCGCCGCCCGTTCGGCGGGCTGCAGGTGGTCGGCCCGATTGTCGCCGACAACGATGATGATGCGATCCTGTTGGTGGCATGGCATCTGAGGACCTTGAATGGCCAACAGGTGCGGATCGACACCCGCGAAGCGGCTGGACCATTCGCAGATCTCCTTTCGCAATGCGGACTTGCCGTCAGCGAGACAACCATCACGATGTCCAAGGGCCGAAGGTTCCTGAATCGATCGGCAAACGCGCCTTGGGTCTACGCATTGGCCGGGCACGCGCTGAGTTGATCACAGCGTCCGCAAACCAGTATGCGGACTTTGCCAGGCTGGATCGTCACGCCCCGGAACGCTCGCCGCGAACGGGCTGACCCAGCCCTGACGTCCTCTCGCAGTCGCTTGGCGGACGCGCAAGCTGTATCCGCCATCGGCAGGTTGTCCGGGACAAGTCTGGTTCCAAGCGCATAGGCCCTTCAGCGTGCCCGATCCCCATTTCCTGTCGCCTTTGGTCCGCGCAGCGCCAACCCTGCGGTTTGTGGCGGATGTTCGGAAGAAGATGTCGCCAGCCGGTGCGCAAGCGGTGAATCCTGCCGTCGGCAAGCGGTCACTCTGGTCCATGAGGGGGCCGTTGGTTCTTGCAGCCTGAAGCCCCGAACGAGAAGTGATGCCGATGCCAGAACCCAAAGTCTCCGACAAGAACACGCCCTATTGGTGGGAGGCGGCTCCGGTAACGGAGGTGCCGTCCCAGCCCCTGGCCAAGCAGCTGGATGTGCTGATTGTCGGTGCCGGCTATGCCGGGCTGTCGGCGGGCATCGCGCTGGCCCGCGCCGGGCGTTCGGTCGCGGCCTTCGATGCGATGAACCCCGGCGAAGGTGCCTCTACCCGCAACGGCGGCATGACCAGCGGCTCGATCCGACCCGACAGCGCCACGATCAACCGGCGTTTTGGCGAAGGCAAGGCACTGGCTATCGAGGCCGAGGGCAAGGTTGCGCGCGAATTTCTGTATGACTTCATCGCCGCCGAGGGTCTGGAGTGCGATTTCAAGCAGGTTGGCTCGTTCAGCGGTGCCCTTGGGTTCCAACAATACGAGACAAAAGCCCGCGGTGCCGAGGCTTTGGCAAAGCGGCTTGGAATTGAAGCCTACGCCGTGCCGCATGCCGAGCAGCGCAACTATATCGGCACAGATTTTTACCGGGGCGGCACGGTCCGCAAGGACACGGGCGGTCTGGATCCGGCCAAGTTTCATTCCGAACTGCTGCGGGTGGCACTCGCCGCCGGTCTGACGGTTCACTCGCATACGCCGGTCACATCGATTGCCCGCGATGTCAGCGGGTTTCAGGTCACCACGGCGGCAGGGACCGTGAAGGTGCGGCAGGTGCTGGTCTGCACCAACGGCTATACCGACGGTGCTGTGCCCTACCTGCGTCGCCGTCTGGTGCCGGTTCGGTCGCGGATGATCGCCACCGAAGAGCTTTCGCCCGAGATCATGGCGCGGCTGATGCCAAAGCAGATGATGGTCGGCGAGGGCCGCGAGCTTGGCTTTTACTACCGCCCTTCGCCGGATGGAAAACGCATCCTGCTGGGCGGGCGCGACAGCTCGCGGACGGGTGACCCGGCCGCGCCGACGCTGCGCCTGCGCCGTGGGCTGATCGAGCTGTTTCCCGAACTGGAGAGGGTGCGGCTGACGCACAGCTGGTTCGGCAATGTGGCGATGAACCGCGACATGCTGCCCCGGATCTTCGCAAAGGACGGCGTGCTTTATGCCACCGGCTTCTGCGGTTCGGGCGTGGTCTGGGCGCCCTGGCTTGGCACCCGCGCGGCGAACAAGCTGATGGGCCATGCTGTTGAAGCCGAAAGCGCCTTCGACTTCCGCCCGCCCGCCGCCGTCCCGTTTTACCGTGGCAACCCTTGGTTCATGCCGGCCATCATCCAGGGCTTCGCGTTGCAGGACCGCATCGCCTGGTCGCGCCACAGCCGCTGACTGACGGGATCAAGGTGAATTCTCTCGTCGGATGATCGCAATCCGACCGGGTCGGAAGAAAGTACAGCCGATGAAATATCTCTCCACCCGAGGCCATCCCGATCGCAAGCGGTTTTGCGAGATCCTGCTCGAAGGGCTGGCGCCGGATGGCGGGCTCTATCTCCCCGAGAGCTATCCGCAGGTCGATGCCGCGACACTGAACCGCTGGCGCGATCTGTCTTACCCGCAACTGGCGTTCGAAATCCTGTCGCTCTACATCGACGACATTCCTGCTGCCGACCTCATGGCGATCTGCGAACGCAGTTACACGCCGGAGGTTTTCGGGACCCCAGTCATCGCGCCCGTCCGCGAGCTGGAGCAGGGGCTGAACATCCAGGAACTGTCCAACGGCCCGACGCTGGCCTTCAAGGACATGGCAATGCAGTTCCTGGGCAACCTCCTTGAATACGAGATGGAGCGCCGACAGGACACGTTGAACATCCTCGGCGCGACCAGCGGCGACACCGGCAGCGCTGCGGAACATGCCTTGCGCGGCAAGAAGCGGATCCAGGTCATCATGATGTCGCCGATGGGGCGGATGAGCGCCTTCCAGCAGGCCCAGATGTTCAGCCTGCAAGACGAAAACATCCACAACCTGGCGATCGAGGGCGTGTTCGACGACTGCCAGGACATCGTCAAATCCGTGTCCGGCGATCTGGATTTCAAGCGCCGCCACAAGATCGGGGCGGTCAATTCAATCAACTGGGCCCGGGTTGTCGCGCAGGTGGTCTATTACTTTGCCGGATACTTGCAGGTGTCGGCAGAAGGCGCGGCAGGGGTCGATTTCACCGTCCCCTCCGGCAATTTCGGCAACATCTGTGCCGGTCATGTGGCGCGCATGATGGGGCTTCCGATCAAACGGCTTGTCATCGCGACAAACGAGAATGATGTGCTCGACGAATTTTTCCGCTCCGGCCGGTATTGGCCGCGCGGCCGTGTCGACACGCATGAAACTTCAAGTCCTTCGATGGATATTTCCAAGGCGTCCAATCTGGAACGTTTCGTCTTCGACCTTTTGGGGCGCGATGCGGCGCGGACGAAGGTGCTGTTTGATGATCAACTGCGCGCGCACGGACAATTTGACCTGGGCGGTGATCCCGCCTTCGGGCAGGTTGCGACGGTCTTCGGCTTTAACAGCGGCAAAAGCACCCATGCCGACCGGCTGGCCACGATCCGCGATGTTTGGCAGTGCCACGAGAGCGTGGTCGACCCACACACAGCGGATGGGATCACCGTGGCGCGGCGGTTCGCCGATCCACAGAGACCGATGATCGTGCTCGAAACGGCCTTGCCGGTCAAATTCGCGGCAACCATCCGCGAGGCGCTGAACCGCATGCCGGATTGTCCGGGGCGCTTTATCGGCATCGAAGATCTGCCACAGCGCCTTGAGTACCTGCCTGCCGACGTCGAGGTGGTCAAACGCTACATCGAAACTGTCATCCATAATTCGGCCATCGCGTCCATCACGAACCAGCCCGACGCCGATCGCTCAGACCTGCGCCTTGAAACCCTGGCGACCCCTTGTCTGGTCCTTGACCGCGACCGCATGGACCGCAACGTGGCGCGGCTGCGGGGCCGTCTGCAGCAGCTTGGCCCCACCCTGCGCGCACATCTGAAAACCGTCAAATCGCCCGATGTCGCGCGGCGGGTGATGACCACGCCTGCGGGCCCGGCGACTGTTTCCACCCTGAAAGAGGCCGAGGAGTTCGCCGCTGCAGGCGTGACCGACATCACCTATGCGGTAGGCATTGCGCCTGACAAGCTGGGTCGCGTGCAGGCGCTGCGGGCAGCAGGTGTGGATCTGGCGGTGACGCTTGACACCGTCGCACAGGCCCGGGCCGTGGCTGAAGCCTCGCGCAAATCCGGCGACGCAATCCCGGCGCTGATCGAGATCGACTGCGACGGACACCGTTCCGGCGTGCTGCCGGGTGACCGCAACCGGCTGCTGGCCATCGCCGAGGCCTTGAAATCGGGCGGCACTCTGCGCGGAGTGCTGACCCATGCCGGCGACAGCTATGGCGCACGCGGCGCCGCAGCCCTGCGCGCCTGCGCCGAAGGTGAACGCTCAGGCGCGGTCGAGGCAGCGACGATCCTGCGCGAGGCCGGATACGAATGCCCCGTCGTCAGCGTCGGCTCGACCCCCACGGCGCATTTCGCCGAAAATCTGGACGGCGTGACCGAAGTGCGGGCCGGGGTCTTCGTGTTCTTTGATCTGGTCATGGCCGGGATAGGTGTCTGCCAGATCGACGACATCGCGGTATCGGTGCTGGCCACGGTGATCGGCCACCAGCCCGAAAAGGGCTGGATCCTTGTAGATGCAGGCTGGATGGCGATGTCGCGTGATCGTGGCACATCGAAGCAGGCGGTCGATCAGGGTTACGGGCTGGTCTGCGACATCGACGGCATCCCGCTGGTCGATCTGATCATGGCCGAAGCCAATCAGGAGCACGGCATTCTTGCCCTGCGGCCCGGTTCCGCTGCCGCGCTGCCCGATCTGCCGATCGGCACGCGCATACGCATCCTGCCCAACCACGCCTGCGCCACCGGTGCCCAGCATGACCGCTACCATGTCCTGTATAGCGGCAGCCGCGACATCAAGGCCGTCTGGCCGCGTTTCGGGGGTTGGTGATGCGTGACGCGACCATAACCACAATTTCCACGCCCAACGCTCCGGTTGCGGCTGGCCACTATGCGCAGGCGATCAGGCATGCCGGGCTGGTCTATATCTCGGGGCAACTGCCCGTCGCGCCGGACGGCAGCCACCACCCGGAGGCCGATTTCGACGAACAGGCCAGGCAGGCGATCCGCAACCTGATCTCCGTGGCCGAGTGTGTCGGCGCCTCGGTCGCAGACCTGCTCAAGGTGACGGCTTATATCGTCGATGTCGCCAACTGGCCGCGCTTCAATGCCGTCTATGCGCAGATGCTGGGGGATGCGCGCCCGGCGCGGACGGTCGTTCCCGTGCCAGAGCTGCACTACGGCTATCTTGTTGAAATCGACGCCGTCGCCGCCTGCAAGAACTGAGGATATGCCCGTGAATTCCATTCTACCCCCCGAAGCACGACCGTCCATAGCCCTGCGCCCGATGACGGGCGCAAAACGCGATTTGGAAAGCGCATTGCAGCTTTCGCGGGCAGCGGGCTGGGCCTACCGGCTGGAGGACTGGCGCATTGCCCAAGTTCTGGGGCAGGGGGTTCTGGCCGAAGAGAACGGTCAGGTGATCGGCTCTGCTCTCTGCTGGCCCTATGGGGACGCTTTCGCCACTTGCGGCAGCATCATCGTCGCACCGGCGATGCAGGGTCGTGGGCTGGGGCGGGCGCTGTTGACACAGGTGCTGGAGTTGACCGGCGACCGGGCCGTCATGCTGAACTCTACCGCCGAGGGCACGCGACTGTATCAGAGCTTTGGCTTCGACGCCCTGGGCAGCGTTCACCAACATCTGGCGCAAACCTCCGCTGATCACCCGCAGCCGTCAGCCGATCTGCCGGTTCGCATCGCCCGCGCCAATGATCTTGAGGCGCTGTTGCAGATGGACCAGCGCGCCTTTGGGGCGGACCGGCGCCGGATGATCGGGGAACTGACACAGAACGGCGCGGTCGCGGTGGTCGAATGTGCGGGCCGCCCGCAGGCCTATGCCATCTGCCGCCCCTTTGGTCTGGGGCAGGTGATCGGGCCGGTGGTCGCGACCGGGACAGAGGATGCAAAGGCGCTGATCGGCTATTTCCTGCGGACAAATCTCGGCCAGACCCTTCGCATCGACATCCCCGGCGACAGCGGGCTCGGCCCCTGGTTGACGGCGCAGGGCCTACCCGAGGTCGGGCAGGTCACCACCATGATCCGGGGACAACACCCCGCGATTTCCGGACCAGAGCGGATCTTCGCTCTGGCCAGTCAATCCTTTGGTTGAGGCAGCCGAGATGAAACTCGTTCCCTACTGGCGCGACACCGCCCCCGAATTCCAAGGGCTCGAAAAGGGGCCGGTGGAAGGTGACTTCGATGTCGCCGTTGTCGGTGGCGGCTTTACCGGCCTTTCCGCCGCTATTGCCCTGGCGAAGAAGGGCGCAAGCGTCGTGCTGCTGGAGGCTGACCGCCTTGGTGGCTGCGCCTCGGGACGCAACGGCGGCATGTGCAACAACGGCTTTGCGCAGGACTATGCCGGGATGGTGGGCAAGCTGGGGGCGGAAACTGCGCTGCGGCTGTATCAAAGCTTCAATACTGCGGTTGATACGGTCGAAACCCTGATCCGCGAGGAAAGCATCGACTGCAACTTTCAGCGCGTCGGCAAGCTGAAGATGGCGGCCAAGCCCGCGCATTACGACAAGCTGGCCCGATCCCATGCGCTGATGGTGCAGGGGGCAGATCCGGAGGCGCGGCTGGTCGCGCGCGCCGATATGGGTGCGGAGGTTGGCACCGACCGCTATTTCGGCGGGCTGATCTTTCCGCGCTCAGCCCAGATGCATATGGGCAAGTATGTCCATGGCCTTGCCACCGCCGCCGCGCGGCACGGCGCGCGGCTCTATGACACCAGTCCGGTGACCGGCATCAAGCGGTTGAACGGGCAGGCGCACCGGCTGACCACGCCGCGCGGGTCGGTCAATGCCCAGCAAGTGCTTCTGGCCACCGGCACCTCGGCGGTCGGCCCGCTGTCCTGGTTCCGCCGCCGCATCGTGCCGGTCGGGGCCTTCCTGATCGTCACCGAACCCTTGTCCAAGGATCAGCTTGACGCGCTGGTGCCGGGCCGTCGCAACGCCACCGACACCCGCAACTTTGTCAGCTATTTCCGCGTCACGCCGGACAACCGCCTGCTGTTCGGGGGCCGTGCCCGCTTTGCCGGGTCCAACGCCAGTTCCGATGTCAAAAGCGGTGCCATCCTGCGGCGGTCGATGATCGAGATCTTCCCAAGTCTGACCAACACCAGGATCGACTATTGCTGGGGTGGCATGGTGGACATGACCGCCGACCGCCTGCCCCGTGCCGGGGAACGCGAGGGGCTGTTCTATTCGATGGGCTATTCCGGCCACGGCACCCACATGGCGACCTACATGGGCCAGATCATGTCCGAGGTGATGGAGGGCAATACCCGCGCCAATCCCTGGGGCGATTTCGACTGGCCGGCGATTCCGGGCCATTTCGGGCGGCCATGGTTCCTGCCCTTCGTCGGTGCCTACTACAAACTGCAAGACTACCTGCACTGAGGGATGAACGAGGAAAGCCCGATGGACATGACCAGAACGCGGCAGTTCTACATCGACGGCGCATGGGTCGATCCGTCGTCCGATGAGGTCATCGCCTTCACCGATCCCGCGACGGAAACGCAGATCGGCAGCATTGCCGCCGGGACGGCCGCCGATGTTGACCGTGCCGTCACCGCCGCGCGCCGGGCGTTCGTCGGTTTTTCCGCCACCACACCGCAGGAACGCCGCGCCCTGCTCGGGCGGATACTGGCGCTGATGGAGGCCCGGGCCGAGGATCTGGCGCAGGCGATGACGCGGGAAATGGGCACGGCCATCAGCTTTTCCCGCGCGGCGCAGGTGCCGTTCGGTATCGCTCATGTCCGCGCCGCCATCGAGGTGCTTGCGAAGTACGACTTCCTTACCCTGAAAGGCCCGACAGCCATTGTCCGCGAGCCGATCGGGGTTTGCGGCCTGATCACTCCCTGGAACTGGCCGCTTTACCAGATCACCGCCAAGGTTGCCCCCGCGCTCGCCGCAGGCTGTTCCGTGGTTCTGAAACCCAGCGAGATGTCGCCCCTCAGCGCGCTGATCTTCGCGCAGATCATGCATGATGCGGGCGCCCCGCCCGGGGTCTTCAACCTGGTCAACGGCACCGGGCCCGAGGTTGGTGCCGCCATCGCGTCACACCCGGGCATCGACATGGTCTCGATCACAGGCTCGGTGCGCGCCGGTGTGCTGGTGGCGCAGGCTGCTGCGGTGACCGTCAAGCGCGTGGTGCAGGAACTGGGGGGCAAGTCGCCCAACATCCTGCTGCCCGACGCCGATTTCGCCCGGGTGGTGCCGCTTGGCATCGCCTCGGCCTTCCGCAATGTCGGCCAGTCCTGCAGCGCGCCGACCCGCATGATCGTGCCCGCTGATAAGCTGGCCGAGGTCGAGGCGCTGGCCCGCGCCCATGCCGCCACCATCGTCGTCGGCGATCCGGCGGACCCGGCAACGACCATGGGCCCCATCGCCAACCGCGCGCAATTCGACCGCGTACAGCAGATGATCCACATCGGCATTGAGGAAGGTGCGCGGATGATCTGCGGCGGGCCGGGCCAGCCAGAGGGCGTGACCCGCGGGCTTTATGCCCGTCCGACGATCTTTTCAGGCGTCCGCACCGACATGCGCATCGCCCAGGAGGAAATTTTCGGACCGGTGCTGTGCATCCTGCCCTATACGACCGAGGAAGAGGCCATCGCCATCGCCAATGACACGGTCTTTGGTCTGGGCGGCCATGTGCAGTCTGCCGACCTTGACCGTGCCCGTCGCGTCGCACTTCGGGTGCGGTCCGGCCAGATCCATATCAACCACCCTGCCTGGGACGCCCATGCCGCCTTTGGAGGCTACAAGCAGTCCGGCAACGGGCGTGAATACGGCGTCTTCGGGATGGAGGAATGCCTCGAGACCAAGTCGATATTGGGGTATGGCGCAGAGTCAAGTGGTGTGGCCAGATAGGTCATGCGAACCGAGGAGAACTGCATGACATCGCGCAGCGAACACGACCTTTTGGGTGACCGCAGCGTGCCCGCCGAAGCCTATTGGGGCGTTCACACCTTGCGCGCCATCGAGAATTTTCCGATCTCCGGCCAGACCATCGGCCAGGCGCCCGATCTGGTGCAGGCACTGGCCTCCATCAAGCAGGCGGCAGCCTTGGCCAATGCCGATCTCGGCCTGCTCAGCGAAGCGCGCCGCGATGCCATCGTCGCCGCCTGCGAGGAAATCCGCGCCGGCAACCTGCATGACCATTTCGTCGTCGATCAGATCCAGGGCGGCGCCGGCACCTCGACCAACATGAACGCCAATGAGGTGATCGCCAACCGCGCGCTGGAAATCCTCGGCCATGCCAGGGGCGACTACACCCATCTCCACCCCAATGAACATGTAAACCAGAGTCAGAGCACCAATGACGTCTATCCCACCGCTCTGAAACTGGCGACCTGGTTCGGGATCCACCGCCTGATCGCCGCCATGGCGGTATTGCGCGGCGCCTTTGCCGACAAGGCGCTGGAGTTTGCCGATGTGCTGAAGATGGGCCGCACCCAGCTGCAGGAAGCGGTTCCGATGACGCTCGGGCAGGAATTCAACGCCTTTGCCATCATGCTTGGCGAGGATGAGAACCGGCTGGCCGAGGCGGCTCAGCTGATCCTTGAAATCAACCTTGGTGCCACAGCTATCGGCACAGGGATCACTGCCCATCCCGACTATGCCGCACTTGTCTGCGCGCACTTGGCCACGATTACCGGCGCGCCGGTGGTGACCGCTGCGGATCTGGTCGAAGCCACGCAGGATTGCGGTGCCTTCGTGCAGGTCTCTGGCGTCCTGAAGCGGGTCGCGGTCAAGCTGTCGAAGACCTGCAACGATCTGCGGCTCCTCTCCTCCGGCCCGCGTGCCGGTTTCGCCGAGATCACCCTGCCGGCACGGCAGGCCGGCAGTTCGATCATGCCCGGCAAGATCAATCCGGTGATCCCCGAGGTGGTCAATCAGGTGGCCTTCGAGGTGATCGGCAATGACGTGACGATCAGCTTCGCCGCCGAGGCCGGGCAATTGCAGCTGAACGCGTTCGAGCCGATCATCGCCTACAGTCTGTTCCGCTCGATCGCGCATCTGACCGCCGCCTGCATCACGCTGGAGCAGCATTGCATCCGCGGCATCGGCGCCAATCGCGAAAGGCTGCGGCTGAGCGTCGAGACCTCGATCGGCATCGTCACCGCGCTGAACCCCTACATCGGCTATGCCAATGCCACCGAAGTGGCGCTGGAGGCGCATCACAGCGGCCGCGGGGTCTATGAGCTGGTGCTGGAAAAGGGGCTGATGTCGAAAGAGCGGTTGGATGCCGTCCTGCGGACTGACGCGCTGACCAGGCCGCAGAAGTTCGTCGTCTGATCCGACGGGGAGGGCGGGGTGTTGCAGCCACGTCCGCCCCGTCAGTAGCCCCTCGTTCGGTCCACCAGCCCCGGAATCATAGCCTCGGTCAGATCGGCCTGGATTGCCCCGATGACATGGCGTGCGCCATCAACCGGGCGGGTCTGGCAGGCGATATGTGGTGTCAGGATCACCTGCGGATGCGACCAGAACGGATGCCCGGGCGGCAAAGGCTCGGGTGCGGTCACGTCCAGCACTGCGGCTGACAGTTGCCCGTCCTTCAGCGCGTCGATCAGGGCCGCGTGGTCCAGTTGCCGCCCGCGCCCGGCATGCACCAGTTGCGCGCCACGGGGCAGGCGGGCGAAGAGGTTGGCATCGAGGATGTTCTCGGTCTCGGCGGTCAGGGGCAAGAGGCAGATCAGAAGATCGGTCCGGGCCAGAAAGGCGTCCAGATCGGTGAAACACGCCACCCCGTCGATCTGCTGCGGGCTGCGCGCCCATCCGGCAAGGGGAAAGCCGAAGGGCCGCAGCGCCGCCAGTGCGGCCTGGCCCAGCATACCAAGGCCCATCACCCCGACGCGCCGGTCTTCGGCGGGCAAGTTGCGCCCGGCCTTCCACAGGCCCGCGCGCTGTTGGCCCAGATAGGCGGGCAGGTCGCGGTGCAGGGCCAGAGTGGCCAACGTGATGTATTCCTGCATCTGCTGCGGCAGGCCTGGCTCCAACATCCGTACCACGCTGACGCTTTGAGGCAGGGCGGCCAGATCGAACTGGTCCACCCCGGCGCCGACCGAAAAGATCAGGCGCAGGTTGGGGTAGCGCGCCAGATCATCCGGCACCGTCCAGGTCACCAGCCAACGTACCGCCAGAGGATCGGGGGCCTCGCCGATGTGAAAGGCGATGTCGGGCAGTGCCTTGGCAAAAGCGTCGCGGAACACCGCGCCCCGCGCCGGATCGGACAGATACAGGACCGCCATCAGCGAAGTGCCGCCCGGATGTCGGGATCTTCCAGCGTCTGGTCCAGCGTCAGGCGGCTGCGTTCGACAATGGCGTCGATCTCGTCCGGGGTGCAGCAAAGCGGCGGAGCGTAGCCAAGCGCGCCGCTGGCGAAGGCGCGGATCACCAGCCCGTTCTGCCAGGCCCGGTCGAAGATGCGGGTCGCGACCATGACGGCGGCGGGCAGCGGGGTCTTTTTCGCCTTGCCGGTGACCAGTTCCACCGCCGCCAGCATGCCGCGCCCGCGCACGTCGCCGACCAGCGGATGATCGGCCAGCGTCGCCAGCCCGGCCTGCAAACGGGCACCCATCGCGCGGCCATTGTCCAGAAGCCCGCCTTCATAAAGGTCCAGCACGGCCAGTCCGACCGCAGCAGAAACCGGATGCGCCGAATAGGTGAAGCCATGCCCCACTGCGGCGGCCCCTGCATGGTCGGCGATGGTCTGGTAGATCCGGTCCGACAGGAACACCGCCCCCATCGGCACATAGCCCGAGGTCAGGCCCTTGGCGGTGGTCAGCATGTCGGGGACCACACCCTCTTCGCTACAGGCGAACATCGGGCCCGTGCGTCCGAAGGCGGTGATCACCTCATCGGCGACGAACAGGATGTCGAGTTCGGAGCAGACCGCCCGCATCGCGGTCAGCCAGCCCTTTGGCGGGACCAGAACCCCGCCCGACCCCTGAATCGGCTCGGCATAGAACGCGGCGACCCGGTCCGGCCCGCCGAGTTCGTCCACCTTGGCGCGCAGCTGCGCGACCGATGCGGCGATGATCGCTGCCGGATCATTGCCCAGCGGGTTGCGGTAGATGTAGTGCGAGGGGATCTTGTGCTGCCAGGCCATCGGCAGGCCAAAGCCCGCGTGGAACAAGGGCAACGCCGTCAGCCCGGCGCCGACCGTGGTTGATCCGTGATAGCCCTGTTCGATGCTGATGAACTGGTCCTTCTGCGGCATCCCGCGCGCCTGCCAGTAATAGCGGGCGAAACGCACGGTCGTATCCACCGCGTCCGAACCGCCGAGGGTGAAATAGACGTGGTCCAGATCGCCCGGGGCGTGGTCTGCCAGCCGTGCTGCCAGCCGGATCGGGGGTTCCGAACCGAGACCGAAGTAGCCGGTCGCATAGGGCAGATCGCGAAGCTGTTTCGTGGCGGCCTCGATCACCGATTCATGGCCATAGCCCGCGTTCACGCACCAGAGACCGGCAAAGCCGTCGATCAGCGTCCGCCCGCTGGCATCGGTGACCGTGGCGCCCTTGGCCGAGGTCAGAAGGCGCACCCCGGCCGCCTCGTGGCCGCGCCACGAAGCGACGGGGTGGACCAGATGCGCGCGGTCAAGCTCGACAAGGGAATTGCTGGACATGGGGTGCTCCTGAGAAATTTCACCCCAGGGAACCGCCACGCCGCATGGAAATGCCGCCACCAACCGGGGCCAGACCCTGTGCGGTCAGCCAGGGCGCAAGGCCCGCGGCCTCGGTGGTGTCGACGCGAAGAAAGCTGCATTGTGACTGGCCGATCAGGAAACCGATCAGGCGCTGCGCCATTTCGGCGGTTTCAGCGACCACCGGCCCGATCAGGTCGCCCCGACCAAAGCGCCGCAGGCAGGCGTAGCCAACAGGATCGGCCCCCCTGCGGATGACCGCCAGTTGGCCCTCGATCTTCAGCCGGACGATCAACGCCCCACGCTCGGCCCCGGTGGCCTGCCGGTCCAGCGATGCGATTGCTTCGATGTCCACGGCATCAGCCCATTCGACGCCGTCCGGCTGGGTCTGAGCCAGCGGCACACCCTGATGCTGCAGGACGCGGCCTGTCGCGACGAAACCGCGTTTCTGATACAGCGGCAAGCCGTCGTCGGTCGCTGTCAGCCGCCATTCCGCCACCTCGACCCCGGCCATCGCCTGGGTCATCAGGCGCCGCCCCAAGCCGCGACCGCGCATCCCGGCATCGACGATGATCATGTTGGCCATCGCGACAGCGCCAAACGGTGTGGCAAGTGCTGTGCCCACCACTTTTCCGTCCGCCAGAGCGACCACTCCACGGCCAAGCCGGAACAAGAGGTGCCAATCCTCACGCCGGTGCGGCCAGCCGGCGGCTTGAGACAGATGCAGCGCATCGTCGAGATGTGCGGCAGAGAAGGCGTCAAAGGTGATTGTGTCTGACATCAAGTGCCTGCGGGCTGAGGCGGTTGGCCGGATTTCATGGGGGGGATGCCGCGCCCCGCCGGTGTGGCGGCAGGGCGCGGGTCTGGCCAGTCAGAGCCCGGCCATATGCAGGGCCTTGGTCTCCAGATACTCGTCGATCCCGGCGCGTGCGCCTTCGCGGCCAAGACCGGACTGCTTGACCCCGCCAAAGGGTGAAACGGCCATCGAGATCAGGCCGGTGTTCAGCCCGACCATGCCGAATTCCAGCGCCTTGCCAACCCGCCAGGCGCGGGCGTGGCTTTCGGTGTAGAAATAGGCGGCAAGGCCAAAGGGCGTGCCATTGGCGATGCGGATCGCCTCTTCCTCGTCCTCGAAGCGGAACAGGGGCGCGACCGGGCCGAAGGTTTCCTCTTGTGCCAGTTCCATCGCCTCGGTCGCGCCGGTCAGCACCATCGGCGTTGCATATTGCCCGCCTGCGGGCACATCGGCCTGCGCTGCGATCACCGCGCCCTTGGCCGTTGCGTCCGCCACATGCCGGGCGATCTTTTCCAGCGCCGGGGCGTTGATCATCGGCCCGATGTCGGTGCCAGTCACCAGCCCCGGCCCGACCTTCATCGCCCGCACCTTTGCACCAAGCTTTTCGGCAAAGGCATCATAGACCCCGGCCTGCACCAGAATCCGGTTGGAACAGACACAGGTCTGGCCGCCGTTGCGGAATTTCGAGGCAATCGCGCCTTCGACCGCCGCATCCAGATTGGCATCGTCAAACACCACGAAAGGCGCGTTTCCGCCCAGTTCCAGGCTAAGCCGTTTCACCGTCGGCGCGCATTGCGCCATCAGCAAGGACCCGATGCGCGTCGATCCGGTGAACGAAAGCTTGCGCACCACCGGGCTGGAGGTCAGTTCGGCGCCAATTTCGGTCGGCATGCCGGTGACGATGTTGATGACGCCAGCCGGGATTCCGGCGCGTTCGGCCAGCACACCCAGCGCCAGCGCCGAAAACGGCGTGAATTCCGATGGCTTGATGACCACGGTGCAGCCCGCGGCGAGTGCCGGGGCCACCTTGCGGGTGATCATGGCGTTGGGAAAGTTCCATGGGGTGACGATAGCGGACACGCCAACGGGTTCCTTCATCACCACGATCTGACGGTCGCCAGCGGGCGAGGGGATCACCGACCCTTCGATCCGCCGGGCCTCTTCGGCGAACCATTTGACGAAACTTGCGCCATAGGTGATCTCGCCGCGGGCTTCGGACAGGGGCTTGCCCTGTTCCTGCGTCAGGATCAGCGCGAGGTCCTCGGCATGTGCCTCCATCAGCGCGAACCAGCGTTCGAGGACGGCGGCGCGGTTGGCGTGGGGCACCTTGCGCCAGGACTGGAAGGCAACCTCGGCTGCGGCAACGGCCTGCGCGGTTTCGGCCCCGGACATGTCAGGGACAGTGCCAAGAACCTGACCCGTTGCCGGATCGGTGACCTCGACGGAGCGGCCGCTGGCAGCGGGCACCCACTGGCCGCCGATCAGCGCCTGTTGCCGGAAGAGGCCTGTATCCTTCAGCCCGGTCGGGCCGGTGTGAACCTTGGCATCCATCATTCAATCCTCACTCAAGCGCGGCCAGAACGGCCTTGGTTATGGTTTCGGTGCGGTCCTGACCCGGGACAGTGCCGATGCCCCGCGCGGTGGTGGCCTCGACCGCCGCCATGATCCGGGCGGCGGCGGCGGCCTCACCCAGATGGTCCAGCATCATCGAGGCCGACCAGATCGCGGCAATCGGGTTGGCGATGCCAAGATGTGCGATGTCGGGGGCCGAGCCATGCACGGGTTCGAACATCGACGGGGCGGTGCGACCGGGGTTGATATTGGCCGATGCGGCAAAGCCAAGTCCGCCCTGAATGGCGGCGCCAAGGTCGGTCAGAATGTCGCCGAAGAGGTTCGAGGCAACCACCACGTCCAGCGATTCCGGTGCCATCACCATCCGCGCGCAGATGGCATCGACGTGGTAGTGACTGACCTCGACATCCGGGTAATCGGCGGCGACCAGATCTGTGATCTCGTCCCAGAACACCATGGAGTGCTTTTGCGCGTTGGATTTGGTGACCGAGGCCAGCTTGCCCCGCCGCAACCTGGCCTGATCAAAGCCAAAACGCAGGATGCGTTCCACCCCGGTCCGGGTGAAGACTGCAGTTTCCACCGCGACCTCGTCCGGCGTGCCGACATGGACCCGGCCACCGGCGCCGGAATATTCGCCCTCGGTGTTCTCGCGGATGCAGAGGATGTCGAAACCGTCGCGGCGCAGCGGACCCTGCACGCCGGACAGCAAACGGTGCGGGCGGATGTTGGCGTATTGGACAAAGGCCTTTCGGATCGGCAGCAACAGCCCGTGCAGCGATACCGAATCCGGCACCCGCGCGGGCCAGCCGACCGCGCCAAGAAAGATGGCGTCAAAGCCGCGCAGGGTGGCGATGCCGTCTTCAGGCATCATGCAGCCGGTTTGCAGATAGTGGTCGCAGGACCAGTCAAAGCTGGTGCAGGTCAGCCCCGGCAGGGCCTTCTGCGCCACTTCCATGGCCGCTTCGGTCACCGGGGCGCCGATTCCGTCGCCGGGGATCAGGGCAATGCGATAGGTCATTTCTGGCTGCCTCCGGCATTCTGTGCTGGTCACAGCCTAGCCGCGTTGCGCCCGCAGATTGCACCGGGGCGCGGGATCGCGCAGACGATTGTTCCAATTGCGGGCGACCTTCCGCAATTCCCTGTGGTCTGCCCTGCCCACCATCGAAGTTGCCCCGGTGCCATGAATCGGCATGGCTTCCGCAAGGAATTGCGCCGGGGTGGGGAGGTTCGGCAGCATCTGCGCCGTGGGTCGGCGATGATGGGCCAAACCCGCAGGAGTGCGCGATGACCCCTTCAGCCCTACTAGCCGATCTTGTCGCTCTTGGTGATCTGCCCGGTGCGCCCAATGCCCGCATGGCCGGCTATGTTCAGGCGTATCTGGCGCGGTTGGGGGTGGATTGCGCCGTTCTACCGGGGCCGGAGGGGGACCGGGTCAATCTGTTCGCCACCATCGGCCCGCGCGATGTGCCGGGATATATTCTGTCGGGGCATATGGATGTGGTGCCGGTCGAAGGGCAGGTCTGGGCGTCAGACCCGTTCCGGCTGCGGGATGCGGGGGGGCGGCTCTACGGGCGCGGGGCCAGCGACATGAAGGGCTATCTGGCCTGCATGCTGGCCATGGTGCCGGAGTTTCAGGCGATGGCACTGCGGCGACCGATCCATATGGCGTTTTCCTATGACGAGGAAATCGGCTGTCGCGGTGTCGGCCACATGATCGCCCGGCTGCCCGAGCTTTGTGCGCCGCCCTTGGGCTGCATTGTGGGCGAACCGAGCGACCTGCAGCCGGTGCTGTCGCACAAGGGCAAGCAGGCGGTTGAACTGCGCATCGGAGGGCGCGCGGCGCACAGCTCGCAACCCGATCTGGGGTTGAACGCGATTTATCCCGCGGCAGAGGTTCTGCTGTTCATCCGCGATCTGGCGGCACGGCTGGCGGCTGAGGGCCCGCTTGACCCGCGCTTTCTGCCTGCGCATTCGACGCTGGTGGCGGGCGTGGTGCAGGGGGGTGCGGCGGTCAACATCATTCCTGACCAGTGCATGATCCAGATGGAGGTGCGTTCCGTGCCGGGGCAGGCGCCGCAGGACATCACCGCAGAGGTGCTGGACCGGCTGGCGGCCTTGCCGGAGGTTCGCGTTTCGCACCGCGAGCTTAGTTCCTATCCGGCGCTGCCGCCGCCCCGGGACCGCACGTTGGCCGATCTATTGGAACGTCTGACCGGCAAACCGGCGCTGCAATCGGTCAGCTATGGCACCGAGGCCGGGTTGTTCCATGCGGCCGGGGTGCCGTCGATCATTTGCGGTCCGGGGTCCATTACCCGGGCGCATCGGCCGGATGAATTCATTACCGAGGCGGAACTGGAAGGCTGCCGCGCGATGCTGCGCGGCCTTGCCCGTGACGCGGCGGGCTGATCCCGCCGCGTCAGCTTGGCTTCAGGAGACCGTCACGTAAATCTTGCGCACGGTTTCGATGGTGCGCCAGGTGCCGACGTAACCGGGCTTCATCACGAAACTGTCGCCCGCGCGGTAGATGACCGGAGCCTTGCCGTTTTCGGTCAGCTCGATCACCCCTTCCAGGATGTGGCAGAATTCGAACGTCTCGCCCTTGATCGAATGGGTCAGGCCGGGGGTGGCTTGCCAGACGCCGGACTTGACGGTGCCGCCCTTGGCCTCGTCCATTGCCCAGGTGCTGAACTCTGGCGCACCTTCGATCAGCCGTTCGGGCAGCGGCAGGGCATGGGTGGGGGTGAAGGTGGGGTTGTGGTCGATGGTCTTGAGCAGGGCCATGCAGGTCACTCCATTGTGGGGTTTGCAGCCAACAAGGTATCCACGCCAAACTGCGCTCTACCGTCGAACACCGCGCTGCAAACGCATATCCTGCTGAAGTCCGGCCCGCGCATAGGCGAAAGTTGGGACAGGGGATGACAGGCCCCCGGCTGACCCGTCCTTGGTTCAGTCGCCGCTGACGAACGAGTCCAGCGGCAGGTGGGATTTCACGATCGGCGACTTCAGGATGACGAAGCTGAAATACTTGTCGATGCCGATCTCCATTTCGACCAGCCGTTCCATGATCGACTGATACTCGGAAATGCCGCCTGTCATGAACTTCACCAGATAGTCATAGCCTCCGGACACCAGATGGCATTCGATCACCGCGTCCAGCTTTTCGACCGCAGTGATGAACCGGGCGAAATCCGTCTGCCGGTGGTTTCGCAGCGTGACCTCGGTGAAGACTGTCAGGCTCTGCCCCAGTTTCCCGATGTCGATCTGTGCCGAGTAACCGGTGATATAGCCCTCGGCCTGCAACTTCTTTACCCGCATCAGGCAGGGGCTGGGCGACAGATGGACCAGATCGGCCAGCTCTACATTGGTAATGCGGCCGTTCTTCTGCAACTCGGACAGTATTCTGACGTCAATCTTGTCCAGCTTCATTCGCGCCGTCCGTCTGATCCATACACACTGCATAGCGCAGCGCGAGAGGGCCGTCACCCCCAGCTAAGGGCGCGTGCCAGGTTGCGTTCCGGGGCGCCGTTGGCACTCCCCACCCGCCATTCTAAGGGGTCGGGCGCGCAAGCCTCGAGCAGAATTCGCCTCGCCTCGGCATTTTCTGCGGCTTGCACGCGACTTCTTGCAAGAAGCTGCGGCAAGCGGGGTGAAGACGGCGAAAACCGCAGCACGCCGCAGGAGTGTCGACAGCGCATTTTCGCAGTTACAATGATCGGGACGCCCGTCAAGATACAAGAATGCGGACCGCACGGGCACGGCGAGGCTGTAGAACAAACTGCCTGATCAGCGCCCGATATCAGATGATCGTGCCGTCGCGTCGGCAGATTTTGGCGACTCTGCGCCGCCACAAGCGTCACACTTGGTAGCAAGGCAGCGTGGGTCACAGAACACCACCCAGGGGAGAAGTTCATGAGTGCAAACATCCACGCTGTGGTCTCCGATGACGTCGCGTTGTCGGTGCGCGGTCTGACCGTCAGCCTGCCGACGGGCATGGAGCGGAGCCATGCGGTCAAGGACATCTCGTTCGATCTCAAGCGCGGCCAGATCCTCTGTGTGATTGGTGAATCCGGGTCCGGCAAGTCGGTGACGGCCAACACCATCATGGGGCTCTTGCCCAAGATGATTGCCGTCACCGGCGGCTCCATCACTCTGGACGGGCGCGAGATTGTCGGCATTGGGCCGGAGGAGTTGCGCAGCCTGCGCGGCCGCGTCGTCTCGATGATCTTTCAGGACCCGCTTTCGGCGCTGAACCCGTTGATGACGGTCGGGGCCCAGATTGACGAGGCGATGCAGGCGCATGGCATCGGCACACCGACATCGCGCCGCGAGCGGGCGCTGGAGCTGCTGACCGAAGTCGGCCTGCCCGAACCGGAGGTGATGTATCACCAATACCCGTTCCGGCTTTCGGGCGGGCAGCGCCAGCGGGTGATGATCGCCATGGCGCTGGCGCTGGAGCCTTCGATCCTGATCGCCGACGAGCCGACCACCGCGCTGGACGTGACCACTCAGGCGCAGATCCTGGAGCTGATCCGCGACATCCAGCGTCGCAAGAACATGAGCGTTATGTTCATCACCCATGACTTCGGCGTTGTGGCCGAGATCGCCGACAGCGTCGTGGTGATGGAAAAGGGTCACGTCGTCGAACAGGGCAGCGCACAGGATGTGCTGAAGACTCCGAAGCATCCCTACACGAAACGGCTGATCGCTGCGGTTCCGCATCTGACCGGCAAGGACCGTGTGCCGTTGCAGACCATTTCGACCGGCCCGGTGCTGAAGGTCGAAAATCTGGTCAAGACCTATCGCAGCGGCAGCAAGCTGTTCGGCAAGCAGCGGGTCGTGCAGGCGGTGCGCGAGGTTTCGTTCGAACTTGCCCCCGGGCGGACCCTGGGCGTGGTCGGTGAAAGCGGATCGGGCAAGTCGTCGCTTGGCCGGCTGCTGACCAAGCTGATGGTCAGCGACGGCGGCCGCATCCTGTTTGAAGATCGCGATGTCGCCCCGTTGAGCGAGGCAGAGTTCCGCCCGACGCGGCAGCGCATCCAGATGATCTTTCAGGACCCCTTCGCCTCGCTTAATCCGCGTGCGACCATCGGACGGATCCTGACGGTGGGGCCGATTGCGCATGGCATGGCACCGGCAGTGGCCCGCGAAGAAGCCCGGGCGATGCTTGACCTTGTCGGGCTGGATGCCGGGGCCATCGGTCGCTATCCGCATGAGTTTTCCGGGGGCCAGCGCCAGCGGATCGGCATTGCACGGGCGCTGATGTTCAAGCCGAAGCTGCTGGTCGCCGACGAGGCGGTCTCGGCGCTGGATGTGTCGATCCAGGCGCAGATCCTGCAGCTCTTGGACAAGATCCAGCGCGAGACCGGCGTGTCCATGGTCTTCATCACCCATGACCTGCGGGTCGCCAGCCAGATTTGCGACGAGATCGCCGTGATGCAGCACGGGCGGATCGTCGAAATGGGGCCGCCCTCGCAGATCTTTCTCAACCCGCAGGCAGCGTACACCCGCGAGCTGGTCGCGGCCATCCCGGGCGAGCGTCCGACGGGCATGGCACCCGTGGCGGTAGCGGCGGAACCTTGACGGAACCAGCAAACTATCACCCGAAGAAACGATCACCAACGGAAGGAAATCAGATGATCAAGACATCCAGAACCGGCGCGAGCTATTCGCGGCGCCAAGCCTTGCGGATGATGGCGGCAGGCGGAGCGGTGGGGCTGTTTGCGCCGCAGCTGCTTGGCAAGCCGGCCTTCGCCCAAACACCGCCCACGGCACCGACCGGCCGCGTCGTCGTCGGGCTGTCGCAAGAGCCGACCGTCTTCAACCCGCTGATGGCCCACATCGAAGTGGATGACGGCGTCAACTTCTCGATGTTCGACGCGCTGTTCCGGATCAGCCCGGAGGGCGTGATCGTCCCCAATCTGGCGCTTGAAGTTCCCGACCAAACCAATGGCGGGATTTCCGCCGACGGTTTGCAGTGGCGCATCAAGCTGCGCGATGACGTGCGATGGCACGATGGCCAGCCCTTCACCGCCGAGGATGTGAAGTACACCCTGGAACTGATCGTCAACCCGGACTTCCGCGCCTGGCGCACCACCGGCCATGCGCTGGTGCGTGACATCACCGTGGTGTCGCCGACCGAGATCACCTGGCGGATGGAAGAGGCCTTTGCGCCCTATCTGAACTTCCTGACCGAAACCTTCATGGTGCCCAAGCACGTCCTGGAGGCAGCCACCGATCTGAATGAGAATACCTTCAATCAGTCGCCGATCGGCACCGGGGCGTTCAAATGGGGACAGCGCATTGCCGGTGACAACCTCGAGCTGGTGGCCAACCCCGACTACTTCGGCGAAGGCCCCTACATCGAGCAGCTGTTCTTCAAGTACATCCCGGACAACACCGTACTCTACACCCAGTTCAGGAGCGGCGATATTGATCTGGTCGGCCAGGCCTATATCTCGCCCGACAACTATGCCGAAGCTGCCACGCTGCCCGAGCGGGTGGTGACGCTGGTGCCCAAGACCTCGGTGGAAACGTTCTATCTGAACGTGGAGAAACCCCAGTTCAAGGACCGCGCCGTACGCGAGGCGCTTTATCTGGCGATCGACCGTCAGGCGATCATCGACGCGCTGAACTACGGCGTGCCGACCGTGACCGAGACGTTCATGCCGAAGATGTCCTTCTACTACAACCCCGACCTGCCGAAGCATGAGTTCAACCTGGAACGCGCAGCACAGATGCTTGACGAGGCCGGCTGGCTGCCGGGCGCCGACGGCATCCGCGTCAAGGACGGCGTGCGCCTTTCCTTTGCCAACTCGACCACTGCCGGGGCTCATCTGCGCGAACAGGCGCAGCAGTTCATCCAGCAAACCTTTGCCGAGATCGGCGTCGAGATGACCATCGCCAACCTGCCTTCGGCGGTGATGTGGGGCGATTTCTGGACACTGTCGCAGTTCGATAGCGCGATGTCGGGGATCAACTTCCTGATCGGGGCCGACCCCGACGTGACCAACCGCTTCCACACCAAGGCGATCACGGCCAAGGGTGGCAAGGGGTCGAACAACGCGCAGTACTCCAACCCCGAGGTCGACGCCCTGCTTGAAGAAGGCAGCCGCACGTTTGACCCTGAAGCTCGCCGCGCGATCTATCTCAAGGTGCAAGAGATCATCCGTCACGATCTACCGTTCCTGCCCTTGTTCGCGAACACTTCGGTCTTCGGGCAAAAGGAGGGGCTGCAGGGCTTCGTTCCCAACACCAACACCCGCACCGAATCCTGGAACACCGCGGCCTGGTACTGGGCCTGACCTGACCTGCTGCTGCCCGGGCCGCTTAGCCCGGGCAGTCTGCGAGACTGATACCCGGCAATCCGGAAGGGGAAGACCATGTCTGCATTTCTGCTCAATCGTTTCTTGCAGAGTGTCGTGCTGCTGGTGATCGTGTCGATCATCGGCTTCACCGTGCTCAACCTCATGCCCGGCGGGCCGATGGCACAATACGGGCTTGATCCCGGGATGACTTCGGACGACCTCGAGCGCCTTAAAGAACAGCTTGGCCTGAACCGCCCGATCCTGGTGCAGTATTTCGACTGGGCCTGGCGGCTGTTACAGGGCGACTGGGGCACCTCATTCCGCGACGGCTCGCCTGTGCTGTCAGTCATCGGGCGGCACATCTTTGCAACCTTGTTGCTGATGGGATCGTCCACGGTGATCGCCATTGCCGTCGGCACCTGGATCGGCATCCGTGGCGCCACCCATCGCTATTCGGCCTTCGACTATGTGGCGACGATCGGAGCCATGGTGGCGCTGTCGATCCCGACCTTCTGGTTCGGCCTGGTCGGGATCTACATCTTCTCATTGGAGCTTGGATGGCTGCCTGCGGGCAACATGTATACCATCGGTGACGGCTCGGCGCTGAACTATCTGCACCACCTGATCATGCCATCTGTGGTGCTGGCGCTGGTCCATATCGCCATCTGGAGCCGCTACATGCGCACGGCGACGCTGGACGTGATCAGCCAGGAATTCGTCAAGACCGCCCGCGCCAAGGGGGTGCCCGAGCGGCGGGTGTTGATGAAGCATGTGGTCGGCAACGCCTTGCTGCCGATGATCACCTTGGCCGGGGTGCAGCTGCCCTCGATCCTGACGGGCGCCTTGGTGACAGAGACCGTCTTCACCTGGCCGGGCATGGGGCGGCTGTTCCTTGACAGCCTTGGCTACAGCGACTTCCCGGTGGTCATGGGCCTGCTGATGTTCTCGGCCATCCTGACCATCCTTGGCAACCTCATCGCCGATATCGTCGTCGCGCTGGTCGATCCGCGCATCCGCCTGGCTTGACCGCCAAAGCCGCAACAGGAGTTCACCGCCATGACCACCCTTACTGTAAATCAGGCGCCGCTCTCTTGGTGGCAAAGCCGCGTGATGCGCCGTTTCATGAGCCACCGGCTGGCGCTGCTCGGGCTTGTGATGATCAGCACGTTGACGCTGATCTGCATCGTCGGGCCCTGGCTGCTGCCCTATGATTCGCTTTACATCGACCTGCGCGCCCGATTTGCCCCGCCGATGACCGGCGAGCATTACCTTGGCACCGATCCCCTGGGCCGCGACATCGCGGCGCGGCTGTTCATGGCCGGGCGGATCTCGTTGCTGGTCGGGTTCATCGCCATGATACTGGCCACGCTGGTCGGAACCCTGGTCGGCGTCATCGCCGGCTACCGTGGCGGCTGGATCAGCGCCGTCCTGATGCGCACGGTGGACGGCTTTCTGTCCTATCCCTCGATCTTCCTGCTGCTCGCCTTGTCGGCGGCGCTGAAGCCCAGCCCGATGATGATCACCGTGATCATCGCGATTACCGGCTGGATGGAAGTGGCTCGGATCGTCGAGGCCGAGGTCCGTTCGCTGAAAGAACGCGAGTTTGTGCTTGCCGGCAGGATGCTGGGACTGAGCCGGGCGCATATCATGTTCCGCGAGATCCTGCCCAACGTCACCGGCCCGATCATCGTCGCCGCGACCTTGACGGTGGCCCGGGCGATCCTGCTGGAGGCCTATGTCAGCTTCCTTGGCTTCGGCATCCAGCCGCCGCTGCCCAGCTGGGGCAACATGCTGAACGGCGCGCAGCAGTATCTTGCCACCGCGCCCTGGCTTGCCATCATCCCTGGCATCGCCATCACTGTCGCCGTCTCCAGCTTCAACTTCATCGGTGACGGCCTGCGCGACGCGCTGGACGTGCGCAACGACGGCGGCTGAGTCGGGGCGACCCTGCAATATTGAAAGGCCCTGCCACTTCGGTGGCAGGGCCTTTTCCCGTTCTGGCGCCGCGCCGTAGCGCGATTGCCTTAGGGTCTTGCGGTGCCGACCTTGACCAGCGCCCGCTCGATGGCGTCAAGGAACAGGTCGACATGTTCGGCCTGGCAGATCAGCGGCGGACGAACCTTCAGCGCATCCTCATTCGCGCCGGTCGTGCTGACCAGCACGCCGTCGTCGCGCAGCGCATTCACCACATCCAGCGCCATGGCGCGGCGGGCCGACGGGGCCATGCCCTCGATCCCGATGTCCACGCCAAAGAACAGACCAGCGTTGCGGACGGCCCTGATGCCGGGGTGCTGCTGCGCCAGTCGTTCCAGCCCGGCCCGCAGGCGCAGGCCCATGGCAAGCGCGTTCTGCGGGACCTTGTCGCGCTGCAGGACGGTCAGCACGGCATCGGCGGTCGCGATCCCGACCGTGTTGCCGGCGAAGGTGTTCGAATACCGCGCGGTGTTGCCGAAGCCGTCCATCGGTCCCCGACGGCCGACGACCGCGCCGATCGGAAAGCCGTTGCCCATCGGTTTGCCAAGGGTGACCAGATCCGGCACGACGCCGTGCCGCTCGAAGCCCCACATATGCGTGCCGGTGCGCCCAAAGCCCGGCTGCACCTCGTCCGAGATCACCAGCCCCCCCGCCTCGCGCACTGCTGCGACGCCACCGGCAATAAAGCCGTGAGGATCGACCCAGACGCCGTCGCTGGAAAAGATGCTGTCGAACAGCAGGGCGGCAACGCCGATGCCGCGACGTTTCAGATCCTCGATGGCCGCGCGAACTTGCACCTCAAAGAAATCCGCCGCCTGCGCATCCGGAATGCCGGCGGGGCCGGGCAGGGTAACCATGCGCACATTCGGGCTGAGCATGACCGCATCACCAAGGTTTGGTGAGACTGCGGCAACGGCGGCACTGGTGCCGTGATAGGCATAGCCCGATACGATCACGCCCTGATTACCGCTGGCTAACCGGGCAATGCGCAGGGCAAGGTCGTTGGATTCGCTGCCGGTGCAGGTGAAAACCACCCGGTCCAGTTCATCGGGAAAGGTGGCGACCAGCCGCTCGGCATAGTCGACGAGCCTTGGCTCCAGATAGCGGGTGTTGGCACTGATCCGACCGGCCTGATCCGCCATGGCGGCGTTCACCTCGGGGTGGCAATGGCCGAGGGACGGCACGTTGTTGTAGAAATCCAGATACTGCCGCCCGTCCGGATCATAAAGCCACATGCCCACGCCCCGGATGAAGTGCACCGGACGCCGGTATTGAAGCCGGTAGGAGGCCCCAAGGACATTGTCACGGCGCGCGATCAGCGCCGCTTCGCGCGCAGGAAGCTCAACTTCTCCGGGCCGATAGCGATTGGGCATAAGGTCTGTAGACATGTGCGTGTGCCTGCATGAGGGGGGTGGCTTGGATAGGCGCGTCAGGATCCTTGGGCAAGTGCCGCCCGAACGGCGGCCTCTCCCGATGCGGTGTTGAGGGCAGCCAGGATGGCAAGGCCGCGCTCGGCACGCGCGACGTTCTTCTTGATATACTGCGCCTCGGCTGGAAACAGATGGGCGCGCCAGTAGTTTATCAGGATCAACGCGCTTTGCCTTGCCCGCATCAGGCCGACCAGCAGCCTTGCCTCCGGCGCCGAAAGCGGAAGGGCCGAGGCATAGCCGGCAATCAGGTGTTCGGCCCCGCCAAGGGGAAAGGCCGGATCGGTGACCATATGACTCGCCGCAACGGCAAGATCCTGAATCCGTGGGCTGTGACAGCCATCGCCGAAGTCGATGAGCCCCATTCCCCGATCCGTGACAATCATGTTGAACGGGCTGGGATCGTTATGGGTCACCTGCCAGGTCAGCGCGCGGATCTGCGGTTCGATGGTTTCCACATAGTCCCGCATTGCGTCTACAACTTGCGTCGCGATCTGCCCCGGAGGCAGGTGCCGCGCATATTCCATCAGCCGCGGCCAACAGCCAATGTGCCACAGGATCGGGCGGTCGGTGGCAGGCAGGGAGAGCGGCGCAAGCGCCAGATCCAGCCGCGCCAGTGCGCTGCCGGATCGAAAGAGCAGATCGGGCGTCAGCTTTGCCTGATGCAGTGCCGCACCCTCCAGCCGAGTTTGCAGATAGCCGAAAACGCCCTGATCTTCGAACGTCAAACTGCCGCTGAGGGTTGGCAACACTTCAGGGGCAACAATGCCCGCAGTCCCCCAAACCCCGGCAATCGCCTGTGCCTGAAAGGCGAAGCTGTCCTGTGCCTCGGGTCTGGTCGAGGTCTTCAGGATCAGCCGACGGCCGTCAGACAGATCGACCGCCACTGTGCGCTCGACCTCGGAGGACAGGGTTTCCAGCGTTCCGGTCAACCCGTAGTGGCGCAATAGCAGCGCGTCCGACCTGTCCGCTGCGAACGATTCCGCTCGCATGGCCAGCACTGCCGAGGCCGCGCGGAAATATGCCTCGGTGGCGAAATCATCGCGCGCATCCAATTCGAATTGTCCTCGCCGCATCGGGAAGTGTCGCCTTGCCGTGCCAGAGAATGCGGCGCTCCCGCATAAGGAGCGCCACCGCCTTTTCTACACCGGATCAGATGCCGAACACACCTGGCAACTGCGAGATGTCGGGGATTTCGGTATATTCGTAGAAGGGGTTGGCCGGCTCATGGCCGCGGTTGACCCATACCTTGCTCTTGATCCCCAGATCATAGGCCGACATCAGGTCATGCCGGAAGGACGACGACACATGGGTAACGTCTTCCGGACCGCAGCCCAGCGTGTCGAACATGTATTCGAACGCCTTGAAATGCGGCTTGTAGGCGCCAGCCTCCTCGGCGGTCAGCACGGCGTGGAACGGCGCGCCGAGCTTGGCGATGTTCGACGGAATCTGCACCTTCATCGAGTTGGTGATGGTGACCAGCGGAATCTCCTTGGCCAGCTTCGCCAGCCCCGCCGGGACATCTGCATGCGGTCCCCAGGTCGGGATTCGGTTGTAGATCATCAGCGCGTCTTCGGCCCGGAAGGCGAGGCCGTTGCGGCGGCACGCACGCTCCAAAGCATTGTGGACAACATCGGCATAGGGCTTCCAGACCTGCATCACCTCGTCAAAGCGGTAGCCCTGGAAGTTGCGGATGAACTCATTCATGCGCGGCGCGTCCAGAAGATGCGCGTAAAGATCGCGGGCGGCCTCCGCCATCTGGAAATTGATCAGCGTGCCGTGGGTGTCGAACGTCACGTATTTCGGGCGGAAGCGGTCCATATCATTGGCTCCTGTCAGATTGATCTGTTGCCCAAGCTTAGGCACAGAACACTGGCAGAATCTGCCTCATTGCCGGAACGTTCGGCACATGCCCCTCCAGTCGACCGCCAAACCGGCATGGGATTTTGCAGGCGGTTTCAGCGCTGTCCGAGTTGACAGCGCTCGCCCGAACCAAAGGAAAGCCGAATCCGCGATGGAGCATCAAGCGGAACGCGATGTCACAGGGTTGCAGGCTGTTGGCCTTGTGATTGAGATCCGATGCCACCTCAGAAGTCGCCAACTTCGATCTTCGACCTGTCGGTGAATCGCGACAGGCGGTAGGGGGTCGGCCTTGCCATCATCTGCCGCATGAACCCCACCGATCCACGGGCGACCACCCGCCGTCGGCACAGCGGCAGTGACCTCTTCGGCGGTCATCATCCGGGTGGCCACGCCGAACTGCCGGGCAACCGGACGCCAACTGTCCCATTCGGCAAGCTGCTTGGGATTGGTGGTCGCATAAGTAAGCCCGCAGCGACGAAAGCCCAGATCCTGGCCGATCTCGGCGGTCATCAGGGGGGACATCGAGACCTCGGCAATCTGGTATGGGTTTCAGTATCGGTGACTTGTGGCGCAGAATGCGCCGGTTGTGGCAGTTTTCGGGAACTTTGCGCCAAGTATCACCGGCTTACGGCAGTTGATTGCTTCTGATCACGCGGCTTGTCCGGGGGGCAAACTGCAGGGGCAATCAGCACCGGGCATTGCTGGCGGTCGCCTTCGAGACAGGCGGTGATGGCCCGAAACTGAACTTCCAGCCCGGTGCCGCCCGCCGGGAACTTCCCGTCAAGCGCCGATGTGCCGATGGTGAAGCCCGCTGCGCCACTGCGTCGGATGATGTCGATCTGGTCCGGGCGGTCGACCGAACCGGCGACGATCACTGGCTTGGGCACCGCGCGGCACACCGCGTCGATCAGGGCCGGCACATCGCCCGCCGCGCGATAGGCGAGAAGGTCAAGGCCGGCGACTCCGGGATGGCGGGCGAGTGCAACAGCGCTGGCGACGATTTCGGCCTGTGAACCGCCAAGGATGCTCGGATGACCATGGATATGGCCCGGAAAGGGGTAGTGGCGGATCGAGGTTCCCTTCAATAGCGGCAGCACATCCTCGGCATGGGTGCCGCCGAGAAGGTAATCGACGCCAAGCCCGACCGCCGCCTTGACCGAGCGGATTTCACTGTCCCGGTCAAGCGACACCACTTCCAGATAGGTGCTGCCGCCGCCCTCGCGGATTTGCTTGACAAGACCTGCCATTTCTTCGAACGGCAGGCCGATGTCCTTGAACCCGATATGGCGGATGCCGGCCTTGAGCGCGGTCGCTGCATGAATGGCAGCATCGGCGACAGTGCGGTCGTTGCGGGTCAGCATGAAGATGAAATCGAATTGTGTCATGGCGTTTCGGCTTTCTGATGGGGAAGGGCGGCCTTCAGCCGCAGGGCGTAGTCGAAGGCGGTTTCTATGCTGGAAGGATCGGCCTTGCCGGTTCCGGCAATGTCGAAGGCGGTGCCGTGGTCCGGGCTGGTGCGCACGAAGGGCAGACCAAGCGTGACATTCACGCCATGGTCGAGGCCCATGTAATTTACCGGGATCAGCCCCTGATCATGATATTGTGCGACCACGATATCAAAGCGGCCCTGACGCGCCTGCATGAACACAGTGTCGCCGGGCCAGGGGCCAGAGGCGTCGATCCCTTCCGCGCGCGCCGCTTCAATCGCCGGGCGGATGACGCGGATTTCCTCATCCCCGAACAGCCCGCCTTCTCCCGCGTGGGGATTTAGCCCCGCCACGGCGACGCGGGGCCGGGCAATGCCAAGCGCCTTGGCCCCCGCGTCGGCCAGCCGGATTGCATCCATCTGTGCCGCGAAATCGCCACGCCGGATCGCCTCGGCCAAAGAACAGTGGATGGTGACCGGCACCGTCCGGATTTCGGTGTTGGCCAGCATCATCGCGACCTTGGGCGCGCCGCCGTGGTCGGCCAGAATCTCGGTATGGCCGGGGTATTTCAAACCCGCTGCGGACAGGGCCTCCTTGTGGATCGGCGCAGTGACGATACCGCCGATACTGCCCTCGCGGGCCAGCCGGATCGCGGTGACGATGGCATCATAGGCTGCGCGTCCGCTGGTCGCCGAGACCTGCCCAAGGGCCGGCAAGCTGGTCAGCTGCGACGAGGCCAGCACATTCAGGCAGTTGCCTTCAAACCGCGCCTCATCAGCCGTGGCAATCCGGCGGACCTCTATCCCCGGATCAAGGGTGGCTGCGGCATGGTCCATCACCAGGGGATCACCGACAATGATCCACCGGCGCTTGCCTTGATGGCGATCCCGAATGCCGTGACCCACATCACCGGCCAGATCAGCCTCGCGAGCATTGCGCCGCAAGCGCTGCGGGTTGCGGGCAAGCCGCTCGAAAAGGCAGCCCGGCCCAGATCGCCACCAGAGACAGCGTGGCCCCGTAAAGAAAGAACAACAGCGCCACCGCCCAGAAGGTGATCTGCGATGGGCCCTCGGCAATGGTGCCGCGCGCCGGAAACAGCGCGGCCAGCAGGATCGTCAGCATCAGCGCCATCAGATAGCGGTCAAAGCCGTAGCATTGCGCGCAGTTTTCCGGCCGCCAACAGCTTGGCATAGGCGCCAAGCGTTTCGTCCTGCGGCGTCTGGTCATCGGGCCAATGCGAAAAGTAAAGGTCGATGACATCCGTTTCCAGCCGCCGCAGCGATTGTTCGACAGCCTGCAGGATCCAGCGCCCTGACAATCCTGCCTGACCGGGTTGCCCAAGATCGGACCCCACCTTGGTAAAGATCGTCACCTTGTCGCGCATGCCGGGCCGCGCCTTCAGCCAGCGCCCGATCACCGTTTCGGATTCCCCCCCACATTGCCGGGGGCCCAGCTGGAATAGACATCCGCCGTATCAATGGCGTTGAAGCCGTGATCGACAAAGGCATCCAGCAGCGCAAAGCTTTCCCGTTCGTCCACGGTCCAGCCCAGCACGTTGCCGCCAAAGACAACGGGGGCAATGTTCAGGCCAGAGCCGCCAAGCGCGCGCATGCTCATTTCAATGCCTTTCAGATCAGAGGTCGGGTTGCATCAGAGCGGGACTTTTCGCAGGATTAAGCGGTCAATAGCCTGCCGCCATCCCATCCTTGCGCGGATCCGAGCCGCCGGTCAGAGTGCCCTTTTCCCAATCGATCCAGATCGCCTGCCCGCCGCCAAAGGGTTCGGGCGTTTCCGCCACATCATGCCCCAGGGCCCGCAGACCGGCGCGGGTTGCTTCGGGGACGCCGCGTTCGACCTTGACCTGTCCGTCTTCATGAAAGACGCGCGGGCTGTCGAGTGCCGCCTGAACATCCATTCCGAAGTCGAGAATGTTTGTCAGCAGATGCGCATGGCCCATGGGTTGGTAGTCGCCTCCCATCACGCCGAAGGGCATGACAACCTGACCGTTCCGGGTGACCATCCCCGGCATGATCGTGTGCATGGGGCGCTTGCCTGGGGCCAAGGCATTGGGATGGGTCGGGTCCATCCGGAAGCTTGACCCCCGGTTTTGCAGCACAACGCCAGTTTCCGGGCAGGTGATGCCGCTGCCGAACGCCCAATAGGTCGAGTTGATGAAGCTGATCGCATTGCGGTCTTCGTCCACCACCGAGATATAGACGGTGTCGGACATTGCCAGTTCGACCGGCGGCAGATGTGTCATCGCGCGCTGCGGGTCAATCTCGGCATCCAGCCGGTCGGCAAGTGCTGGCGACAACAGCGCCGAGATCACCGGGTTGTCGCGGGACATCTCGGCTAGACGGGAGTTCCGCTCGCGGTAGGCCAGACGGGCTGCTTCCACCTCAAGATGATAGCGCTGTGCACCATGCGGGTCCAGCGATCCAAGGTCACGCCGGGCAAGCGTATTCAACATCACAAGCGCGGTAAGCCCCTGATTGTTTGGCGGCATCTGATGCACGCGATACCCTTGGTAGTCGATGGCGATAGGCTGAACCCAGTCGCATCGCGTGGCAGCAAAATCCGCCAGAACATGCACTCCGCCCAGTTCGCGCAGCCGTGACACCATCGCCTTGGCAACCGGGCCTTCGTAAAACCCGTCGCGCCCCAGTTCGGCCACCCGGCGCAGCGTGGCGGCAAGGGCGGGCTGGCAGTGCAGGTCTCCGGCGCGCAGGGGGCGGCCTTCGGGCAAGAAGATCGCCGCAGAATGCGGATCGGCGGCCAGAACGTCGGCGGTGTCGGCCCAGTCGACGGCCACCCGGTCATGGACGACGTAGCCCGCTTCGGCATAGTGGATTGCGGCCTGCAAGCACTCGGCCAGGGGTTTGCGTCCATGGTCGCGGGACAACCGGTCCCAGGCATCGATCGCACCAGGAATAGTGACAGAATGCGGCCCAAGGCGCGGCACCTCGGTCAGGCCCATGGCGCGGAAGGCCTCGACCGAAGCTGCTAATGGCGCGCGCCCGGAACCATTCAGCGCCAGCACATTGTCAGAACCTTCCTTGGCATAAAGCACAAAGCAATCACCACCGATCCCGGTGGATTGCGGCTCGACTACCGCCTGCACGGCCGAAGCGGAAATGGCGGCGTCCACGGCATTGCCACCCTGCCGCAGCATGTTCAGCGCCGCTTCGGTCGAAAGTGGATGCGAGGTGGCGGCCATAGCGCCAGTCGTCCGCACGGCCGAACGGCCGGGAAGCTGGAAATCACGCATGTCAGGGGCCTCTCAAGGGACTCCCGGCGGAGTCGTTCCCCGCCGGGAGGTCGGGTTACTGCATCAGATCGGTCCAGATGCTGGTGTAAAGTTCGTCCACTTCCGTCGGGCAAACGTCCTGCCAGCCACCGAATTCCACAAGCTCGGCCGGGGTGTTCAGTTCCGGCGCGTCCTTCAGGTCAGGCCGCATGAAGGCTTCGGACCCCAAGATCCCGTTGGAGTATGTGGCGAAGTTCGAGATCAGCGCGGCGTTTTCCGGTGCCATGATGAAGTTCACGAACAGCTTGGCATTTTCGGGATGCGGTGCGTCGGCAAGGATCGCTACACTGTCCATGAACATCGAATAGCCTTCCTTGGGATAGCCATAACGGATGTCAGGGTTGACCTCGCGCGCCCGGAAGGCCGCGCCGTTGTAGTAGAACTGCGCAAGCGTATCGCGGCTGTCCATCCTCTCGATGCCGTAGTCCATCGAAAGCCAGTGCTGCTTGGCGTCCAAGAGCTTGTCGCGGACCCCTTTCAGGAACTCTTTGTCGCCAGTGCACCATTCACCGCCCATGTAGCGGATGGCCGCGTACATGACGTCGTTCTTTTCCGGGGGGACGTTGATCTTGCCCTCAAGCTCCTCCGGCGGGTCAAGCCAGATGGCATGAGTATTGATGTCGCCCTTGTAGAACTCGGTCGCCACAACGGGACCAATGGTGCCCCACTGCCACGGAACCGAATAGTGGCGACCCTGATCCCAGGACACGTCAATCCAGCGCGCGTCCATGTTCTTGAAGTTTTCCATCTGGTCGGGACGGCTTTCCAGAAGCAGGCCTTCCTCGATCCAGATTTGCATGAAGTTGGCCGACGGCACCACCATGTCAAAGCCGGTCCCGCCGGCCCGCGCCTTTGCCAGCGCCGTGTCATTGCTATCGTATTCGGTGACGGTGACCTTGATGCCGGTCTCAGCCTCGAACTTGGCCAAAAGCTCGGGGCTGGTGTAGTTGCCCCAGTTGTACAGGCTCAGCACTTTTCCTTCTTGGGCTGAGGCCGCCGATCCAAGTGTCGACACTAGGGCGATTGCGGAAAGCCCTGTCAGCAGATTTCGCATGGTCTTCTCCTCTGTTGATTATTTTCTGCGGTTGATCAGATGCACGGCCGTCACCAGAAGGATGGACGGAATCAGAAGCAGCGTGGCGGCGGCATTGACTTCGGGGGTCATGTCACGGCGGACCTGTCCCAGCATGAACGTGGGCAGGGTCTCTTGGCCGCCGGACTTGACCAGTTCGGTGATCACCACGTCGTCCAGCGAGACGACGAAGGCCAGCATGAACCCGGCAAGGATACCGGGGAACATACCGGGCAAGGTAATGTGCAGGAATGTCTTCCAGGGATTGGCGTAAAGGTCGGCTGCGGCGGTCTCAAAGGTCAGGTCCATGCCCTCCAGCCGGGCGCGGATCGGCAGATAGGCAAAGGGGATGCAAAACGCGGTATGCGCCAGCACCAGATAGCCCGCACCGGAATAGCCGGTGGTCGCTTTGACGGCCGAGAAAACGATCAGCAGCGAGATGGCGGTGACGATCTCGGGCACGATCAGCGGCTGGTTGATCAGCGCATAGGCCAATGTCTGGCCCCGGTAAGGGGCGGTGCGTGTCATCGCCAACGCTGCCAGCGTCGCCATCATCGTCGCCAGCGCCCCGGCGACAAGGGCCAGCCAGAGCGAGAAGATCGCGGCGTCGACGATCTGCTGATTGTTCCAGGCCTTGATGAACCAGTTCAGCGAGAGGCCGCCCCAGATGCCAAGAGACGAGGTGGCATTGAAGGCAAAGGCCACAAGAACGATGATCGGCAGGTAAAGCGCCACAATTGTCGCCCCGGCAACAAAGCCAAAGCCGGGCTGCGATTTCGGGTCGAAGGCTTGCGGCTTAGTGGCCATGCGCGCCTCCTTTTCCGGCGGTGTTGCGGATGTAGACGACCAGCGCGACGGTCACGATCGCCAGAAGCGTGATCGACAGCGCAGCCCCGAGTGGCCAGTTGCGTCCCTGACCGAATTGCAGTTCGATCAGGTTTCCCATCATCATGTTCTTGCCACCGCCCAGGATGCGGGGCGTGACATAGGCGCCGATGGCAGGGATGAAGACGAGGATCGATCCCGCGATCAGCCCGGGCTTGCAGGACGGGATGACGATGTGGCGCAGGACCTTCCAGCGGGTGGCGTAGAGATCATAGCCGGCTTCGACCAGACGGAAATCCATGCGCTCGAGGCTGGCATAGACCGGCAGCACCATCAGCGGCAGGTAGACATAGACCAGCCCGGCCAGCACCGCGCCATCGGTGAACAGCATCTGCAGGGGCTTGTCGATCACCCCGGACCAGATCAGGGCGTTGTTCACCAGTCCCTGGTTGGACAGAAGCCCCATGATGGCAAAGGTGCGCACCAGAAGGTTGGTCCAGAACGGAATGGTGATCAGCAAAAGCCACTGCGACCGGCTTTCCGCCGGGCGCGTCGCGATGAAATATGCCGTGGGAAAGCCCACCAGCAGCGCTGCAATCGTCGTGACGAGCGCCAGTTTTATCGACCGCAGGAACACGGTCAGGTTGGCCACGACAAGCGACGTGGTCTCATCGAAAGGGTCGTACTTGAAGAAGACGGCGGTCCAGCCATCCAGGCTGAACTGACCGAAGGCCACTCCGCCGTAATTGCCCTTTTCCATCACCGAATAGACCAGCATCACGGCCAGGGGCCCGAACGAGGCCAGCAGGATCGTCAGCAGGGCGGGTGCCTTCAGAATCCACCGGCGCCGGGCGGCAGCGGCCTGATATCGGCGGGCGACTTCGGCGGCATCAGCCATGATCACCCCCAAGAATGCGCGCGGTTCCGGGCGCGACGGACAGCCAGACGTCCCGACCCTGCTCCAGCCGCTCGGACGTCGCATCTGCGTTGGGCAGAAGGGCGATGAAAGCTACACCGTCCGACAGGCGCAGATGCAGCCGTGTTTCGGTGCCGACAAAGACCGTCTCGGCGATGGTCGCGGGCAGGGCACCTTCGGTCGAAGCAAAGAGAACCTGCACATGTTCGGGACGGATCATCACCAGAGCCTCCGCTCCGTCCGGCTGACCCAAGGCCAGAATCTCGGCCCAGTCCAGCGCGATGCGATGGACCCCAGGCCCGGCGGCGCCCATGACGCGCCCGGTCAGCAGATTGGATTCGCCGATGAAATCGGCCACGAAACGGTCAGCCGGGGCGTTGTAGATCGTGCGCGGATCGCCAACTTGCAGCACCTGCCCCCGGTTCATTACGGCAATCCGGTCGGACATGGCCAGGGCTTCCTCCTGATCATGGGTCACGAAGACGAAAGTGATGCCGGTTTCGTGCTGCAGGCGTTTCAGCTCGATCTGCATTTCCTTGCGCAGCTTGTAGTCCAGTGCCGATAGCGGTTCATCCAGCAACAGGACCTTGGGCGCCGGAGCCAGTGCCCGGGCCAGCGCCACGCGCTGTTGCTGACCGCCGGAAATCGCGCTGGTGGCGCGGTCGGCCATCGGCTCCATCCGGACAAGACGCAGCATTTCCGCCACCCGAGCGCCAATCCTGGCCTTGTCCCACCCCAGCATCTTCAAGCCAAAGCCGATATTCTGAGCTACGGTCATGTGCGGAAACAGGGCGTAGTTCTGAAACACCGTGTTGATCGGGCGCTGGAAGGGCGGCAGGGCTGCAATGTCCCGGCCGTGCAGCAGAATCTGCCCCTCGGTCGGAAAGTCGAACCCCGCGATCAGGCGCAGAAGCGTGGTCTTGCCGCAGCCGGATGGGCCAAGCAGGGTGAAGAACTCGTTTTCCGCGATGTCGATGTTCACCTCGCGCAACGCCTTGAAGGCAGAGCTGCCCTTGCCATAGGTCTTGGCAAGTCCTTCGGTGCGGATGGCACTGGTGCGGGGCGTATCGGTCATCTTAGGCCTCAAAGGTCACCCGGCCGCCGCAGACGGTCAGCACGGGGGCAAGGGTGTTGATCTGTGCAGCCGGAGTGGCCTCGATATCGCCGGACAACAGGACGAAATCGGCCAGATAGCCGGGTTTCAGGCGGCCCTTCCGGTCTTCGGCATGTTCGGCATAGGCACCCTCGACCGTGTAGGCGGCAATAGCCTCATGCAGGGTGAAGCTCTGGTCAGGCAGGCCCGCTTCCCAGGGCTTGCGGTTGACCGCCGCATGGATGCCCGCCAGCACATCGATCCGCGCCACCGGCCAGTCCGAGGCAAAGACCACATGCGCGCCTGCCTCTTTCAGGCTGCGCCAAGCATAGGCCAGATGCCAGCGCGCCGGGCCGATGCGGCTTTTGCAAGGTTCCAGCGGGAAATCCATCGCCCCCGGCGGATGCGGCGGCTGGACCGAGGCGATGGACCCCAGTTCGGCGAAGCGAGGAAGGTCGGTGGGCAGGACCACTTCGATATGCTCGACCCGGTGACGGGAGTCGCGCGGTCCATTAGCCATCTGCGCAGCCTCATAGCCGTTCAGGACCGCATTCACTGCCCCGTCGCCGATCGAATGCACCGCGATCTGCAGGCCGCGACGATCGGCCTCGACAGCCATGGCGCTGAACTGTTCCTGAGTGAACAACGGTTCGCCCGTGAACCCCGGGCGGTCTGCGTAACCATCGGCCATGAAGGCGGTAAACCCTTCCATCACCCCGTCGTAGAACGCCTTGACCAGACCAGAATTCAGCCAGTCGCCGGTGTAGGTCGCGTGCATAAGCGAGGCCTTGTTCAGGTCTTCCGGCTTCATGAAGTTCTTGAAATGGAAGGGAACCTTGACGCGGCAAATCAGATTGCCCTCGCTCTCGAGCTCACGCAGAAGCTCCAGCGTGTAGAGATTGCCGTCCATGTTGTGGATCGAGGTGATCCCATGGCGCGCGCACCAGTCCAGCCCCGCCTTGATTGCCGCCCGGTCCGCCGCGCGTTCGTCGGGCGTCGGCGGGGTTGGGGGCTCACCCCCGGTGGCAAGCCCAAGTGACGCGCGGAACGTCCCGGCATAGACGTCGATGGGCCCGAACGCCTCGACCTCGCGCAACTCGCCATGGGCAAGACCGTCGGCGGCCATGACAATCTCGTTGCCCGGACCAAGGGCTTTGCCACCCAGCAGCCCGCAGCGGTCCAGAAGAACCGTGTTGGCCCACATCGTGTGGTGGTCAAACGACACAAAGGCCAGCGGGCGGTCGGCAAGGATGCTGTCAAGGAAATGGCGGTCCACCACGCTGCCATCGTCGCGGGCCGCGTATTCAGCACCCTGGCAATAAATCACCTTGGCATCGGGATGGGCGGCAGCGTGGGCGCGGATCCTGTCGCGCATCTCTGCTTCGCCCTTCACCGAAGGCAACTGGAAGTCGCCCAGAATTGCCCCGCCGCCGAACACATGCATGTGGGCTTCGATGAAACCCGGCAGCAGGGTGCGGCCCATGCCGTCGAAGTGGCGCGTGGCCGGACCGGCGAGTTTGCTGATCTCTGCACCCGACCCGATAGCCAGAATACGCCCGTCGCCTACCGCAAGGGCGGACGCCCGCGGTGAGGCATCATCCATCGTCAGGATGCGGGCATTGGTCACGATCAGATCTGCAGTCATTCGGCACCCTTCCAGCGTATACGTTTACTATATGCAACTTTTGTATACATTATTTGCATGCAGGAAAACCTGTCAACCGCTATCGTCGGGGTGTAGAAAGACAGCGTGTCGATGGGGGTGAACGATATGAACGAAATTTCGCAAAGCCCGTTGCGCCATTCGGCCTATGAGGCGATCAAGGCAATGATCGTCACCGGCCAGCTTGCGCCGGGGCGCCGTGTGACCGAACTGGATCTGTGCGATCAGTTGCAGGTCAGCCGGACCCCTGTGCGCGAAGCGTTGAACCGGCTGCAGCGCGATGGTCTGGTGGTTGAACGCGCGCGGACCGGGTTTGCGGTCGTGCAGTTCGATGAAAAGATGCTGCGCGAAGTGTTTGATCTGCGCGTGGAGCTTGACAGCTACGCCACCAGGCTGGCTGTCGAAAACGTCACCGATGATGACGTGGTGTCATTGGTCGCCCTGCTGGACAAATGCGATGATCTGGCCCGCACTGACCCGTCCCCACGCGGCCGCCTGCGCGAAATGGAACTGGGCATGGACCTGCACCGCCAGATCGCCCAGCTTGGCGGCAACACGCTGTTGGCCGAGATGCTGGACGGACTTTTGGTCAAATGTCAGGTCTATGTCTGGATGGAATTGACCCAGCTTGATGAATTCAGCGTCGCGCGCGCTGACCACCGCCTGATCGTCGAGGCGATCGCCGCGCGGAATACCGAACTGGCCGTTGACCGGACCTGCCGCCACATCCGGCAATCGCGCGACGGCATCCTGGGTTTGTTGCAGGTTAGGCGCGACATGCGCGAATCCTATTTTTCCAAGGCTTGATGGCGGGTGTTCCGTCTGCCCCGCGCGCGATCTGTCCCGGCGCCTGGTGGACCGGATCAAGGATGAATGGATCCAGTTCTGATCTCCGGATTCTGCGGAAGGATTCGCAGGAGGTAAGGCCTTTGATCGCCTTGAGGTCGCGGGCTAAATGGCCAGAGGGGCAAATACTGCGCCCTTGCCTTCACTGGCCAATCCGTGGCCTATGCCCGCATGCCCCGTCTCTTTGAGGAAATGGCCACGGCCCGCCTCGATGGCCGGTTTGCGCGACTGATCGACAAACTCGCGCGGGTCCGGTTGCTCGTCCTCGACGACTGGGGCACCCACAGCTTGACCGACCAGCAGCGCCTCGACCTCCTTGAACTCTTCGAGGAACGCTACCAACGACGCTCCACCATCATCACCGCCCAGCTGCCTGTCTCGGGATGGCATCAGATGATCGGTGAGCCGACCATCGCGGACGCCATCCTCGACCGCATCATCCATAACGCCCATCGCATCGAACTGAAGGGAGACAGCATGCGCATCAGCACGCGCAAACCATAGTCTGTGAAGGAAGTGAGGCGCATGGTCGCGCTCCTGATCTGGCATCTACAATGCGTATTGCCGTGATCCAATCGGCAAATCAGATGCCAATTCATTCTGTTCCGACGTCTCAACGCAGAAGGGACGTGCCGTGCACGACAATGCCACCGCCTCAGTGCCACAGGAAACCGGCGCCCTGATCGACCACTTCCTGACAAACTGTCACGAGATGCACCGGGCTGACCTTGCCTCGCGCGTGCCTCCGGCCGAGCGTGTCGAGCAGGTCCATGCCGATGATCCTGACGCCACAAAAGGTCTTGCCCGCGCCCTCACCCGGCTAGCGCGCGAGATGGAGGATCATATGGTCAAGGAAGAGATGATCCTGATCCCGGTTCTGCGCTCTGGCGGTGGTGCCGGCATCGAGCATCCGATCGCGGTGATGCGCGTCGACCATGACGATCACGCCGAGACCATCACGCTGATCCGGAAGCTGACAGGCGACCTGACACCACCGGAAACTGCCTGCGGGTCATGGCCGTCGCTATACGGCGGCACGGCGACGCTTCCTGACGAGCCGGCCGATCACATCGCGCAGGAGAACAATGTGCTACTTTCGCGGCTCAAGCCCGCAAGATGACCAAAGACGGGACATATGCGTCGCCGCCTTGCATGGCGACAGAGGTCGATCCCGCGTATTTCGACCCTCTCGGCGTTGATCCCGAACAGGCGCGCGATGTGGCGCGCTGGCGCCGGGCGGAACGGACACGGCTGGCCAGGCTGAGGGAGGGCCTGGGCCCAGGCCGGGCGGGCGCAGGTCTCGGACAGGATCGCCGGGCATCTGGGGAGGGTGCTGGCCGAGCGCGGGACGGGGTGGGGGACTGTCCTGTCCGGTTACTGGCCAATCAAGGGGGAACCCGACCTGCGACCCGCCCTGGCCGATCTGCACCGCGCGGGCGTGACCATCGCCTTGCCGGTGGTCGAATCCCGTGCGGCTCCGCTGACCTTTCGCCGCTGGACACCCGAAACCGGACTGGTGCGCGGCGACTGGAGCATCCCGATTCCCCCGCCTGAGGCCGAGGTTCTGAGACCCGATATCGCGCTCGCGCCCCGCATCGGTTGGGATGGGGCATGTTTCCGGCTGGGCTGGGGAGGGGGCTACTTCGACCGGACGCTGGCCGTGCTGGTGACCATCGGCATTGCGCTTGGCGCCGCGCATCTGCCGACTATCTTTCCGCAACCCCATGACATCCCGCTCAACCTGATCCTGACCGAGGACGGCGTCGCGGCGGAAGGGCCAGAATCGAGGACACACAGATGACCACCACGACCGAGCCGACGCGCGCATGGACCGGACCGGCAATCCTGACCTTCGGGTTCCGCCCGTTCTTGTTTGGTGCGGCGGTCTGGGCCATGCTGGCGATGGTGTTTTGGGTGCCGATGCAGTCGGGGCACCTGATGCTCCCCACAGCTTTCGACCCCCTTTCATGGCACGCACAGGAATTCCTGTTCGGCTATCTGGGTGCCGTGGTCGCGGGGTTCCTGCTGACCGCGGTCCCGAACTGGACCGGGCGCTTGCCCATCGTCGGCTGGCGGCTGGGGGTGCTTGCGGGCCTGTGGCTGGCTGGACGCTTGGCGGTTTGCGTCTCGGGCGGTCTGACCGCCGGGCAGATAGCTGTGGCCGATCTGGCCTTTCCGGTTGTCTTTGCGCTTGCCATCGGACGCGAGATTGTGGCGGGAAGGAACTGGCGGAACCTGATCGTGCTGGCGATGCTGGGGGACTTCATCCTCGGCAACGCGTTGTTCCACTGGGAGGCCGCAAGGGGCGATCATGCGGCCCAAGGCTATGGCCTGGGGCTGGGCCTTGGCACCGCCATCATGATGATCGCCGTGAAACGCGGGCGCAGGGTCCCGTCCATCACCAGCAACTGGTTGGTGAAACGGCGCAGCAGCGTCTTGCCCGTGCCGCCGATGCAGTCTTTCGACAAGGCGGCGCTGGTAGCCCTTGTAGTGAGCCTTGCGCTGTGGGTCGGCTTGCCGCTCGGCTCTCTGACCGGGGTGGCGCTTGCACTGGCAGGCGTGTTGCACGCCCTGCGCCTGACCCGCCGGGCCGGGCACCGGACCTTTGCCGAACCGCTGGTGAAGGTGCTGCACGCGGGCTATGCCGTGTTCTTCTTGTCGCCTTCCATCCCGGTGCGCCCGCCGCTGCGGCCATGGCTTCGGGCGCGGCTTCGACCTTCCAGCTTTTGTGCTGGACTATTCCGCCCTGTCACTGGCCGCGCTGGCCTGGCTCATCGGGGCGGCGGGCGGTGCGCCCCATGTGACCCTTTGGGACTGGGCACCATGACAGGTCCATGTGCCACTGATCGTCAAGGGGGCGGTCTGCCTTATCCTGGCGCTGTCCATCGGGCGCCCAAATCCGTTCTCCTCGGCGTCAGCCCCTTGCCCTGATGCCTCTCAGGACGTGAAGCCGTCGATCAGGGGATTGGGCTTGGCGAAATGCTCAAGGTCTGCCTGATTGCCTATGGTGATGCGGGTGCCGTTCACCGTCACACCGTAGGGTTGCAGGCCCTTGAAGGCACGGCTGAGGTTTTCGGGCGTCATGCCCAGCACCGAGGCAAGGCGGCGTTTCTCGAAATCAAGCTCGAACACGGCCACGCCGCCGGCATGCCTTTGTTGTCTGAGCAAGTAGTTCGCGAGTCGTTCGAGCGAGGTTCTGAGCTTGAGATCCTTCTGCGCCTTGATGACCGAGCGATAGCACTGCGCCAGTTCCATGACGATCGCACGGGCAAAATTGCTGTCGGCGTCAAAGATTGCGCGAACATCCTGACTGGGGATCAGCGCTATCCGGCTTTTCTCCAACGTACGTGCCGACATCAGGTAGGGCGCATCCTTGATCGTCGCGGCAAGAATGAAGGTCGAAATGGGCCTGACGGTCGCCATGCTGGTATCCCGGCCGTTCCAGGAGGAGAACAGATCGACCGAGCCTGAGATCAGGATATGAAGGAAATCGCTCGGCTCTCCTTCGGTGATCAATTCGACCTGCGCAGGGAAATTCTGCACATAGGCGCCGCGCATCAAGGAGGTGAAATGCTCATCCGCCATCTGCGAGAAGAGATCCAGCTTTCGAATATCCCGGGATTCCGGATCGGGCATGTCGTTCCCCCCGCCTGCCTGTGATTAACAATAATCAGCAAATCGATTGATAAAAGTCAATCTGACGGTTGACCTTCGCAAGTCGAGCCTTGATCTGTCACCGCACATCGAATGACATATTTCTGCAAGCCATTTATTTCGTTGTGCTTTTCGTGATTTCGTGATCTAGATCAAATCATCCGCGCCCCTTCGGCCGCAGGTCTGGCAATGAGCCCCACGCAGGGGGTGAGCGCCTTGTTCTTGCCGGAGACCCACCATGCAGACCGTTGCCACAGCCTCACGCGCCGATCAGACACGCGCCCTGAGCCTGAGTACGATCGCCTTCACCGCCTGTTTCGCGGTCTGGACGATCTTCTCCATCATCGGTGTCGCCATCAAGGCAGAGCTGGGCCTAAACGACACGCAGTTCGGCCTTCTGGTCGCCACGCCGATCCTGACCGGCTCCGTCACCCGCCTGTTCCTCGGCGTCTGGACCGAGAAATACGGCGGGCGGCTGGTATTCTCCAGCCAGATGATCCTGACCGCGCTCGCGACCTGGGCGCTGACGCTGGCCGATACCTATATCATGTATCTGGTCGCGGCGCTCGGCATCGGGCTGGCGGGCGGATCGTTCATCATCGGCGTGGCCTATGTCAGCCGCTGGTATGACGCGGGGCGGCAGGGAACGGCGCTGGGCATCTTCGGGGCCGGCAATGTCGGTGCGGCCGTCACCAAGTTCGTCGCACCCTTCGTCATGGTCGCCTATGGCTGGCATGGCGTGGCCTATGTCTGGGCGGTTGGGCTCGCCATCATCGGCGTGCTGTTCTTCCTGCTGGCCAAGGATGATCCCAAACTGGTCGAACGTCGCAAGACCGGGGCCAAGGCCCCCTCGCTGGCGCAGCAATTCGCGCCGCTGAAGAACCTGCAGGTCTGGCGGTTCTCGCTTTACTACTTCTTCGTCTTCGGCGCCTTCGTCGCGCTCGCCCTGTGGATGCCGCACTACCTGATCGACGTCTACGGCATCGATGTGCGTTTCGCGGGCATGGCGGCGGCGTCCTTCAGCCTGTCGGCGTCATTGTTCCGGGCTTATGGCGGGCTTCTGTCGGACAAGTTCGGCGCGCGGGCGGTGATGTACTGGACGTTCGGGTTTTCGCTGATCTTCCTGTTCATGCTGTCCTACCCGCCGACCGAATACATCATTCAGGGCAAGGAAGGCCCGATCGCCTTTTCAACCCAGATGGGCCTGTGGCCGTTCATCGTCACGCTTTTCGCCCTTGGGTTCTTCATGAGCCTGGGCAAGGCGGCGGTCTTCAAGCACATTCCGGTCTACTATCCGGGCCATGTCGGCGCGGTCGGTGGCCTGGTGGGCATGATCGGCGGGCTTGGCGGCTTTGTCCTGCCGATCGCCTTCGGGGCGCTGCTGGACCTGACCGGCATCTACACATCCTGTTTCGTGCTGCTTTTCGTTCTGGTCGCCGTGGCGCTGGCCTGGATGCACCTGTCGGTTCGCGGGATGGAGCGCGCAGCGCATGGCGAAGCGCTCGGACGGCTGCCGGAATTCCCCGAGATGCAGGACATCCATACCCCCGCGCACACGGCCATGCCGCGCGTGCTGGAAGATTGGCATCCCGAAGACCCGGCCTTCTGGGCCGAAAAGGGCCGCGCCATCGCCCGGCGCAACCTGTGGATATCCATCCCGGCGCTACTGCTGGCGTTTTCGGTCTGGATGGTCTGGTCGGTGGTCGTGGCGCGCCTGCCTGCCATCGGGTTCGAATTCACGTCGGGACAATTGTTCTGGCTCGCAGCACTTCCGGGCCTGTCGGGGGCGACATTGCGGATCTTCTACAGCTTCATGGTGCCGATCTTCGGCGGCAGGCTCTGGACGACGCTGTCGACCGCCTCGCTGCTGCTGCCCGCCCTGGGCATCGGCTATGCGGTGCAGAACCCCGGCACGCCCTATCTGATCTTCCTCGTGCTGGCGCTGCTCTGCGGTTTCGGCGGCGGCAACTTTGCATCAAGCATGGCCAATATAGGCTACTTCTTCCCGAAGGCCGAAAAGGGCAACGCGCTGGCGCTGAACGCGGGGCTCGGCAACCTGGGCGTGTCGGTGATGCAGTTCCTCGTGCCCATCGTCATCACGGCGGGCGTGTTCGGGGCGCTTGGCGGGCAGCCGGTGACGATGTCGGACGGCGGGCAGTTGTGGATGCAGAACGCCGGCTTCGTCTGGGTGCCCTTCATCCTTGCGGCGACGATCGCCGCCTGGCTGGGCATGAACGACATTGCCGATGCGCGTGCCAGTTTCGCCGATCAGGCGGTGATTTTCGGGCGGATGCACAACTGGCTGATGTGCGTCCTTTATACCGGCACCTTCGGCAGTTTCATCGGCTATTCGGCGGGCTTTCCGCTGCTGACGAAGCTCGCCTTCCCGGAGGTGAACGCGCTGAACTATGTGTTCCTCGGGCCGCTGGTCGGGGCGTTGTCGCGCGCTGGCACCGGCTGGATCAGCGACCGGTTCGGCGGCGGTCGCGTGACCCTCTGGACCTTCGCCGCGATGATCGTTGCCACGTTCGGCGTGATCACCTTCCTCGGGCTTGGGTCCTTCATCGGCTTCTTCGCCTGCTTCATGGCGCTGTTCTTCCTGACCGGTGTCGGCAACGCCTCTACCTTCCAGATGATTCCGGTGATCATGGGCCGCGAAGTGCCGCGTCTGATGCCTCACCTCGGGGTCGATGAGCGCAAGCGGCAGATTGCAATGGAATCCGGCGCGATCGTGGCCTTTACCTCGGCCATCGCGGCTTACGGCGCCTTCTTCATCCCGAAGGCCTACGGCACGTCCATCGCGATGACCGGGTCCGCCGTGGGCGCGCTCTGGGGGTTCCTGGTCTTCTACGCGATCTGTGTTCTCATCACCTGGGCGGTCTACACCCGCCCCGGCGGCCTGCTGCACGACATCGAACACGGGCGGATGCCTCGGGGCACCGCCGCCCAGCCCGCACGATGACCCAATCGATTTGCCGGGCGACAGATCCTGCCGCCCGGGCCCAGACACCCGAAAGGACAGCCCAATGAGCCATCTGCTCGACAGACTGAACTTCTTCCGCAGCAAGGAACTGGAACAATTCTCGGACGGTTGGGGTCAGACCACGGCCGAGAACCGCGACTGGGAGGACACCTACAGAAACCGCTGGCGGCACGACAAGATCGTGCGCTCGACCCATGGGGTGAACTGCACCGGATCGTGTTCGTGGAAGATCTACGTCAAATCCGGCATCGTGACCTGGGAGACGCAGCAGACCGATTATCCGCGCACCCGTGCGGGGCTGCCCAACCACGAGCCGCGCGGCTGTGCGCGCGGCGCGTCGTATAGCTGGTATCTCTATTCCGCGAACCGGGTGAAGAACCCGCTGATCCGCGGCGCCCTGATGCGCGCCTGGCGCAAGATGCGCGAGACGATGACGCCGGTGGCCGCCTGGGCCGCGATCCAGAACGACCCTGCCTTGCGCGCGTCCTATACCACGACCCGCGGCAAGGGCGGCTTCGTGCGGGCAAGCTGGGACGAGGCGACCGAGATCATCGCCGCCGCCAACGCCCATACCGCCAAGACCTGGGGCCCCGACCGGGTGTTCGGCTTCTCGCCCATCCCCGCGATGTCGATGGTCAGCTATGCGGCGGGTTCACGTTACCTGAGCCTTTTGGGCGGCACCTGCATGTCGTTCTACGACTGGTATTGCGACCTGCCGCCCGCCAGCCCGCAGACCTGGGGCGAACAGACCGACGTGCCCGAATCGGCCGACTGGTACAACGCGGGCTTCCTGATGCTCTGGGGCTCGAACGTGCCGCAGACCCGCACGCCGGACGCGCATTTCTACACCGAGGTGCGGTATCGCGGCACCAAGTCGGCGGTGGTCAGCCCCGACTATTCCGAGGCGGCCAAGTTCGGCGATATCTGGCTGAACCCACAAGCGGGCACCGACGCGGCGCTGGCCATGGCCATGGGCCACGTGATCTTGCGCGAGTTTCACCTCGACCGGCAGGCCGAATATTTCGAGGATTACGCCCGCAAATACACCGACATGCCGATGCTGGTGCGTCTGGACGAAAAGGACGGGCACCTTGTGCCCGGCCGGATGCTGCGCGCCGACGACTTTGACGGGAAGCTTGGTGAGACGAACAACCCCGACTGGAAGACCGTGGCCTATGACGAGGCTTCAGGCCGGATCGTGGTCCCCAACGGCTCGATCGGGTTCCGCTGGGGCGAAGCGGGCAAGTGGAACCTCGAAGAGCAGGCCAAAGGGGCGGAGGCAAAGCTGCGGCTCAGCCAGATTCTCGACGGAGACCATGACGAGGTGGTGGGCGTCGATTTCCCCTATTTCGGCGGGGTCGCCACGGGCGATTTCGTCAAATGCGACCACCCCGAGGTGCTGACCCGCAACATCCCCGCGCGGCGTGTCACGCTGGCGGATGGATCAAAGGTGCTGGTCGCCACGGTGTTTGACCTCTTTTGCGCCAATTACGGGCTGGACCGGGGCCTTGGCGGTGACTGGGTGTCGAAGGATTTTAACGACGACAGCCCCTACACCCCTGCCTGGGCCGAGAAGATCACCGGCGTTGATCGCGAAAAGATCATCGCGGTCGCGCGGGAATTCGCGGGCAATGCCGAAAAGACCCATGGCAAATCCATGGTCATCCTGGGGGCCGGTCTGAACCACTGGTACCACATGGACATGAACTATCGCGGCATCATCAACATGCTGGTGATGTGCGGCTGCATCGGGCAGGAAGGCGGCGGCTGGTCGCATTATGTGGGTCAGGAGAAACTTCGCCCGCAAACCGGCTGGCAACCGCTGGCCTTCGCGCTCGACTGGAACCGCCCGCCGCGGCACATGAATTCAACCTCGGCCTGGTATGCCCATACCGATCAGTGGCGGTATGAGACGTTGCGTGCGGGCGAGATCCTGTCGCCCACGGCGCCCGCGGGCGATTGGGACATTTCCCTCATCGACTACAACATCCGCGCCGAAAGGATGGGTTGGCTGCCTTCGGCGCCGCAGCTCAAGTCCAACCCGCTTGAGGTGTCGAAGGCGGCGAAGAAAGCCGGCAAGGAGATCAAGGACTACGTCGCCGAACAGCTGAAATCGGGGCGTCTGGAAATGTCCTGTCAGGACCCGGACGCGCCGGAAAACTGGCCGCGCAACCTGTTCGTCTGGCGCTCGAACCTGCTGGGGTCGAGCGGAAAGGGGCACGAATACTTCCTCAAGCACCTTCTGGGCACCGATCACGGCGTAATGGGCAAGGATCTGGGCGAGGAAGGCGGCGTGATGCCGAAAGAGGCCGTCTGGCATGACGAGGCGCCCAAGGGCAAGCTTGACCTTCTGGTGACCATCGACTTCCGCATGTCGACCACCTGCGTCTATTCCGACATCGTGCTGCCGACGGCGTCCTGGTATGAGAAGGATGACCTGAACACCTCCGACATGCACCCGTTCATCCACCCGCTGCAGGCGGCGGTGGACCCGGCTTATGAGAGCAAGTCGGACTGGGAGATTTTCAAGTCGATCGCGGCCAAGTTCTCGGAAGTGGCGCCCGAAGTGCTGGGGGTGGAAACGGATATCGTCCAGCTTCCGCTTCTGCACGACACGCCCGGCGAACTGGCGCAGGCGCATGTGAGGGATTGGAAGAAAGGCGAATGTGATCTGATCCCCGGCAAGACCGCTCCGAACTATATCGCGGTGGAGCGGGATTATCCCAATCTCTACAAGAAGTTCACCTCGGTCGGCCCGTTGCTGGAGAAGCTGGGCAACGGTGGCAAGGGGATCAATTGGGATACCAAGGTGGAGGTCAAACACCTGCGCGACCTGAACGGGGTGGTGCTGGACGAGGGCGTCTCGAAGGGTCACGCGAAGCTTGAGACCGCCATCGACGCGGCCGAGATGATCCTGATGCTTGCCCCCGAGACCAACGGCGAGGTTGCCGTCAAGGCCTGGGAGGAACTGGAAAAACCCACCGGCCGCCACCACGCCCACCTGGCCGAGGGCGCGCATCACACCAAGATCCGCTTCCGCGATATCGCGGCGCAACCGCGCAAGATCATCTCAAGCCCCACCTGGTCGGGGATCGAGTCCGAGGAGGTCTGCTATAACGCGGGCTACACCAACGTGCACGAGCTGATCCCGTGGCGCACCCTCACGGGCCGCCAGCAGCTTTATCAGGATCACGAATGGATGCGGGCCTTCGGCGAGGGTTTTGTCAGCTACCGCCCGCCGGTCGACCTCAAGACCATCACCGCGGCCGTCAACAACGACGCGGCCGAGGGCAGCCCGCATGTCGTGCTGAACTTCATCACGCCGCATCAGAAATGGGGCATTCACAGCACCTATTCCGACAACCTGTTGATGCTGACGCTGAACAGGGGCGGGCCGGTGGTCTGGATGTCCGAGGTCGACGCGGCCAAGGCGGGCCTTGTCGATAACGACTGGGTCGAGGCCTACAACATCAACGGCGCGCTGACAGCAAGGGTGGTGGTGTCGCAGCGGATCAAGCAGGGCACGCTCTTCATGTATCACGCGCAGGAAAAGATCGTGAACACGCCCGGTTCCGAAAAGACCGGCCATCGCGGCGGAATCCACAACTCGGTCACCCGCACGGTTTTGAAACCCACGCATATGATCGGCGGCTATGCGCAATTGTCCTATGGGTTCAACTATTACGGCACCGTGGGCAGCAACCGCGACGAATTCGTGATCGTCCGGAAAATGAAAAAGGTCGACTGGCTGGACACCCCTGCGTCCGGGTCCGCAACCGGAAAAGTGGAGGCCGCGGAATGAGAGTGCGCGCGCAAATCGGAAAGGTTCTGAACCTCGACAAATGCATCGGGTGTCATACCTGCTCGGTCACCTGCAAGAACGTGTGGACGACGCGCGAGGGCGTCGAATACGCATGGTTCAACAACGTCGAGACCAAGCCCGGCACCGGCTATCCGACCGATTGGGAAAACCAGAAGCGCTGGAACGGCGGCTGGACACGCTCGGCCGGCGGCAAGCTGCATCCCAAACAGGGGGCCAAGTGGCGGATCCTGGCGAACATCTTCGCCAACCCCTCGATGCCCGAGATCGACGATTACTACGAGCCGTTCGATTTCGACTATGACCACCTGAAATCCGCGCCCGACATGAACGCCTTTCCCACCGCGCGCCCCCGGTCGAAGATCACCGGCGAGCGGATGGAAAAGATCGAGAAGGGTCCGAACTGGGAGGAAATTCTCGGCGGCGAATTCTCCAAGCGGTCGCAGGATTACAACTTCGAGAATGTGCAGAAGGAGATTTATGGAGAGTATGAAAATACCTTCATGATGTATCTGCCGCGCCTGTGCGAGCATTGCCTGAACCCGACCTGTTCCGCGTCCTGCCCCTCGGGTGCTATCTACAAGCGCGAGGAGGACGGCATCGTCCTGATCGATCAGGAGAAATGCCGCGGCTGGCGGATGTGCATCTCGGGCTGCCCCTACAAGAAGGTCTATTACAACTGGGAGAGCGGCAAATCCGAGAAATGCACCTTCTGCTACCCGCGGATTGAGTCCGGACAGCCGACGGTCTGCTCAGAGACTTGCGTGGGCCGCATCCGTTATCTGGGCGTGATCCTCTATGACGCCGACAAGATCGAAGCGGCGGCCAGTGCCGAGCGCGAAACCGACCTTTACGGCGCGCAGCTTGATGTGTTTCTTGACCCGAACGATCCCAAGGTGATCAAGGCGGCCCGCCGCGATGGTATCCCCGAGGACTGGATCGAGGCCGCCAAGGTCAGCCCGGTCTGGAAGATGGCGATGGACTGGAAGGTCGCCTTCCCGCTGCACCCCGAATACCGGACCCTGCCGATGGTCTGGTATATCCCGCCGCTCTCGCCGATCCAGAACGCGGCGCAGGCCGGACAAATCGCGATGAGCGACCAGATGCCCGACGTGCGCAGCTTGCGCATCCCGGTGAAATATCTGGCCAACATGCTGACGGCGGGCGACGAGGAGCCGATCGTCCACGCGCTGGAACGGATGTCGGCGATGCGGCTCTACATGCGGGCGCTGACCGTGGACGGCGTGCGCGACGAGGGTATCGCCGCCCGGGTCGGCATGTCGGGCCGGATGATCGAGGACATGTACAAGATCATGGCGATCGCCGATTACGAGGATCGCTTCGCGATCCCCACGGCGCACCGCGAACAGAACGAAGCAGGCGCCGACATCCGCGGCGGCTGCGGTTTCACCGACGGCAACGGCTGTTCCACCGGCGAGACGGGCAAGACGACCCTGTTCGGCGGCAAGAAAAAGAAGTTCGCCCTTCCGCAGGAGACCTTCTGATGACGGACCGCACCCTCAAGGCGCTGTCGCTGATCCTGAGCTATCCCTCGCGGGAGCTTCAGGACGCCATGCCCGAGATCGGGGCCGTTCTTGGCACCGATCCCCGCATCGCCCCCGACACGCGGGCGGCGTTGCAGGCGCTCACCGATGGGCTGGGGCAAGGCGACCTGTTCGACGTTCAGGAGAGCTATGTCATGCTCTTCGACCGCTCGCGCACACTGTCGCTGAACCTTTTCGAGCATGTCCACGGCGAAAGCCGGGATCGGGGTGGCGCGATGGTCAGCCTGATCGAGACCTACCGCGCGGGCGGGTTCGAGCCCGCCACCACGGAACTGCCCGACCACCTGCCGGTGCTGCTGGAATTCCTCGCCTCGCGTCCCTTCGTCGAGGCGCAGGAAACCCTGGCGGACGCGGCCCATATCTTCGACGCGCTTGCCACCCGTCTGGTGCGGCGCGAGAGCGGGTATGACGCCGCGTTCGCCGCTTTGTCCCAGCTTGCCGGTGCGCAATCGGACGCCGACGCCGTGGCGGGAATGCTGGCGCAACCGGATGACGATCCGACCGATCTGGAAGCCCTGGATGCGGTCTGGGAGGAGACCGAGGTCACCTTCGGCCCCGATCCCAATGCGGGCTGCCCGCAGGTCCGCGACATGCTGGCGCTGATGGACAAGCCGGCCCCCAACCTGAACAGGAGCGCATGACATGTTCGGCGATTTCGATATCAACTTCATGCTGTTCGGCGTCATGCCCTATGTCGCGCTGACGGTGTTCCTTGTCGGCTCCATCGCGCGGTATGAGCGCGACCCATTCACCTGGAAAAGCTCGTCCAGCCAGCTTTTGCGCCGCAAGCAACTGATCTGGGGCTCGATCCTGTTCCATGTCGGCATCCTGACCGTGTTCTTCGGCCACCTGGTCGGGCTGTTCACCCCGATATGGGTTCTCGATACCCTGGGCATTCCCTATGGGCTCAAGCAGTGGATGGCGGTCCTGATCGGCGGGCCGGCGGGTATCGCCGCGCTCATCGGCTCGTCGATGCTGCTGCATCGCCGCCTTGCCGATCCGCGCATCCGCGTGACATCGACCTTCCCCGACATCCTGATCATGGTCCTGATCTGGCTGCAGCTGGCCATCGGCCTATTGACGATCACCCAGACGCTGCAGCACATGGACGGGTCGGAAATGGTCCGCTTCATGACCTGGTCGCAAAGCGTCGTGACATGGAACATCAATGCCTGGGTCACCGTGGTCGACGTGCATTGGCTCTACAAGCTGCACATCTTCCTCGGCCTGATCATCACGATCCTGTTCCCGTTCACCCGGCTCGTGCATATCTGGTCCGGATTTGCCGCCCCCTTGCGCTACCTGCTGATGCGGCCGGGCTACCAGATCGTGCGTTCGCGCCGCCGCCGCCCGCTGGAGGAACGCCGCCGCGCCTATGACGCCCGGCAGGGCAAGGCCGGCCCGAGGGCCACGACCCCGGCAGAGTGAGTGCGATGAACATGGCTCTCTTTCCCGATGTCGTCGTCAACAATGAGACCATCCCCTCGGCGGCGATCGCCGCCGAGGCCCAGAACCACACCGCCCCAAGGGACAAACCCGGGATCGCCTGGCGCAAGGCGGCGCAGGCGCTCGCGATCCGCGCCCTGCTGTTGCAAGAAGCGCGGCGTCGCGGGCTGGTGCCCGATCCGATCGAACTGGCACCCGGCCGCTTCGAGACCGAGGACGAAGCCCTGATCCGCGCCCTTCTGGACGAGGCGCTGACCATCGCGCCCGTGACGGAAGACGCGGTTCACGCCGAATGGGCGAAAGATCCCGACCGCTACCGGTCCGCGCCGCTTTGGGACGTCTCGCATATCCTGTGCGCCTGCGACCCGCGCGACGAGGCCGAGCGCGGGCTGGCGGAGGCACGGGCCACGGCCCTGCTGGCGCGGATGGGTGGCGATGCCAAGGGGTTCGCCGCGGCCGCCCGGCAAAGCGACTGCGGGTCGAAGGCATCGGGTGGCCATCTGGGTCAGCTTGGCCCGGGTGACACAGTGCCGGAGTTCGAGGCGGCGCTGCGCGGCTTGCCGGATGGCGGCATCAGCCCCGCACCCGTTCTGTCGCGCCACGGCTGGCACATCATCCGGCTGAATGCCACGGCGCCAGGGCAGGTTCTGCCCTTTGACACCGTCCGCCCCAGGATCGCGCAGGCGCTGGAAAAGGCGGCCTGGGCAAGGGCATCGCGGGAGTTTGTCGAGACCCTGGCCCAAGGGGCGCAGATCACCGGCGCCAGCCTTGCGCCGATCTGAACCGCGCGAAAGGACGCGTGATGCACCCGTCAGAACCAGTGCTGCGAGGGAGCGGTGAGACACCGACAAGCCCGAGCCTGCTTGCAAATCCTCTGGATTTCATCAGCGAAGATCACCTGCGCGAACGCCAGATCTGCACAGTGATCGACGGGCTGGCGACGGCCGACGCCCTCAATCGCCGATCGGCAACAGCTGTGCTGCGCTTTCTGAACGAGGAGTTGAGCGTCCATCTGCGCGACGAAGCAGAGGATCTTTTTCCGCTTCTTGCCCGACGCTGCACGCAAGAGGATGCGATCGAGGGCGTGATCGACCGGATCAGGGCCGATCAGGACGCGGCGATGCGCCTGCTGCCTCAGGTGCGTGCGATGCTGGCCGGTTGCCTCGATAGCGGGGTCAACCTCACCGCCGAGGAGCGCGCAGTGTTGTCCAGGTTTGCCGGGCACGTGCGTCGCCACCTGGTTGCCGAGAACGCGATCCTCCTGCCGATTGCCCGCGCCCGGCTGACCCGGGCCGATCTGCGGACCTTGTCGGAACACATGCGAAGACGGCGCGGGCTGCCCGACCTTGCGGAGACGACCGATGCTGAATGATCTTCTGGCGCGCAACCTGGCGTGGTCGAAGCACCGTCACGCCGAGGAACCGGATTACTTCACCCGCCTTGCCGCCCTTCAGGCACCCGAGTTCTTCTGGATCGGCTGTTCGGACAGCCGGGTTCCGGCCAATGTGGTCGCGGGCCTCGATCCGGGCGAGGTGTTCGTCCATCGCAACGTCGCCAATGTCGTTCATTCCACCGACATGAACCTGCTGTCGGCGCTGGAATTCGCGGTTGATGCGCTGCACGTGCGCGAGATCATCGTTTGCGGCCACTATGGCTGCGGCGGGGTCAAGGCCGCGACCGAGGATCTGCCCCATGGTCTGGCCGATCACTGGCTGGAGCCGGTCCGACGCCTCGCACGCGCTTATGCCGTCGATCTGGGGCGCGAACCCGACCTTGAGGCACGACGCGACCGGCTGGCCGAATGGAATGTGGTCGAAGGTGTGCGGCGCGTCTGCGAAACGCCGATCCTGCAGCGGGCTTGGGCGCGCGGCGCCGTCGTGCGCGTGCATGGCCTGATCTACGGCCTCAAGGACGGGCGCCTGCGCGACCTCGATTGCAGCATCGGGCCGGGGCATTTTCAGACCGCCCATTCCACTCAGGAGGCTGCACAATGACGTTCCATCGGGCCATCGCGTCACCGGGATGCGGATGCGACGGTCAGGACATGGTCCATTCGCTGATCAGCATCGACAAGGCCCTTGCCCTTATTACGGCGCAGGCCGCACCGGTCGGCCGAACCGAGGCCGTGCAGGCGGGCAGCGCCGCCGGCCGCATTCTTGCTCGGCCGGTCCGGTCGCGGTCCATGGCGCCGGCTTTCGACAATGCGGCGATGGATGGTTATGCGATCGCGACATCAGCCCTGACCGGGGCCAGTCCCTGGGTGCTGCCGGTCGTTGCGCGCGTGCCTGCCGGGCAGGCGGCGACGGCATCGGTCGCGGGTGGCGGGGCGGCCCGGATAATTACGGGCGCACCGATCCCGGGTGGCGCGAACTCAGACCCGCGACATTGGCAGGATTCGATGCCCACGGCCGCGAGATCGTCAGTTTTGAGGGCGCCACGCATTCGGCCCGTGTCGGACTGCTTCCCTTGGCGGACCGGCTCATGTTCTTACCCGCCGTTGCCGAGAACCTGCCAGCCGGTGCGCTCGTCGAATTCCGACCTTTCTGCTAATCCTGAAGGAGCCCGGATATGAGTAAGCGGCGTCTGGGCCCCACCTTCTGAATGATCTGTCAACCTGGCCTGCTGCCGGTTTCGTGGACACCGGGTTAAGGTAGCATAGCGCGGTCCTCGAACACCATTGGGCTGAGATAGCCCAGTTTCGAATGGCGTCGGCGCGGATTGTAGAAGCGCTCGATGTAGTCGAACACGTCGGCCCGGGCGGCGTCGCCGGTGCGGTAGATCTTGCGGGCCGTCTGTTCGGCCTTCAGCGACGAGAAGAAGCTTTCCCTCGCCGAATTGTCCCAGACGTTGCCGGCCCGGCTCATCGAGCAGGTGATGCCGTTGTCGAGCAGCAGGCGCTGGAACTGCTCGCTGGTATATTGCGATCCCTGATCGGAATGATGCAACAGCGCGTCGGCGCTGCCGCGGCGCCAGACGGCCATCATCAGGGCATCCGTGGCCAGTGAGGCATCCCGCTCGGCCTTCATCGACCAGCCGACGGTGAGCCAGTGTCGCCATGGGTTCGAGACCAATGGCGATCCCGGGAGAACAGGTCCAGCACGGCCGCGACATGGAGCCAGCCTTCGGCGGTCCAGATGTAGGTGAAATCGGTCAGCCACGTCTGGTTCGGACGGTCGGCCTCGAAGTCGCGGTCGAGTGTTCGCCGGTTCACTCGGACTGGCGGCGTTCACCGGCAACTCAAAAGACTCTCGCTGTGAACGAGGAACGACCGGGGCGCAGGTCTGTCGATTTCCCTTCCGACCGGGCGGCGGTGACCGGGTCACGCCCCCCTTGACCGTCGCGGCGACAGCCCCTCAAGCCAGCGCCCACGCCCAACCGCGTCCCGGGCGGCATCCACGCACCGCGCGCCTGCGCTTTTCTGCGCCAACCCACTGGACGGCCCCCGCGCCCCTTGCTATATCGCCGCCGTGTTCCGGCGTAGCTCAGCGGTAGAGCAGTTGACTGTTAATCAATTGGTCGTAGGTTCGATCCCTACCGCCGGAGCCAAAAAAGCCTAAAATACCAAGTATTTGAGAACAAGTCCCCTCGCAGGGGCTTTTCTCGCTCTGGCTTGGGGAACACCGGGGGAACAGGTCGAAGGGCGGGGGAACGGGGCACATGACGAGGTGATCGCGGCCACCTACCGCGCGCAGGGTGACGCACTGGCCATTCAGGCCCGTGCCAAAATGCGGCTGGCAGACGAGTATGACGCGGCGCAGGAACGCGGCGGTGCAGGCCGAAATCGAAGCGCCGTCATGGTCGCGCCTTGTTCCTTCGCCGCCAGGTGTTTGTCTGGCATTGCGGCCTGCAAAACCGTTGCTCGGGCAATGGCCGCGCGATCTCGGCCCCGCAGCCTTCGCAGGTTCGCGGCGAGTCCAGGCGCGGAGCCCCGGCGTCGATCTCCGCGGAGATCTGTTCCGCAAACGCCCCGAAGCTGCCCCAGCCCTTGGCGATACCGCACACCTTCAGTCGGCGAACCTGGGCGGTCTGCTGCTTGATTCGCCTCGCGTCAGCCAGGATTGCTTCCGCGCATCCGAACCGCGCAATCCCCGGGACGGCGTCGCCTTGCCGGGCGCCAGCATGGCGCGACCGCGGCTCCGGCGCCCGGACCCCGGCACCGGGCGGCCTCAGCCCCGGGCAGGCAGGATCTTGCCGCTCGCCTCACCGAAACCGATGCGGTAGCCCCGGCCCTGCGCGTGGCCGCGCAAGGTGACGGTGTCGCGATCCGCAAGGAAACTGCGGGTCTCGCCGCTGTCGAGCGTGATCGGCTCCTTGCCGCCCCACGAGATCTCGAGCAGCGAGCCGCGATTGCCGCGCTCTGGCCCCGAGATCGTGCCCGACCCGAGAAGATCGCCGACCCGCATCGGACAGCCGCAACTGGCGTGATGGGCAAGCTGCTGGGCCGCGGAATAATACATCTCGCGGTAATTGGTGCGCGCGATAACCGTCTCGGGCGCGCCTTCGGGCGCCAGCCCGACCTCGAGCGCGATATCATAAAGCATCGGGCCGGGCTCGGCGAGATACGGCAGCAGCGGCACCTCCCGCTCCGGCGTCGCGACCCGGAAGGGCGCAAGCGCTGCGGCCATGACGATCCACGGGCTGATCGTCGTCGCGGTGGCCTTGGCCTGGAACGGGCCCAGCGGCTGGTATTCCCAGGCCTGGATGTCGCGCGCCGACCAGTCGTTCAGAAGCACATAGCCGAAAATGTTGTCGAAGGCCTCGGCCACGCTGATCGGCCCGTCCGAGGCCTGGCCGACGACTGCCCCCATCTCAAGCTCGATATCGAAGCGCGCCGAGGCGGCAAAGCGGGGCAGCGCATCTTCCGGGCCCTTGATCTGACCCATCGGACGGATGACCGATGTGCCCGTAACCACGACCGAGGACGCACGACCGTTATAGCCGATGGGAATATGCAGCCAGTTCGACGGCAGGGCGTTTTCGGGTCCGCGAAACATCGTGCCGACATTGGTGGCATGGTGCCTGCCGGCATAGAAATCGGTATATTCGCTGACCGCGAAGGGCAGGTGCAGACGCGCCGCCGCCATCGGCACAAGCAAGGGCTCAACCCGCGCCCGTGCCGCGGCGCCCTCGGCCAGAAGCATGGTCAGCTCGCGGCGCAGCCGCGCCCATTCGCCCCGGCCCGAGGCCATGAACCCGTTCCAGCCGTCCTGCATCAGCCGCCCGCCGAACCCCAGCACGCCCGCCGCTTCGGCGCGGCCAAGGTCAAGGATGCGGTCGCCGATCGCCACGCCCTGGCGGCGCGGCCCATCGGCCAGCGAAAACACCCCGACAGGCAGGTTGTTCAGCGGGAAATCGGTGTCGGGACGGTTGGCGCCGTCGACCCAGGAGCGTAGAAGTTCGGTCACGGGCTTGTCCTTCTGTCAGGCCGCGTCGGGCTGGTTTTCGGGGCGGGCGGCATCGAAGGCCGGCAGCGCAAGGCAACGCGCCTCGATCCCGGCAAGACGGCAAAGGCCGGTCATGTCGCAGCCCCAGCGGCGGGCATTGTAAAGCTGCGGAACAAGGCAGACATCGGCAAGGCCGGGCGCCTCGCCGAAGCAGAAGGGCGCGTCCGGCCCGATCAGCGCCGCGAAGGCGGCAAGGCCCTGCCGCATCCAGCCATTCATCCAGTCGACGATCGCGTCCTGATCGTGCCCCATCGCCTTCAGCCGGTTGACGACCCGCAGGTTGTTGACCGGATGAATGTCGGTCGCGATGGTCAGGGCCGCCGCCCGCACTTGCGCCCGCGCGACCGGGTCCCGCGGCAGAAGCGGCGGCTCGGGCGTGGTCTCCTCCAGCCATTCGAGGATCGCCGTCGACTGGGTCAGAACCGTCCCGTCATCAAGGATCAGCGTCGGCACCCCGCGGCCGGGGTTAAGCACCGCATAGCCGGGCGCCGATTGCTCGCCCTTCGTCAGATCGACCGGCACCGCCTCGCAGGCGATGCCCTTGAGGGCCAGCGCGATCCTCACCCGATAGGCGGTGGTCGAGCGCCAGTAGCCATGAAGCCGCATCCCTTGCCCTTCTTCTGTTGAAAATACCTTCGGGGGGTCGCGGGGGGCAGACGGCCCCCCGCCTTTTCACCTCGCCCCCCGCCTGCTTACTTCGCCCCCGGCGTGCCGTCGAAGACCTTGGCAAGGCTGGCCCAGCAATCGATGTAGTCATCCTGCAAGGGCGCCTCCTTTGCGGCAAACCGCGTCAGCTGCTGGGGAAATCGGGTCTCGAACATGAAGGACATGGTCTCGTCCAGCTTCTCGGGCTTCAGTTCGGCGTTCGACGCCCTGTCGAAGGCCTCGCGATCCGGACCGTGCGGCAGCATCATGTTGTGCAGCGACACGCCGCCCGGATCGAAGCCCTGCGGCTTTGCGTCATACTGGCCATAGATGTTGCCCATCAGCTCTGACATGATGTTCTTGTGATACCACGGCGGGCGGAAGGTGTTCTCGGCCACCATCCAGCGTTCGCGAAACAGCACGAAGTCGATGTTGGCGGTGCCCGGCACCCCCGATGGCGCGGTCAGCACGGTGAAGATCGACGGATCGGGATGATCGAACAGGATCGCGCCGACCGGGCAATAGCTGGCCAGGTCGTATTTCACCGGCGCGTAATTGCCGTGCCAGGCCACCACGTCCAGCGGCGAATGGCCGATGCGGGTGCGGTGGAACTGGCCGCACCACTTGACGATCACGGTCGAGGGCACCTCGCGGTCCTCGAAGGCGGCGACCGGCGTCTTGAAGTCGCGGCGGTTGGCCATGCAGTTGGCGCCGATCGGTCCGCGCCCCGGCAGTTCGAACTTCTGGCCGTAGTTCTCGCAGACAAAGCCGCGGGCCGGACCCTCGACCAGCTCCACCCGATAGACCAGACCGCGCGGAATGATGGCGATCTCCTTCGGGGCAAGGTCGATGATGCCAAGCTCGGTGCACAGCCGCAGCCGGCCTTCCTGCGGCACGATCAGCATCTCGCTGTCGGCGCTGAAGAAATACTCGTCCTGCATCGACCGGGTGACCAGATAGACGTGGCAGGCCATGCCGACCTGGGTATGCACGTCGCCCGCGGTCGTCATCGTGCGCATCCCGGTGATCCAGGTCAGTGCCTCGCCGGAATGCGGCACCGGGTCCCAGCGATACTGGCCAAGCGAGATCACGTCAGGCAGGATGTTCGGCGCCGAGACCCAATAGGGCACGTCGATCTTCTCGAAGCGGTGCGTGTGCTTGACCGAGGGCCGGATGCGATAGCACCAGGTGCGTTCGTTCTGATGGCTTGGCGCGGTAAAGGCGGTGCCCGAAAGCTGCTCGCCATAAAGCCCGTAGGCGCATTTCTGCGGGCTGTTCATGCCTTGCGGCAGGGCGCCGGGCAGCGCCTCGGTCTCGAAGTCGTTGCCGAAGCCCGGCATGTAGCCGTCGCCCGGCTTCAATCCCCTGGCCTGGGTCAGGCCGGATGTGGCTTGGACGTTCATGGCAATCCTCCTTGTCTGTGGCCGCGCCGGGCGCAGCCGCCGTTGCATGTCGTCATTGCCCGGCCCCGGGGCGGGCGGCTGCGGCGATGGCCTGGTCAAGCACCCGGCGATCGCCGATGTGATTGGCCAGGATCAGCACCAGACGGGCGTTGAGCCGGGCACTTTCCGCATCTGACAGCCCCTCGTGCGCGCCGATCAGGGCGGCGTAGAAATCATCGACATCGGCGATGTTCGGCGCGGTGTTGAGTGCGGTCATCGGCTAGTCCCTGGCGCAGGCCCGGCGCAGCGCGGCGCGCAGGGCGGTTTCGTCATAGCGGTCCCAGCGGGCGGCGACATGCTGGTCGGGGCGGATCAGGTAGACGGCGGACCCTGCCGATCCCAGATAGCGCGCGGCCAGCGCCCCCGACGGATCCGCATCCGCCGAGACCGCCACACGGCGCGCGACGATGCCGTCCTCGTCGATGAGGTCTGGGGCCTCGGCGTCGATCGTCAGGATCGCAAAGCCGGTGCCGAGACGGCGCAGAAGGAACCCCTCGCCCACCGGCGCGTCCGGGCATGGGCTGCCGACCCGGCTGCGCGCCGGGCCGCCGGGCAGCGCATCGGGCCCGTTCAGCGACATTGTATCGTAGGTGCAGGGCACCGACAGCCGGCCCGAGTTCACCATCGGCCGGGCAAAGGCATAATGTTCGGCAAGATCAAGGACGGCGTTGCGGAAGACATGGCTGATCGTCGATTTCGGGGTGATGAAATCGGTCGCCCGGGTCGAGTTCAGGATGTTTTCGTCGGCGCCGTGGATGCGCTCCTCATCATAGCTGTCCAGCAGCCGCTCGGGCGCCACGCCCCGGATCACCAGCCCAAGCTTCCAGCCGAGGTTGTCGACATCCTGCAGGCCGGAATTGGCGCCCCGCGCCCCGAAGGGCGAAACCTGATGCGCCGCGTCGCCGGCAAAGATCACCCGGCCGTTGCGAAACTTCTGCATCCGGCGGCACTGGAAGGTGTAGATCGAGGACCAGACGATCTCGTAGGGCCGCTCGGGTCCGAGAAAGGCGTCAAGTCGGCGGCGGATGTTCTCTTCCTTCATCTCTTCCTTGCGGTCGACGTCCCAGCCGATCTGGAAATCCACCCGCCAGGTGTCGTCGGGCTGCCGGTGCAGCAGCGTCGAGGCGCCCGAACCGTGGCTGGGCTCGAACCAGAACCAGCGCTCGGTCGGAAAATCGGCGGTCATGCGGATATCGGCGATCAGGAAGCTGTCCCTGAAGACGCGGCCCTCGAAGCCCAGCCCGAGCATGCCGCGCAGCGGCGATCCCGCCCCGTCGCAGCCGATCAGCCAGTCGGCCTCCAGCCGGTAGGGGCCGTCCGGTGTCATGATCTCGAGCACGACATGATCATCCTTCACCGTCACCGCATCGACGCGGTTCTTGCCGCGCAGCTCGATCGGGGCGCCCTGTTCCTGGACCGCGCGCACCCGGTCGACGATGAATTTCTCGAAATAGGGTTGCTGAAGGTTGATGAAGGCGGGGAACCGGTGGCCCGCCTCGGGCAGAAGGTTGAATTCATAGACCTTGCGGTCCTGGTGAAAGACCTTGCCGAGGTTCCACACCACGCCCTTCGCCAGCATCGGCTCGGCGCAGCCGTAGCGGTCGGCGATCTCGAGGCTGCGCTTGGCGAAGCAGATCGCGCGGCTGCCCATGCCTATGCCCTCGTGATCGTCCAGCACGACGACCGGAATGCCCTGCAGGCCGAGGTCAAGTGCTGTGGCGACCCCAATCGGGCCGCCACCCATCACCACGACCGGGTGGCGCACCGGCAGCGGCGCGTCCTGATCGGGCGAGCGCCGATAGGGATAAAGCCGGAATGCCAGGCTGTAGCGATCCTGCAGCATGTCTTCTCCTCCCCTGCCGCCGAGCGGTCAGCCCTGAAGCGCCTGCCACATCTCCTGGTCGCGTTCGGCGGTCCAGATGCGGGGCGTGTCGATGCCGCGGGCCTCGTCATGGGCGCGGGCGACGTTGAACGGCAGGCAATGTTCATAGATCGCGTAGTCCGAGAATTTCGGGTCGCATTCGGCGCGCACCGCATCCCAGGCCTCTTTCAGGCTGCCGCCCCTTGCCGCCACCCTGGCTACCGGGCGCCAGGTGCTGTCGACAAAGTCGCGGGTGGCGGCGATCGCCTTGCCGACCATGTCCTTGCCGACCAGCGCATCGCCGCGACCCGGCGCGATGGCATCGACGTCAAAGCCGTTGATCGCGTCAAGCGTCCTGCCCCAGTCGGCGAAATGGCCGTCGCCGCAATAGCAGGCCGAATGATATTCGACGATGTCGCCGGTGAACATCACGTTCTGGTCGGGAACATGGATCACCACATCCCCCGCGGTATGCGCCCGCCCCAGATGCATCAGATCGACCCTGCGCTTGCCCAGATAGACCGACATCCGCCCTGAGAACGTCGTCGTCGGCCAGGTCAGGCCGGTGATCTCCTCATGGCCCTGAAAGAGCCGCGGGAAGCGGCCGAACTCGCTGGCCCAGTCCTCGGCGCCGCGTTCGGCAACCATCGCGCGGGCCTTGTCCGACATCAGGATTTCGCGGGCACCATAGGCGCTGGCACCCAGAACGCGGACCGCATGATAATGCGTCAGCGCCAGATGGGTGATCGGCTTGTCGGTGACCTCGCGCACCTTCTCGATCACCTTGCGGGCCAGGCGCGGGGTTGCCTGCGCCTCGACGATCATCACGCTGTCATCGCCGATGATGACGCCAGAATTGGGGTCGCCCGCGGCGGTGAAGGCCCAAAGCCCGTCACCCACTTCGGTGAAGCTGATTGTCTTCTCGGTCAGGTCTCCCTGCGACGCGAATGCCTTGGCCATGCCTTCTCCCGTTGTCCTGCCCCGTGCCCCCGGTGCGGGGGCGGCAGACTCATTGCAACTGCAATGAACGGATGATCATTGCGCCGGCGGCAAAAGTCAATATCATTGCAGGCGCAACGATCATCGGCGGCAAGACCATGTCCGACCCCTTTCGCCTGTCCGCCTTCCTGCCCTATCGGCTTGCCGTGCTTTCGGCCCGGATCAGCCGGCGGCTTTCGGCCGAATACGGTCGCAGCCACGGGCTTTCGGTCGCCGAATGGCGGGTGATGGTGCACCTGCAACGCTGCGGCGAGGTCTCGGTGCGCGAGATCCACAACTGCGTGAACCTTGAAAAGTCGCGCGTCAGCCGCGCGGTGTCGCGGCTTGCCGCGGCGGGTCTGGTTCGCAAGGCCGCGGCGCGGACCGATGCCCGCCTTGTCAGCATCTCGCTGAGTGCCGCGGGTGAGGCCGCCCTGACCGAGATTCTGCCGGCGGCAATCGAGGTGGAGCGCCGGCTGCTTGCCGCGATCCCGACGGCCGATCTTGCCGTCTTCAGCCGGGTGATCGAGGCGATCCACGCCACGCTTGACACCGACCCCGAGGCCCGGCCCCGGTCGCCCATGGACCGGACGGCGGATGATTGACATGGCGCCAGCGATCGCATCCCTTGCGCCCTGCCCGGCCGCCCCTCTCAGAGGTCCTTGACCAGCCGCAGGGCGTCATAGATCGCGGCATGGGTGTTGCGGGCGGCGACGGCATCGCCGATGCGGAACAACCGGAAGCTGGCGTCGGGGTTGGTGGCAAGGGTCTGCAGCCCGCCGGTCGAAAGCGCGGTATAATCTACCTCGCCAAGGTTGCGCGATTGCGGCTTCAGGTCGAAGTAAAGATCGTCCAGCGGCCGGGTGCCGTGGTTGACCACGACCTGATCAACCAGGCGTTCGCGCCGGAAATCGCCGTAGTCGCTGCCCAGCGTGGCACGCAGCCGGTTACCGTCGCGCGCGACCGACAAGAGCCGCCAGGTCACGGTGAAGGTGGTGTCGCGCGCCTGCAGCGACCGCATGTAGGGGACGAGGTTCATCGCCATGACCTCGGGGGCGAAGCTGCGGTCGGGGGTGGCGATTTCCACCTTTGCCCCGGTGGCGGCGATCAGATCGGCCGCCTGAAGCCCGGCATGGTCGCCGGCATCGTCGAAGATCAGCGCGCTGGCGCCGGGTTTGACGTCGCCCGACAGGATGTCCCAAGCCGAGACGACCAGATCGTTGCCCGCGCCCAGCACCCCGGTATGCGGCAGGCCGCCGGTGGCGATGATCACCTCGTCTGGCCTGGTCGCCAGCACAGCCTCGGCGTCGGCCAGCGTGTTGAAGCGGAAATCCACCCCGCGTTTTTCGCATTGCCCAAAGCGCCAGCGGATGATCGAGATCATCTCGCGCCGCCGTTCCTGCAGGGCGGTCAGGCGGATCTGGCCGCCGGGCTGGTCGGCGGCCTCGAAGACCGTCACCGCATGGCCGCGTTCGGCAGCGACGCGGGCCGCCTCCATCCCCGCCGGGCCGGCGCCGACGATGGTGACGCGCTTTCGCAGCGGCGCCGGCGCGATGGTCTGCGGCTCATGCAGTTCGCGGCCGGTGGCGGGGTTGTGCAGGCAAAGCGCCATGCCGCCCTGATAGATCCTGTCAAGGCAATAGTTGGCGCCGACGCAGGGGCGGATGTCGTCCTCGCGCCCCTCGATGATCTTGGCCACCAGATGCGGGTCGGCCATATGCGCCCGGGTCATGCCGACCATGTCAAGCTTGCCGCTGGCGATGGCATGGCGGGCGGTCGCCACATCGGGGATCCTGGCGGCGTGGAAGGTCGGAAAGCCGGTCGCCGCCCGGATCCCGCCGGCAAAGTCCAGATGCGGGGCGGACCGCATGCCCTGGATCGGGATCAGGTCGGTCAGCGCCGCGTCGGTGTCGATATGGCCCCTCACGACGTTGAGGAAATCGACAAGCCCGCTGTCCTTCAGCTTGTGGCTGACCGCCATCCCTTCGGCTGCGGTCATGCCGCCCGGCATGGCCTGATCCCCGGTATAGCGCAGCCCGACGATGAAATCGGTCCCGCAGCGCGCCCGGATCGCACGCAGCACATCGAAGGTGAAGCGCAGGCGGTTGTCGAGGCTGCCGCCCCAGGGCGCCTCGAGGTCATTGGTCAGCGGCGACCAGAACTGTTCCAGCAGATGGCCGTAGGCCTCAAGCTCGATCCCGTCCACCCCCGCCGCCTTCATCCGCTCGGCCGCATCGGCGAAGTCGCCGATGATGCGGGCGATGTCCCAATCCTCGATCCGCTTCGGGAAGGCGCGGTGCGCCGCCTCGCGCTCGTGGCTCGGCGCCACGACCGGCAGCCAGTCGGCCTTGTCCCAGCGGGTGCGGCGGCCAAGATGGGTCAACTGGATCATCACCGCGGCGCCGTGATCGTGACATTCGTCGACCATCGCCTTCATCCAGCCGACCACCTCGTCCTTCCAGGCGAGGATGTTGTTGAAGACCGGCGGGCTGTCGCGCGCCACCGAGGCCGACCCCGCCGTCATCGTCAGGGCAACGCCCGCCCGCGCCCGCTCGACATGATAGGCGCGGTAGCGGTCCTTCGGCATGCCGTCTTCCGGATAGGCCGGTTCATGGCTGGTGATCATGATCCGGTTGCGCAGGGTCAGGTGCTTCAGGCGGTAGGGTTGCAGCAGGGGATCGTTGGTCATCGGGCGACTCCGGGGCACTTTCCGTGGGGGCGGGTTCCGCGGTATCCTTCCGAAAATGTGCACCGTTGTCAAGTTTATGATCGCTGGTGAACATTTTCTTGAATACCCGCGCGGCGCGGCGTAGTCTGGCGCCATGGACAAGGCTTGCGAACCGGAAACCGGATGGCGCGGATCGCGGGAACTCTGGGTCTCGGCGGCCTATGACGCGCTGGTCGAACAGGGTATCGAGGCGGTCAAGATCCAGACGCTTGGCGCGCGGCTGAAGCTGTCGCGCACCAGCTTTTACTGGTTCTTCAAGGACCGGGCAGCACTTCTGGCCGCGCTGATCGAGATGTGGGCGGGGCGAACCACCCTGCCGATGATCGAGGCCGCCCGCGCCTATGCCGAGACCGAAACCGAGGCGATGCTGAACCTGATTGGCTGTTTCCTGTCGGACCGGACCTTTGACGCAAGACTGGAATTCGCGGTTCGCGGCTGGGCCTTGCAGGATGCCGGAATCCTTGCCCGGCTGCGCGCCGTCGATGCCGAACGGCTGGACGCGCTCGGCCGGATGCTGGAACGCTGGGGACATGACCCGCAGGATGCCGATGTCCGCGCCCGCACCATCTATCTGGTGCAGATCGGCTATATCTCGACCCAGACGGTCGAGACCCTGGAGGCCCGGCTGGACCGCGTGCCGAATTATGTCGAGATCTTCACCGGCCACCAACCCGCGCCGCAAGAGATGGCCCGCTTCCGCGCCAGGCTCGCGCGGGCGGCATGACGGCCGGGATCGTCGGCCGGGATCCTCGGCGCAAGCGGCCGGACCGGGTCAATTGTGGCTTTCGTCGCCCTTCGTTGACCTGCATCATTTCGCCGGATTCGGGTTCGGGCGAGACTGCCGGTCCGGCAGAAGCAAACGGATCATCCGGAGGATCGGCATGCACGCCACGATCTCGGCGCCGGAAGTCGTGTTTCGCACCGAGGGCCTGACGAAAGTCTACGCCAGCGGCGAAGGTGTCATCCGCGCGCTGGACCAGGTCGACCTGCAGCTTTACGCCGGAGAGTTCGCGGTGCTGCTGGGGCCGTCGGGCAGCGGCAAGTCGACGCTGCTGAACATTCTCGGCGGGCTTGACCATGTCTCCTCGGGCCGGGTCTGGTTCCGTGACACCGAGTTGACGGCCCTGGGGGACCGGGCGCTGACCCGCTATCGGCGCGACCATGTGGGTTTCGTGTTCCAGTTCTACAACCTCGTGCCCAGCCTGACCGCGCGCGAGAACGTGCAACTGGTGACCGATGTCGCATCAGACCCGATGCCCGCCGAAGAGGCGCTCGACCTGGTCGGGCTTGGACCGCGGATGGACCATTTTCCATCGCAGATGTCGGGCGGCGAACAGCAGCGCGTCGCCATCGCCCGCGCCATCGCCAAGCGGCCCGATATCCTGCTCTGCGACGAGCCGACCGGGGCGCTGGACAGCAAGACCGGGGTTCAGGTGCTGGAGGCGCTGCAAGAGATCAACGACCGCTTCGGCACGACCACGGTGGTGATCACCCACAACGCCGAGATCCGCCGGATGGCGCATCGGGTGATCCGGTTTCAGGATGGCCGCATCGTCGATGTCACCCGCAACGACAGCCGCCTGCCCCCCGGCCGGATCGTGTGGTGATCGCCATGCACGCCATCGACCGCAAGCTGATCCGGGATTTCCGCAGGCTCTGGGCGCAGGCGCTGGCGATTGCGCTGGTGCTGGCCTGCGGGGTGGCGATCCTTCTGACCTCGCTGGGCATGTACCGCGCCCTGGACCAGACCCGGACCGCCTATTACGAGCGCAACCGCTTTGCCGATGTCTTCGCCTCGGCGCGGCGGGCGCCGCTGGGCCTTCTGCGCGACCTGGCGCGGATCGACGGGGTGCAGACGGTCGAGGCGCGGATCGCCGGCGATGTGATCCTTGATGTGCCGGGGCTGGACAGGGCGGCGGTCGGGCGCCTGCTGTCCCTGCCCGATCACGGCGCGCCCTTGCTGAATGTTCCGGTCCTGCGCTCGGGACGGCTGCCCGAGACGGGCTTCGAGGTTGCGGTGAACCAGCCCTTCGCTCTGGCCAACCGGTTGCAGCCGGGCGACCGGATCGCGGCCAACCTGAACGGGCGCAAGCGGATGCTGACCATCACCGGAACCCTGCTGTCGCCCGAATTCATCTATACCCTGGGGCCGGGCGCGATGATGCCCGACAACCGCGGCTTCGCCATCCTGTGGATGCAGCGCGAGACGGTGGCGGCGGCCTTTGACATGGCGGGGGCGTTCAACGACCTGACGCTGACCCTGGACCGGCAGGCGCGGTTGCAGCCGGTACTGGATGCGGTGGACGACAGCCTGGCGCCCTACGGCGGGCTTGGGGCGCATGGCCGCGACCGGCAGGTCTCCAACAGTTTCATCGACGCCGAGATCCAGCAGTTGCGCAGCATGGCGCTGGTGCTGCCGCCGGTGTTCTTTGCGATCTCGGCGTTTCTGGTCGCGATGGTCCTGGGCCGTATCGTGACGCTGGAACGCGGCGAGATCGGCCTTCTGAAGGCGCTGGGCTATTCGGATGTCGAGGTCTGCATCCATTATCTGATGCTGGCCGGCCTGATCGCCGTGGCCGGCATCGGCATCGGCTGGGCCACCGGCACCTGGCTGGCACGCGGGATGGCCGAGCTTTACGTCGCCTTCTTCGACTTCCCCTTCCTGATCTTTCGCGTCCCCTCCTGGGTCTACGGCCTGTCGGGCGGGATGGCGGTTGTCGCCACCACGGTCGGGGCCGCGCGCTCCGCACTGGCGGCGGCGCGCCTGTCGCCTGCCGTCGCGATGCAGCCGCCGGCGCCGCCGCGATTCCGCCGGACCTGGATCGACGCGGCGATGGCGCGGGCGCGGCCAAGCCAGCCGACGGTGATGATCCTGCGCAGCCTGACGCGCTGGCCGCTGCGCTCGGCGATGACGGCGCTGGGTCTGGCGCTGGCGGTGGCGGCGGTGATGGCCTCGTCCTTCATCGTCGATTCGCTGGACGAACTGATCGACCATGCCTTCACCCGCTCGAATCGGCAGGACGCGGTTCTGGTGTTCACCAACCCGGCGCCGCTGGACATCATCCGCGATGTGGCGCGCCTGCCCGGCGTGCTGCAGGTCGAGGGCCAGCAGGCCCACGCCGCCATCCTGCGCAACGGCCAGTTCGAAAAGCGCGTCCCGATCGAGGCGCGGTTTCCCGGTGCGGATCTCGGCCGGGTGATCGACCGCTCCGGCAGGGTGGTGCAGACCCCGCCCGGCGGCATCGTCCTGTCGGAAACCCTGGCGTCGCAGTTGCGGCTGGCGCCGGGCGACGAGGTCGAGGCAGAATTCCTGACCGGCAGGCGCGGCACCTACCGGATCCGGGTGACCGGGCTGGTCACCCAGTATTTCGGGCTGGGGGCCCATGTCGACCTGGCCTATCTTGATCGGCTGTTCGATCAGGCGACCCAGGTGACGATGGCCAATGTCACGCTGGACGATGCCGCCCTGCCCGATCTGCACGCCGCCCTGAAGGGCATCCCGAACCTTGCCGCGACCAACATGCTGACCGAGGCGCGGCGGTCCTTTCAGGACACCATCAGCCGCAACATCACCATCATGACGACGGTCTACATCACCATCGCGGTGCTGATCACGGTCGGGGTCGCCTATAATGGCGCACGGATCCAGATGTCGGAACGGGCGCGCGAACTGGCCTCGTTGCGGATTCTGGGGTTCACGCGCGGCCAGGTCTCCTACATCCTGGTCGGCGAGACGATGCTGCTGGCGCTGCTGGCCCAGCCCCTCGGCTGGGGGATCGGGCGCCTGCTGGCCTGGGCGATGACCTCGGGGTTTTCCAGCGACCTCTACCGCATCCCGCTGGTGCTGACGCCCGCCACCCATGCACGCGCCAGCCTGGTCGTTCTGGCGGCCGCGCTGGGATCGGTCCTGATCGTCCGGCGTCGGCTGGACAACCTCGATCTGGTATCCGCGATGAAGACGAGAGAGTGAACCGATGCCGTCAAGCACCCGCACCTTCCTGGCCATTGCCACCGCGGCCGCGCTTGTCGGCGGCCTGGTCTATGTCGGCTTTCGCACCGACCCGGTGCCGGTGGATACGGTCCGCATCGAACGCGGGCCGATGCAGGTCACCGTCGACATCGAGGGGCGCACCCGCATCCGCGAGATCTACGAGGTCGCGGCGCCGATTTCCGGCGTGGCGCGGCGCTCGCCGGTCGAGGTCGGCGACCCGGTGACCGGCGGCGAAACCGTCATAGCAGTCGTCGACCCGATCGCCCCGAGCCTGCTGGATGCCCGCAGCCGATTGCAGGCCGGCGCCGCCATCAACGAGGCCAGAGCCGCCCTTGACGTGGCCAGGACCGACCTGACCCGGCTGGAGCAGGAACGCACCCATGCACAGACCCATTTCGACCGCACCCGCAGCCTGGCCGAGCGCAACGTGGCCAGCCTGACCCAGCTGGAGGACGCGACACAAGTGCTGTCCATCGCGACCACCGCGGTCGAGAACGCGCGCGCCCGCGTCAGCATGGCGGCAAGCGGGCTGGCCCGCGCCGAGGCGGCGATGATCGAGCCGGATGACGCGGCCTTCGCGGCCGCCTCCTGTTGCGTGACCCTGACCGCCCCGGTGGACGGCGTGGTGCTGGACGTCGACACGATCAGCGCGCGACCGGTGGCCGCCGGCGCCCGGCTGGCGACCGTCGGCGATCCCGCCGACCTCGAGATCGTGGCGGAGCTGCTGTCGGCGGATGCCGTCCGCCTGCCGGCCGGCGCCGAGGCGATCATCGAGCGCTGGGGTGGCGAGCCGGCTCTTGCGGCGCGGCTGACCCGGATCGAACCGGTTGCGCGAACCAAGGTGTCGGCCCTGGGGATCGAGGAACAGCGGGTCGATGCGCTGTTCGACATCACCTCGCCCCCAGAGGCAAGGGCCGGGCTGGGCGACGGCTTCTCGGTATATCTGCGGATCATCGAATGGCAGGGCGACCGCGTGCTGCAAGTGCCGCTGTCGGCCACCTTCCGCAGCGGCGCCGCCTGGTCGGTCTTCGTGGTCGAGAATGACCGGGCGGTGCGGCGGACGGTCACGCTGGGCCGGCGCAACGACCGCTTCGCCGAGGTCCGGGACGGTCTGGCAGAGGGCGAGATCGTCGTCACCCATCCGGGCGATGCCGTGGTCGACGCCATCCCGGTCACCGAGCGCGACGGCGGATAGGACACCAGAAAGGACCGACCATGGCGCGACCAGTCGAACCGGTGCGGCGCCCCCACCCGCAACACCACCGACAGGACCCAAGCCGATGCCCTTGACCGATCCGCACGCCGAAACCGCCCAAGCCTGCCTGGCACAGCTGGCGTCCGGGCCCGATGGCCTGACCGGCGCCGAAGCGGCGCGCCGGCTGGCCGAACACGGGCCGAACCGCCTGCCCGCAGCGAGGGCGCGCGGGCCGGTCCTGCGCTTTGTGGCACAGTTCCACAATGTGCTGATCTATGTGCTGCTGGGCGCCGCCGCGGTGACCGGGGTGTTGCAGCACTGGATCGATACCGGGGTGATCCTTGCCGTGGTTCTGGCCAATGCGGTGATCGGCTATCTGCAGGAAGGCAAGGCCGAGGCCGCGATGGCGGCGATCCGCGGAATCCTTGCCCCGCGCGCGGCGGTCTTGCGCGACCGGAGGCGGACCGGCCTCGACGCCGCCGATCTGGTGCCGGGCGACATCGTGCAACTGGAAGCGGGCGACAAGGTGCCCGCCGACCTGCGGGTGATCGAGGCGCGCGGCCTCGCCGCGCAGGAAGCGATCCTGACCGGCGAATCGGTGCCGGTGGAGAAGACCCTGGCGCCGGTTGCCCGCGATGCGGCACTGGGCGACCGGCAGTCGATGCTGTGGTCGGGCACGCTGGTCACGCAAGGGACCGCGCGCGGGCTGGTGGTGGCGACCGGGCCGGCAACCGAGATCGGGCGGATCGGCGGGCTGCTGGCCGGGGTCGAGCGGCTGACCACCCCGCTGGTCGCGCAGATGGATCATTTCGCGCGCTGGCTGTCGTTCCTGATCCTGCTCGTTTCCGGGCTGTTGCTGGTCTATGGCTATTTTGTCGGCCACCACGAATTCGCCGAGATGTTCATGGCCGTGGTCGGCTTCGCCGTCGCCGCCATTCCCGAGGGCCTGCCGGCGGTGATGACCATCACGCTGGCCATCGGCGTGCAGGCGATGGCGCGGCGCAATGCCATCGTCCGCCGGCTTCCGGCGATCGAGGCGATCGGCTCGGTCTCGGTCATCTGCACCGACAAGACCGGGACGCTGACCCGCAACGAGATGGTGGTCGCCGCGGCCGAGACGCCCGAGGGCGCCTTCGCCATCACCGGCGAAGGCTATGCCCCCGAAGGCACGGTCACCCCTGCCGGCGACCTGTCGCGGCTGGCCCGCGCGGCCGCCGGCTGCAACGATGCCGCCCTTCACCGCCGCGACGGTCACTGGGCCGTCGAGGGTGACCCGATGGAGGGCGCGCTGCTGGCCTTTGCGGCCAAGGCGGGACAGGATCATCCGGCGCCGCCGCGGCATGACACCATTCCCTTCGACAGCCGCCACCGCTTCATGGCGGTGCTGACCGACGGCCCGGCCGGTCGCGTCACCCTGGTGAAGGGCGCGCCGGAACGGGTGCTGCGGATGTGCGGCGGCATCGACCGGCACCACTGGCACGACCGCGCCGAGGCGCTGGCCCGTCAGGGATTGCGGGTTCTGGCGCTGGCCGAACGGGCAGAGACCGGCCTGCGGATCGACGCCGAGGCGCTGGACCGGGGCTTGACCTTCCTCGGTCTTGTCGGCCTCATCGACCCGCCGCGGCCCGAGGCCATCGCGGCCGTCGCCGAGTGCCGCCTGGCGGGCATCGGGGTGAAGATGATCACCGGCGACCATGCCGGCACCGCCGCCGCCATTGCCGAGCGGATCGGCCTGGCAAACCCGCACCGGGTTCTGACCGGGACCGATCTTGACAAGCTGGACGATGCGCAACTGGCGCTGGAGGTGGCCGGTGTCGATGTCTTCGCCCGCACCAGCCCCGAACACAAGCTGCGGCTGGTCACGGCGCTTCAGGCAAACGGCCTGTCGGTCGCGATGACCGGCGACGGGGTGAATGACGCCCCGGCGCTGAAGCGTGCCGATGCGGGCATTGCCATGGGCCTCAAGGGATCGGAGGCCGCAAAGGAGGCCGCCGATCTGGTGCTGGCCGACGACAACTTCGCCAGCATTGCCGCCGCCGTGCGCGAGGGGCGGACGGTCTATGACAACCTTAAAAAGGTGATCGGCTGGACCCTTCCCACCAATGCGGGCGAGTCGATGACCATCGTTCTGGCGCTTCTGCTGGGCCTTGCCCTGCCGATCACGGCGGTGCAGATCCTGTGGATCAACCTGATCACCGGCATCACGCTGGGCATCGCGCTGGCCTTCGAGCCGACCGAGGCCGGCACCATGGCGCGCCCGCCCCGCCGTCGCAACGCGCCGATCCTGTCGGGCGGACTGGTCTGGCATGTGGTGATGGTCGCGCTGCTGTTTCTTGCCGCCGTCTTCGGCATCTTCACCTATGCCATCGACCGCGGCCATTCCGTGGTGCTGGCCCGGACCATGGCGATGAACCTGCTCGTGGTGCTGGAGATCTTCCATCTGTTCTTCATCCGCAACATCCACGGCACCTCGCTGACCTGGTCGGCGCTGCGCGGAACGCCGGTGATCTGGATCGTGGTCGCCACCATCACCGCCGCGCAACTCGCCGTGACCTACCTGCCGCCGTTCCAGACGATCCTTGGAACCGAGCCGGTGCCCATCGCGGAGGGTGTGCTGATCATCGCCATCGGTGTGGCCTTCTTCGCCATCATCGAGATCGAAAAGCAGATCAGGCTTGTGCTGCGCGGATAAGGACATCCGGCCTGGCGGGCCGGATTGGAAGGGCCCCGCAGAGAGATCACAATTCTTGCGAGGCGGCATGACCTGAATCAACGACAGGGCGGATGCGGTGGTCGATCATCCTTGTGGCCCCCCCCTGGGCAGGACCCGGGCGGGCAGGCAGGGGGCGGCAAGGCTTCACTGGCGACCGAGGAGGGGGCCATGACCCGAGCAATCATTGCCAAGACCGTCCGGCAAGATGGCCGCAAGCCGTTGCCGACCGGCTGGGACGCGGCGCGGGCGCGGCTGGCGGGCCTGCCCGGCGGCGGGCTGAACATCGCGCATGAGGCGGTGGACCGGCATGTTGCCGCAGGCCATGGCGCGCAGCCGGCGCTGATCTGGCTGGGGCGCGAGGGCGAGCGCCGCGTGTTGAGCTACGCCGACCTGGCCGCCGACGCCGCGCGCTTTGCCCATGTGCTGCGTGCCCATGGCATCGGGCCGGGCGCGGTGATGTTTCTTCTGTCCGGTCGGGTGCCGGCGCTTTATGCCGCCACTTTGGGCGCGATGAAGGCCGGGGTGGTGGTCAGCCCGCTTTTCGCCGCCTTCGGCCCGGAACCGGTGCGGGCGCGGATGAAGATCGGCGGCGCATCCGTGCTGGTCACCACCGAGACGCAATACCGCCGCAAGGTCGCCGACTGGCGGGCCGAGATGCCGGGGCTGAGGCTGGTGCTGATCATCGGCGACACCGCGCCCGAAGGCTGCGTCGCGCTTGGCCCGGCGATGGCGGCGGCCCCCGACCGCTTCGAGACCCATCCGACGCTGGCCGAGGACATGGCGCTGTTGCACTTCACCTCGGGCACGACCGGCCTGCCGAAGGGCGTCGTGCATGTGCATCAGGCCGTTGTCGCCCATGCCGAGACCGGGCGCCTCGCGCTCGACCTGCGGCCGGGCGACATCTACTGGTGCACCGCCGATCCGGGCTGGGTGACGGGGATGAGCTATGGCATCATCTCGCCCCTGTGCAACCGCGCGACCATGGTGGTGGACGAGGCGGAATTCGAGCTGGAGCGCTGGTACACGATCCTCGAGCGGGAAAGGGTGCAGGTCTGGTACACCGCGCCGACCGCGATCCGCATGATGATGCGGGCGGGGAACGAGGCGGCGGCCGGCCGCGACCTTTCGGCGCTGCGCTTCCTGGCATCGGTCGGCGAGCCGCTGAACGCCGAGTGCGTGATCTGGGGCCGGGACGTCCTTGGCCTGCCCTTCCACGACAACTGGTGGCAGTCCGAGACCGGCGGCATCATGATCGCCAACACTGCCGAGATGGACATCCGCCCCGGCGCGATGGGCAAGCCCCTGCCGGGAATCACCGCCGGGATCGTGGCCCGCGACGGCGAGACCGTCACCGAACTGCCCGACGGGGCGATCGGCGAACTGGCGCTGCGCCCCGGCTGGCCCTCGATGATGCGCGCCTATCTTGGTCAGCCGGAACGCTATGCGAAATGCTTTGCCGGCGGATGGTATCTGACCGGCGATCTCGCGATGCGCGACAGCGACGGCTATTACTGGTTCGTCGGGCGGGCGGACGACCTGATCAAGTCCTCGGGCCACCTGATCGGCCCGTTCGAGGTGGAAAGCGCGCTGATCGAACACCCCGCCGTGGCCGAGGCCGCGGTGATCGGCATTCCCGACGAGACGGCGGGCGAGGTGGTCAAGGCCTTCGTCACGCTCAAGGCCGGGTTCGAGGCCGGCGAGGCGCTTGAGCGCGAGTTGCGCGGCCATGCCCGAAAGCGCCTCGGCCCCGCCGTCGCCCCGCGCGAGATCGTCTTTCGCGACAGCCTGCCGCGCACACGCTCCGGCAAGATCATGCGGCGGCTGTTGCGCGCCCGCGAACTCGGCCTGCCCGAGGGCGATCTGTCCACTCTGGAGGGGGATGCGAGATGACCGAACGGGTGAAACTGGACCATGGCCATGTGCGCGACCTGCTGCGCGGGATGATCCGCATCCGCCGCTTCGAGGAGGCCTGCCATCAGCTTTACACACAGGAAAAGATCCGCGGCTTCCTGCACCTTTACGACGGCGAGGAGGCGGTGGCGGTCGGGGTCTCGGCGGCCCTGGAGGCGCGCGACCGGGTCGTCTCGACCTACCGCGAACACGGCCATGCGCTGGCGCGCGGCGTCAGCATGGAATCGGCGCTGGCCGAGATGTATGGCAAGGCCACCGGCTGCGCGGGCGGGCGCGGCGGATCGATGCACTTTTTCGACGCCGAGACCAACCTTTACGGCGGCAATGCCATCGTCGGTGGCGGGCTGCCGCTGGCGGTGGGCCTCGGCCTTGGCGACCGGATGCTGGGGCAGGACCGGGTCACCGCCTGCTTTTTCGGCGACGGTGCGCTGGCCGAGGGTGAATTTCACGAGGCGATGAACCTCGCCGCGCTGTGGACACTGCCGGTCCTGTTCGTGCTGGAAAACAACCTTTACGCGATGGGGTCGGCGGTGGCGCGGGTGCAGGCCAATACCGATTTCGTGCCGCGCGCCGCCAGCTACGGCATGCCGGCCGAAAGCGTGGATGGCAACGATGTGGTGGCAGTCGAGGCCGCTACCCGGCGGCTGGTCGATGCGATCCGCGCGGGCGCCGGCCCGCAGTTCCTGGAATGTCGCACCTATCGCACGCGGCCCCATTCGATGTTCGACACCGAGAAATACCGCGACAAGGCTGAGGTCGCCGAATGGCGCAAGCGCTCGCCCATCGCCCGCTTTCAGGGCTGGCTTCTCGACAACAACCTGATGCATCAAGGCGAGGTCGAGGCGATCGAGGCCGAGGTCGAGGCCCAGATCGCCAACGCCGTCGCCGCCTGCGAACAGGCCCCGTGGGAGCCGGTCGAGGACCTCTTGCGCCATGTGGTGGCCGAGACCCGGCCGGCACCACCCGAACCGGCCAGCCCGGCGCCGCCCGTCGACATCACCTATCGCGAATGTTGCCGGCAGGCGATCACCGAGGCACTGCTGCGCGACGACCGCGTGTTCATGATGGGCGAGGACATCGGCGCCTATGGTGGCTGCTATGCCGTCTCGATGGGTCTTCTGGCCGAATTCGGACCCGACCGGATCCGCGACACGCCACTGTCCGAATCCGCTTTCACCGGCGCGGGCATCGGCGCGGCGCTGGTCGGCACGCGCCCGATCGTCGAGATCATGACGGTCAACTTCTCGCTGCTGGCGCTGGACCAGATCCTCAACACCGCCGCCACCATCCGGCACATGTCGGCCGGGCAGTTCGGCGTGCCCCTGGTGATCCGCATGGCAACCGGCGCCGGTCGCCAGCTGGCGGCCCAGCATTCGCATTCGCTTGAGGCGTTCTTTGCCCATATTCCCGGCCTGCGGGTGGTGGCGCCCGCCACGCTCGAAGACGCCCGCGGGATGCTCTGGACCGCGCTGCAAGACCCGGACCCGGTGATCATCCTTGAGCATGTCATGCTTTACAACATGGCCGGACGGATCGCGGCGAACGCGGGCGCGGTGGATATCGACCGCGCCGTGATCCGCCGTCCGGGGCGCGACGTGACGCTGATCGCCTGGTCCCATTCGCTGTGGAAGGCGCTGGAGGCCGCCGAGGCGCTGGCCGGCGAAGGCATCGAGGCAGAGGTGATCGACCTGCGAAGCCTTCGCCCGCTGGACGAGGCGACGCTGGTCGCCTCGGTCACGCGCACCCGCCGCGCGGTGGTGGTGGACGAAGGCTGGCGCACAGGCTCGCTTTCCGCGGAAATCGCCGCGCGGCTGCAGGAGGCGTGCTTCTGGCACCTCGACGCACCGGTCGCCCGGGTCTGCACGGCCGAAGTGCCGGTGCCCTACCCGAAGCATCTGGAAGCCGCGGCACTACCGCAGGTCGCCGACATCATCGCGGCGGTCAAGGCGCTTGCGGGGGTTGTGCCATGAGCATCTTCACCATGCCCTCGCTTGGCGCCGACATGGAGGAAGGCACGCTGGTCGAGTGGCTGGTCAAGCCCGGCGACCGGGTCGCGCGCGGCGATGTCGTCGCGGTCGTGGAAACCCAGAAGGGCGCGATCGAGATCGAGGTCTTCGAGACCGGCGAGGTGACGGAACTTCTGGCCGAGCCGGGCCAGACGCTGCCGGTCGGCGCCCCGCTGGCACGGCTAGGCACGGCAGGTGCGGCAGAGAAAGCCCCCCGCCCCAGTGCAACCCCGACCGCCCCGGAGACGCCCGTCCCGGCAGGATCGGCCCGATCTGCCCCGGCCCCCTCTTCCCCGGCCCCCGCAGCACAACCCGCCGCCGCCCCGCCCCGACCCGCGGCGACCGGCGCGGTCCTTGCATCGCCTGCGGCGCGGTCGCGGGCGGCAGAGCTTGGGCTGCCGCTTGACCAGATCGCAGGTTCTGGCCCCGGAGGGGCGATCCTGCTGGCGGATGTGGGCCGTCAGGCCGATGCCGGGCCAGGGACCGCGCCTCAGCCGCCCGCCCCGGCCCCGAAGGGCAAACCCGGCCTTGACATGGCCGAGATGCGCCGCGCGATCGCCGCCGCCATGTCGCGGTCCAAGCGCGAGATCCCGCATTATTACCTTGGCCACGAGATCGATCTGCAGGCCGCGCAGGACTGGCTTGCGGCAACCAACGCCGCCCGCACCCCTGACCGGCGGCTTCTGATCGGCGCGCTGCTGATCCGCGCCACCGTCCGGGCGCTGGCGAAGGTGCCGGAACTGAACGGCCGTTTCGAAAGCGATCCCTTTGCGCCCTCGGCCCCTGTCCACTGCGGGGTTGCGGTGGCGATGCGGGGCGGCGGGCTGATCGCCCCGGCGATCCTTGACGCGCAAGACAAGGATACCGACGCGATCATGGAGGCCATGCGCGACATCGTCGCCCGCACCCGCACCGGCCGCCTGCGGATGAGCGAGATCACGCAAGGCACGATCACCGTATCAAGCCTTGGCGAGACCGGCGTGGATGCGCTGTTCGGCGTGATCTATCCGCCGCAGGTGGCGCTGGTCGGTTTCGGGGCGCCGCGCCTCAGGCCGATGCTGCGCGAGGGCATCGTGCAGCCCCGGCTTGCCGTGACCATCACCCTTGCCGCCGACCACCGGATCAGCGACGGCCGCCGTGGCGCGCTGTTTCTCGCCGGGATCGACCGGCTGCTGCAGGAGCCAGAAACCCTATGACCCCGACCCAGATCCGCGCCGCCTTCATCGCCGACCTGACCGCCGTCGCCCCCGACATCGACCCCGAAACACTGGGTGACAACGACCATCTGCAAGATGATCTTGGTCTGGATTCGATGGATTTTCTTAATCTTGTCAGTGCCTTGCATAGACGTTTCGGGCTGCCGATCCCCGAAGCCGACTATGCCAGGCTTGCCACCCCGGCCAAGGCCGTTGCCTATCTGCAAGAGGCGACGGCTGCCTGATCGTCACGCCATCCCAAGCCCGCAGACAGACGGAAAGGACCGATGGACAGAAAGCAGCAGTTCCACGCCTGGTATTTCGTGGCGGCCTTCCTGGGCCTGCTTCTGGTGCAGTCCTGGCTGTCGCAGGCCTCGATTACCGAGCGCATTCCCTACAGCGCATTTCTCGATCACCTCGAGGCGGGCCGGGTTGCGTCGGTCACCGTCCGGGCCGAGCAGATCGAAGGCCGTTACCGCGAACCGATCGACGGCATTTCCCAATTCATCACCAATATCGTGCCTTCGGACCTGACCGATCGGCTGGAGCGCCTCAATATCGAATTTGACGGGACCGTGCAGAACTCGGCACTGACCGCGCTTCTGTCCTGGGTGGTTCCGGTGGTGCTGGTCTTCGCGCTGTGGAGCTTTTTCCTGCGCGGGATGATCGACAAGCAGGGTATGGGCGGGATGATGAGCGTCGGCAAGTCGCGCGCCAAGGTCTATGTGGAGCGTGACACTGGCGTGACCTTCGACGATGTCGCCGGCGTCGACGAAGCCAAGGCCGAATTGAAGGAGATCGTCGATTTCCTGAAAGAGCCGGGGAAATTCGGCCGCCTTGGTGCGCGCATCCCCAAGGGCATCCTGCTGACCGGCCCGCCCGGCACCGGCAAGACCCTGTTCGCCCGCGCCATCGCCGGCGAGGCCGGGGTGCCGTTCTTCTCGATCTCGGGCAGCGAGTTTGTCGAGATGTTCGTGGGGGTCGGCGCGGCGCGGGTGCGCGACCTTTTCGATCAGGCCCGCAAGGCCGCGCCCTGCATCATCTTCATCGACGAGTTGGACGCGCTTGGCCGCCGCCGGGGTATCGGCGGCTTTGGTGGCGGGCATGACGAGAAGGAACAGACACTAAACCAGCTTCTGGCCGAACTTGACGGCTTTGATCCGCGCGAGGGGATCGTGCTTCTGGCCGCGACCAACCGGCCGGAAATCCTTGATCCGGCGCTGATGCGGGCCGGGCGGTTCGACCGGCAGGTCGTGGTCGACCGGCCCGACAAGATCGGCCGCGCGGCAATCCTGCGGGTGCATCTGCGCAAGGTCGCGGTCGACCCGGCGCTGGACGTCGATGCGGTGGCCGGGCTGACGCCGGGCTTTACCGGGGCGGAACTGGCCAATCTGGTGAACGAGGCGGCGATCCATGCCACCCGGCGCGGCGCCGAAACCGTCGGCCTGGCCGATCTGACCTCGGCTTTGGAACGGGTTGTGGCGGGGATGGAGCGCAAGGGCCGGCTGCTGAATGCGCGCGAGCGCGAGACCGTCGCCTGGCACGAGATGGGCCATGCGCTGGCCGCCGCGCGACTTCCCGGCGCCGATCCCGTGCACAAGGTCTCGATCATCCCGCGGACCATCGGCGCGCTGGGCTACACCCTGACCCGGCCGACCGAGGACCGCTTCCTGATCACCCGGAGCGAACTGGAAAACCGCATGGTGATGCTGCTGGCCGGGCGCGCCGCCGAGCGGATCCGCTTTGACGAGGTGTCCACCGGTGCCGCGGACGACCTGGTCCGCGCCACCGACATCGCCCGCCAGATCGTCACCCGCTTCGGCATGCACGAAAGCCTGGGTCAGGCGGTGCTGGAGCAGGATCGCGGGGGATTTCTGGGCGAGGATCGTGTAGGCTTTGCCCCGCGAGATCATTCCGAAGTGACGGCGCGCGAGGTCGATCTTGCCGTGCGCGGCCTTCTCGACGAAGCCTATCAGCGGGCTCTGAGCCTGCTGGAGGACTGCCGCTCTGATCTCGAGGCCGGGGCCAGAATGCTGATGGAGCGCGAGTCGATCACCCCGGCCGATTTCCCGCCGCTTCGACCGCAGAAGGACGCCGCATGACCCGCAAGTCCCGCAAGACCGCCGATCGGCCGCCACCCGAACCCGGTTCCGCCGCGCCGCAAGGCCGGCCGCACCTGCCGGTGGTGATTGCGCCGCCGGCGCCGGCGCCCGGCGCGGCCGCGCCCGATGGCCATCGCCACGCGGCGCTGGACCGCGGCGTCATGGCCAGCCTGGCGCGCCTGACCGGCGGGATGTCGCCGCATGCGATGCTCGACGCCTGGAGCGACTGGGCCATCCATCTGGCGCGCGCACCCGGCCGCCAACTTGAACTGATGGAGCGGGCGCAGGCCAACTGGCTGAAGCTGGTGCAATATGGCGTTGCCGGCGGGGCGGGCCAGAGCCCGGAAAAGCCGTTCCCGCCCGGCCCGAATGACACGCGCTGGTCGCATGAAGGATGGGACAGGGCCCCTTTCGCGCTTTGGCAACAGGGGTTTCTGGGTGTGCAGGACTGGTGGCATACCGCAACCTCGGACCTGCGCGGCCTGCGCCGGCAGAATGCCCGGCGCGCCGGCTTCGTGATGCGGCAATTGCTGGATACCGTGTCGCCGTCGAATTTTCCGCTGGGCAATCCGGAAATCCTTGAAAAGACCGTGAACACCGGCGGGCGGAACCTGTTCGAGGGGGCCGCACATTTCATCGACGATGC
>PHEC01000050.1 GCA_002841115.1 Alphaproteobacteria bacterium HGW-Alphaproteobacteria-6 | reverse complement strand
CGGATCTTGTCGCGGCCCGCCAGCGCGTCGCGGGCGACGACCTCGCCCTTCAGCGTCTTGCCGATCATCGCGCGCAGCCGCGGCAGGCGCTCGGCCTCGTAGGGGTGGCCCTCGCTGTCCTGGATCCAGAAGACCGCGGTGGCATAGCCGTCCTTCGAGGTATAGGTGCGCGCATCGACGACATTGGCGCCGACCAGCGCCAGCGCGCCGGCAAGCCGCGAGAAGATGCCGGGATGGTCGGCCAGCGCGAAACAGACCCGGGTCGCGTCATGGTCGGGGTCGGGCTTGATGTCGGTGCGGATTGCGTCATCGGGGATGTCGCGCAGAAGACCGGCAAAGACCCGCTGGGTCTCGGTCGTCAGCCCCTGCCAGTAGGGGTCGTAATGGCGCGCGATCTCGCGCCGGATGTCCCTGGCGTCCCATCCCGCCAGCGCCTCGCGCAGCGCGCGCTTGGCCTCGCTCTGGCGCTTGTCCCGATTGATCGACTCCAACCCTGATTCAAGCGCCGCGGCGGTCTCGCCGTGAAGCCGGCGCAACAGCATCGCCTTCCAGTTGTTCCAGGTGTTGGGGCCGACGCCGCGGATGTCGCAGACCGTCAGCACGGTCAACAGGTCCAGCCGCCGCTTCGTCTTCACCGCCTTGGCGAAATCGCGCACCGTGCGCGGGTCGGATATGTCGCGCTTCTGCGCCATGTCCGACATCAGGAGGTGATAGCGCACCAGCCATTCCACCGTCTCGCATTCCTCGGGGCCAAGGCCGAGGCGCGGCGCCACCTTCCGCGCGATCTGCGCGCCGAGGATCGAATGATCCTCGGGCCGGCCCTTGCCGATGTCGTGCAGGAGCAGGGCGACATAGAGGACCCGCCGGTTGACCCCTGCGTCGAGGATCGAGGATGACAAGGGCAGTTCCTCGATCAGCTCCTTGCGCTCGATCTGGGCCAGTGTCGAGATGGTCTGGATCGTGTGCTCGTCGACCGTGTAGCTGTGGTAGACGTTGAACTGCATCATCGCCACGATCGGCTCGAACTCGGGGATGAAGGCCGAAAGGACGCCAAGCTCGTTCATCCGCCTGAGCGCGCGTTCGGGGTTGCCATGCTTCAGCATCAGGTCAAGGAAGATCCGCGTCGCCTCGCGGTCCTCGCGCATCTCTTCGTCGATCAGATCGAGGTTGGCCGCGATCAGCCGCATCGCGTCGGGGTGGATCAGAAGGCCGGTGCGCAGCGCCTCTTCGAAGATGCGCAGGATGTTCAGCTTGTCCTTCAGGAATTCGGCCGGATTGGCCATGTTGAGCCGGCCGCGGTCGATGCGGTAGCCGGCCCGTGCCCGGCGCCGGCGCAGAAGCCCGATCAGCATCGGCTCGCGCTTGGCAAGGCTTTGTTCCAGCGCGGTCAGGAAGACCCGCGTCAACTCGCCGACCCGGGTGGCGTGGCGAAAGTAGTCCTGCATGAAATGCTCGACCGCGCGCCGCCCGCCGCTGTCGCCGTAGCCCATGCGCTCGGCCACCGGGACCTGCATGTCGAAGGTCAGCTGGTCGGTGGGCCGGCCGGTCAGCAGGTGCAGATGGCAGCGCACCGCCCAGAGGAAATCCTCGGCGGCGGCGAAATTGTCGTATTCCTCGCGGCGAAACACCCCGGCGGCGACCAGTTCGGCGGCCCGGCCGACGCCGTGGATATACTTGCCGATCCAGTAGAGGGCCTGCAGGTCGCGCAGCCCGCCCTTGCCCTCCTTGACGTTCGGCTCCAGCACATAGCGCTGGCCACCCTGGCGGCGGTGGCGCTCGGCCCGTTCGGCCAGCTTGGCCTCGATGAAGGCCGCGCCGGTGCCCTTGAAAAGCTCGGTCTGAAGCCGGTGCTGCAGGTCCTCGGCCAGAGGCGCGTGCCCGACCAGAAAGCGCCGCTCCAGAAGCGCGGTGCGGATCGTCATGTCCTCGCGCCCGAGGCGGATGCAGTCCCTGACCGTGCGGCTGGCATGGCCGACCTTCAGGTGCAGGTCCCAAAGGATGTAGAGCATGCTCTCGATGACGCTTTCGGCCCAGGGGGTGATCTTCCACGGGGTCAGGAACAAGAGATCGACATCCGATTGCGGCGCCATTTCCGCGCGCCCGTAGCCGCCGACGGCAAGAACCGCGATGCGCTCGGCCCCGGTCGGGTTGGCGAGCGGGTGCAGGACGGTCGTGGTCAGCGCGAAGGCGACGGCGATGGTGGCATCGGTCATCGCCGACTGGGCGCGCACCGTGGCGCGCGCGGCGCGCGGGTGACGCGCGAAATCCTCGGCGATGAGCGCGGTGATCTCGGCGCGCGCCAGGGTCAGCGCCTCGACGATGACGGCGCGGGCGGCACGCGCGTCATCGGCTGCGGCCATGGCTGCGCCGAGGCCGTCCGCGAAGGCGGCGGTGTCGAATAGCGGATGTCCGGCCAGCGTGTCGGGCAGGTCGTCCGTCGGGTTGGGGAAGGGTGAAGCGGCTCTGCGGGCGTCAGAAGCCCGCACCGCCAAAGTTTCTCGGGGCAGGATCAATCACGATCACCTTGGCGTTCTGGATTTGCGCGACGGCAAGGCCGCGTTCATTGGTGCCGTCGGCGCGCAGACGGAAGACGCCGCCGACCCCGGCAAAGCCGGCGCCCTGGGTCAGGGCTGCGGTCGAGAAGTCGCTGCCGCGGCGCGCCAGGGCGCCGATCGCGGCGATGCCGTCATAGGCCAGCCCGGCGATCGGGTGCGGCGGGGTTCCGTAGGCGGCCATGAAGCGGCTCTGGAATTGCGCCGAAAGCCCCGGATCGGGCAGCGCGAACCAGCCGCCCTGCACGCCGGGCATGGAGACCGTGGCCGAGGGAATGTCCCAGCGGGTGAGGCCGATGAACTGGGTGGTGGCCGGGCTGACCCCGGCCTCGGGCAGAAGCTGGGCCAGAAGCGGCAGCGCGCCGGCGGTATCGGCGGTGAGGAAGACCGCATCGGCGCCGGCGGCGCGAACCTCGGCGGCAATGCCCGGGCTGGCGGCGATCACGCCTTGCTGCGAGAACGGATAGCTGGCGGTGCCGACGATCGTGGCCCCGTTGCGCGCCGCCGCCGCGGCGATCGCGCGGCGGCCAAGCTCGCCCGCCGCGTTGCGGCCGTGGACGATCACGATCCGCCCCTTGCCGGCCCGCGCGGCATGGGCGGTCAGCCGGTTGGCGCTGTTCTGGAAGGTCGGGCCAAGGACGAAGACATTGCCCCCGGCGATATCGGTGTTGTTGGAAAAGGACAGCAGGTTGACGCCGCTGCCGGCGACCGCGACCCCGGCGGCATTGGCCGCCTCGGCAAAGACCGGGCCGAGGATGATTCGCGCGCCCTCGTCCACCGCCTGGCGCGCCATCGCCGCCGACGTGGCGGGATCCGAGCCGGCATTGTAGACCCTGAGGTCGATCGCCACGCCGTCGAGATCGGCGATCGCCAGTTCCGCCGCCTGGCGCAGGCTGGTCGCCAGCACCTCGTCGCCGGAATTGCCCGAACCGGCGGGCAGGATCAGCGCCACCGGAACCGGCGCCCCGGCCGCCCCGTTGCCGCGCGTCGCCGGCAGCGGTTCGCAGGCCGCCAGCACCGTCACTGCGGCCAGAAGGCCAAGCCGGGTCAGTAGCTTGCGGCGGTCACTCAAAACAGACAACATGCAATGGTCCTCATCGGGCGGGTCTCACAACGGCGTGACCCTATGCGTTTTGCCGCCCGAAGTAAACGTGACAGCAAGCGAGGAACGGCGATGACCGGCGCGCCGAAGCCCGTCGAGGCGGGTCTTTACTTCGTGTCGACCCCGATCGGGGCGGCGCGCGACATCACCTTGCGCGCGCTGGACATTCTGGCCGGTGCCGATGTGCTGGCGGCCGAGGATACCCGGTCGCTACGCCATCTGATGTCGATCCACGGGCTGCAACCGGGCGAGCGGCCGCTCTGGGCCTATCACGACCATAATGGCGAGCGGATGCGCCCGCGGATTCTGGCCGCGCTGGCCGAGGGCCGGTCGGTCGCCTATGCCTCCGAAGCCGGAACCCCGCTGGTCGCCGACCCCGGCTATCAGCTGGGCCGCGCCGCGATCGCCGCCGGCTACCCGGTCTTCGCCGCCCCGGGCGCGTCGGCGGTTCTCGCCGCCCTCGCCGTATCGGGCCTTCCGACCGACCGCTTTCTCTTTGCCGGCTTCGCGCCGCCGGCCAGGGCCGCCCGCCGCCGCTGGCTGAGCGACCTCGCCAGGGTGCCGGCGACCCTTGTTCTCTACGAATCACCGAAGCGCATTCAGGAATTGTTAGAAGACCTTGTGCCAATCTTCGGAATGGATCGGCGGGCGGCGCTGTGCCGGGAACTGACCAAGCGCTTCGAGGAAGTGATGCGCGCGCCTCTCGGCGAACTGGCCGAACGGCTGGCAGGCCAGCCGGTCCGCGGCGAGATCGTGCTCGTCGTCGATCGCGCGCCGGTCGCGGATGCGGCGCCCGAAGAGGTCGAGGCGGCGCTGCGGGCGGCGATGGCGACGATGACGGTCCGCGATGCCGCCGCGACGGTCGCCGAGGCGCTGGGATTGCCAAGGCGCGCGGTCTACCAGGCCGCGCTGAAGCTGGAGGGCGGATGATGGGTGTCGCGATGGACGGGACGGCGGCGCGGCGGACGCGCATGGCGCGTGGCCTGACCGCCTGGCAGGCGGGGCGCGCGGCCGAGGACCAGGTCGCCGAACATTACCGCCGGAGCGGCCGGCCGATCGTGGCCAGCCGCTGGCGCGGCGAGCAGGGCGAGATCGACCTGGTTGCGCGCGAGGGGGATGCGGTGATCTTCATCGAGGTCAAGCGGGCGGAGACCTTCGCCATGGCGGCCGAAAGGCTGTCGCGCCGGCAGATGGACCGGATCTGTTCGGCCGCCAGCGAATTTGTCGCGGACGAGCCCGAGGGGCAGAATACCGAGATGCGGTTCGATGTCGCGCTGGTCGACGGAACCGGCCGGATCGACATCATCGAGAATGCCATCGGCTTCTGAGCCCTTGCCCGCAAGGTCCGGCGGCGCGGTCCGGCCGCGGTGAATGGCGCTGGCGGATTGCATCCTGCGGCGCTCTCATGCATCTGGTGAGCGGGCAATGAAGCCGACGCGAAAGGAACCGATGCATGGGCCTGAAGGTTGCACTCCAGATGGATCCGATCGGTCCGATCGACATCGACGCCGATTCGACCTTTCGCATCGCGCTCGAGGCGCAGGCGCGGGGGCACTCGCTTTTCTACTACACCCCCGACCGGCTCAGCTATCGCGAGGGCCGGGTGCTGGCGCGGGGCTGGCCGCTCGAGGTTCGCCGCGAGAAGGGCAATCACTTCACCCTCGGCGCCGAGGTCGAGGTCGATCTGGCCGATTGGGACGTGATCTGGCTGCGCCAGGATCCGCCCTTCGACATGGGCTATATCACCACCACCCATATCCTCGGGCGAATCCATCCGGCGACGCTGGTGGTCAATGATCCCTTCTGGGTGCGCAATTATCCCGAAAAGCTGCTGGTGCTGGATTTTCCGCAGCTGACGCCGCCGACGCTGATCGCGCGTGACCTGGCGACGATCCGCGACTTCAAGCATGCCCATGGCGACATCATCCTCAAGCCGCTTTACGGCAACGGCGGGGCCGGGGTGTTCCGGCTTGACCCGAACGACCGCAACCTGGCCTCGCTGCACGAGCTGTTCGTCGGGATCAACCGCGAGCCGCTGATCGCGCAGAAATACGTGCCCGCCGTGGTCAGCGGCGACAAGCGAATCATCCTGATCGACGGCGAGGTGGTGGGGGCGATCAACCGGGTGCCGGCCGAGGGCGAGACGCGGTCGAACATGCATGTCGGCGGGCGGCCCGAGAAGGTCGGCCTGACCGCGCGCGACCGCGAGATCTGTGCCGCGATCGGCCCGCTTCTGCGCGAGAAGGGGCAGATCTTCGTCGGTATCGACGTGATCGGCGACTGGCTGACCGAGATCAACGTCACCTCGCCGACCGGCCTGCAGGAGCTGGAGCGGTTCGACGGCACCAATGCCTCGGCGCTGATCTGGCAGGCGATCGAAGCCAGGCGGGGATGAGCTGGCGCCTCGCCCTGCTGAACCGGCATCTGCGCTGGATCGAGAAGCCGGCGCTGGCGCGTCCCGGCACCGGACGTTTGCGACGGTCCTTCGCCGTCAAGTCGCGACTTTACTTCCATGCGCCCTGGCGCAGCGCTTTTCGCCGCGAGACGCTTGGCGGGGTGCCGGTGCAATGGGCGCGGGCGCGCGGCGCGGGCGCCAGGCCGGTGATCTTGTATTTCCATGGCGGTGCCTATGTCTTCGGATCCTCGACAACGCACCGCGCGATGCTGGCGCGGATTTCCGCGCTGACCGGGCTGGCGGCCTGTCTGCCCGATTACCGGCTCGCGCCCGAGCACCCGTTCCCGGCGCAGATCGAGGATGCGCTGGCCTGTTACCGGGCCTTGCGCATATCGCATGAGGTGATCCTTGGCGGAGACAGCGCGGGCGGCGGGCTGGCGCTGGCGCTCATGCACGAGATCCTGGCGCAGGGGATCGCGTCGCCGCTGGGTCTTTTTGCCTTTTCCCCGTTGACGGACGTGACGTTTTCCGGGGCTTCGATACGCGAGAACGCTGCGCGCGACGCGGTGCTGACGGCGGCGCGGATCGGCGAGTGGGTGGCGATGTTTCTGGGGACGCAAGACCCGGCCGATCCGCGCGCGTCGCCGCTGCGCGGGCATTTCGCGGGCGCGCCGGCGGTCTGGCTGACGGTCGGCGACACCGAGATCCTGCGTGATGACGCGCTGCGGATGCAGGCGCGGCTGGAGGCGCAGGGGGTGCAAAGCGTGCTGCATGTCAGGCCCGACCATCCGCATGTCTGGCCGATGTTTCACAACATCCTGCCCGAGGCGGGCGCGACACTGCGCGATCTGGCGGGGTGGATCAGGTCTCTTTGAGCATGCCGATGCGAAAGCTGACCGCTTCGGCGACATGCGGCTGGCGGACAGGATCGGAACCGGCGAGGTCGGCGATGGTGCGCGCCACCCGCAGGATGCGGTGATAGCCGCGCGCCGACAGGCCGAAGCGTTCGGCGACGCGGGCCAGCAGCGCGCGCCCCTCGGCGTCCGGGCTTGCGACATCCTCCAGCAACTGGCCCCCGGCCTCGGCGTTGACCCGCACCGCGGGGTGGGCGGCGAAGCGCGCGGTCTGGCGGTCGCGCGCCGCGGCGACCCTCAGGGCCACCGTGGCTGAGGCCTCGGCGGTCTGCGGCAGGTCGAGGTCGCTGTAGGCGACCGGCGGCACCTCGACCCGCAGGTCGATCCGGTCCATCAGCGGCCCCGAGATCCGGCCGAGGTAATCGGCCCCGCATTGCGGCACCCGCGCGCAGGACCGCGCGGGATCGGCGAGGTAGCCGCATTTGCACGGGTTCGCCGCTGCGACCAGCAGGAACCGGCAGGGATAGCGGACATGGGCATTGGCGCGCGCCACCACGACCTCGCCGCTTTCGATCGGCTGGCGCAGGGTTTCCAGCACCGCGCGCGGAAACTCGGGAAATTCGTCGAGAAACAGCACCCCGTTATGCGCCAGGCTGATCTCGCCGGGTCTGGCGCCGCGCCCGCCACCGACGATTGCCGCCATCGAGGCGGTGTGATGGGGTTCGCGGAAGGGCCGGGTCCGGCTGATCCCGCCCTCGTCGAGCAGCCCTGACAGCGAATGGATCATCGAGGTTTCCAGCGCCTCGACCGGGGTCAAGGGCGGCAGGATGCCGGGGATCCGGGCGGCCAGCATCGACTTGCCGGCGCCGGGCGAGCCGACCATCAGCAGGTGATGGCGCCCGGCCGCCGCAATCTCGAGCGCCCGCTTGGCGCGTTCCTGGCCCTTGACGTCGCACAGATCCGGCGCGCCGTGATCGCGCGTCACCTCGCCGGGGGTCGAAGGCGTGATCGGCGCCTGGCCGGTATAGTGGCGCAGCACCTCGGTCAGGGTGGCGGCGGCAATCACCGGGGTGGCGCCGACCCAGGCGGCCTCGGGCCCGCAGGCCCTGGGGCACAGGAGAATCCGTTCATGCTCGGCCGCCGCCATCGCCGCCGGCAGCGCACCGATCACCGGCACCAGCCGGCCGTCGAGCGACAATTCGCCCAGCGCCACCGTGCCTTCGACCTCTTCGCGCGGCAGGATGTCGATTGCGGCCAGCAGTGCCAGTGCGATCGGCAGGTCGAAATGCGAACCCTCCTTGGGCAGGTCGGCCGGCGAGAGGTTGACGGTGATCCGTTTCGACGGCAGCGCGATCGACAGCGCGGCGAGGGCGGCGCGGACCCGGTCGCGTGCCTCCGACACCGCCTTGTCGGGCAGGCCGACCACCGAGAAGGCCGGCATCCCGGCGGCAAGCGCGCATTGCACCTCGACGATGCGCGCCTCGACCCCTTCGAATGCCACCGTGTAGGTGCGCGCGACCATCTGCCGTCCCCTGCCGATTGGTTAACGGCTAGCCCGGCGACGGTTTAGGAATGGTTAACGGGCCACCATCGCCATGAAGGCGGGCCAGGCTTCGGGGTCGGCGAGGGTCTTGTCGCGGCAAAAGCGGTTGCAAAAGCCCCAGACCCGGCCGTCGAGGCGCAGAAAAACGCTGACCGGCTTGCCGGAATAGGGGCAGGCGGGATTTTCCGATGGCCCGTCGGCGATCGCGGCCGGCAGCGGCGCCGGGCCGGGCCAGGGGCGTTCGGGGTAGGGTTTCGCGTAACTCGGCTGGACCAGGTTTTCCGCCCGGCCCATCGCCCGCCAGCGGCGGAACGCCGGATCGGCGAGATGGGCGGCGACATAGGCCGCGGCCTGCGCCGAGACCGGCAGGTTGTAGGTGGCGATCCGGGTCGCGACCGGGGCGAAGAAGGCGTCTGCCGCCGAGTAGCGCCCGAAAAGCCAGGGGCTGCCCTCGGGGTCGGTCGCGCCGAACCGCGCGCGGGCGCGGGCCCAGATCGCCTCGATCCGGGCCAGGTCGGCAAGGACCTCGGGCCGGGGCGCGCTGTCGGTGTAGCTGGTCAGGAGGTTCATCGGGCAATCGCCGCGCAGCGCGGTGAAGCCGGCGTGCATCTCGGCCGCCATGTAACGCGCCATGGCGCGGGCGGCGGGATCCGCGGGCCAGATCCCGGCCTCGGGGTGGCGTTCATGCAGCGTCTCGGCGATGGCGATGGTCTCGCCCACCACCTCGCCTTCCGGGGTGCGGATCGCCGGCACCTGGCGGGCGGGGGCGAAGCCGCCGAGCAGGCGGGCGAAGTCGTCGGTGTAAAGCACGCCGGTATGCACCCTGACCGGCAGGCCGAAACGCGCGAGGAGAAGCCAGCCCCTGAGCGACCAGCTGGAATAGCTGCGATCGCCGATGGCGAGGTCATAGGTCATGGTCGTGATGCTCCCGGTGTTTTGGTGCAGATTAGCCGGCCGGGCCATCGGGCGCACGTCATGCTTTGTGATGATCCGGTTCACCGGCGATGATCGGCGGCGGCGGGGTCAGGCGGCTTGTCATCGGGGCGGGGGCGACCTAATCCTTGCAAGGTGAGCGGGAGAGGCCCCATGCTGTCGTCAAAGCGCATCTTGCTGGTCATCGGCGGCGGCATCGCCGCCTACAAGGCGCTGGATCTGATCCGGCGGCTGCGCGAGCGCGGCGCGGCGGTGGTGCCGGTCCTGACCCGGGCCGGCGAGGAGTTCGTCACGCCGCTGTCGGTCGCGGCCCTTGCCGGGGCGAAATGTCACCGCGACCTGTTCGATCTGACCGACGAGGCCGAGATGGGCCATATCGAGTTGAGCCGCGCCGCCGATCTGGTGGTGGTGGCGCCGGCGACCGCCGATCTGCTGGCGAAGATGGCCGGGGGCCATGCCAACGATCTGGCCTCGACGCTGCTGCTGGCGACCGACAAGCGGGTGCTGGTGGCGCCGGCGATGAATGTGCGGATGTGGCTGCACCGCGCGACCCAGCGCAATATCGCGACGCTTCGGGCCGATGATGTCCGCTTTGTCGGCCCGGACGAGGGCGACATGGCCTGCGGCGAATACGGGCCGGGGCGGATGGCCGAGCCTTTGGCGATCGTCGCCGCGATCGAGGCGGCGCTGGGCGAGGGGCCGCTGGCCGGGCGCCATGTCATCGTCACCTCGGGGCCGACGCATGAGCCGGTCGATCCGGTGCGCTATATCGCCAACCGCTCGTCCGGGGCGCAGGGGGCGGCGCTGGCGCGGGCGCTGCGCGACCTTGGCGCGCGGGTGAGTTTCATCACCGGGCCGGCGGCGGTGCCGGCGCCGGGCGGGGTGGCGGTGGTCCGGGTCGAGACCGCGGCCGAGATGTTCGACGCGGTGCGCGCGGCGCTTCCGGCCGATGCGGCGGTGATGGCGGCGGCGGTGGCCGACTGGCGTGTGGTCAATGCCTCGGGCGCGAAGCTGAAGAAGGATGGCTCGGGTCGCGCGCCGGTGTTCGAGTTCGCCGAGAACCCCGACATCCTGGCCACCGTCGCCGGCCTTTCCGAGGGGCGGCCGCGGCTGGTGGTGGGTTTTGCCGCCGAGACCGACGACGTGGTGGCGCAGGCGACGGCCAAGCGGTTGCGCAAGGGCTGCGACTGGATTGTCGCCAATGACGTGCGCCCGGCGACCGGGATCATGGGCGGGACCGAGAACGCGGTGACGCTGGTCACCGAAGCCGGCGCCGAGGACTGGCCGCGGCTGCCCAAGGACGAGGTGGCGCGGCGGCTGGCGGGGCGGATCGCCGAGGCGCTGGCATCGGGCGGCGCCGGCTGAGGCGCTCCGCGCGGAGGTATTTGTGCCAAGATGAAAGGGGCAGGATGGGTCCGGTGATCGGGGTTTTGCGCGAGGATTGGGCCGATCCGGCGGTGCCGCTGCCCGGTTGCGCGACCGCCGGGGCGGCGGGGGCCGATATTCGCGCCAACCTGCCGGCGGCGGAGCGGGCGGCGGGGCTGGAACTGCGGCCGATGGAGCGGCGACTGGTGCCGACCGGGCTCAGGCTGGCGATCCCGCAGGGGTTCGAGGGGCAGGTCCGGCCACGCTCGGGTCTGGCGCTGAGGCATGGCCTGTCGATGCCGAACACGCCCGGCACCATCGACAGCGACTATCGCGGGCCGCTCGGGGTGTTGCTGATCAATCTCGGCGCCGATGCGGTGGTCATCGCGCATGGCGAGCGGATCGCGCAGCTGGTGGTGGCGCCGGTGGTGCAGGCGGAATTTGTCGAGGTGGCGGTGCTTGGCGAGACCGCGCGCGGCGCCGGTGGCTTCGGCTCGACGGGGCGGCGATGACGGTGCTGGCGGTTGCCGCCGGGCTGCTGGCGCTGGGGTTGGTGCTGCGGGTGCCGGGGCGGGTGCTGGGGCTGATGCTGGTGCTTCTCTGGGTCGCGGTGCTGCTGGCGCACCTGGTTTTGCCGGCGGGCCATGCGATCGCCCGCACGCTGGGCGGTGATGCCGGCAGCTGGGGCGCGGTGGGGGTGGTCGCGGCGCTGGTGCTGGGCTATCGCCATGTCCTGGCCTTGTTGAGATCGCGGGCGAAGGAGGCGCCGCAGCCGGTCGAGCAGGGGGTGTTTTCAGAGGCCGAGCTTGACCGCTATGCGCGTCATATCGTGTTGCGCGAGGTCGGCGGCATGGGGCAGCGTCGGCTGAAGCAGGCGCGGGTTCTGGTGATCGGCGCCGGCGGGCTCGGCTCGCCCGCGCTGCTTTATCTGGCGGCGGCCGGGGTCGGCACGATCGGGGTGATCGACGATGACCGGGTGTCGCGCTCGAACCTGCAGCGCCAGGTGATCCACACCGATGCGCGGATCGGTGTGGCCAAGGTCCGCTCGGCCGCGGCGCAGATGATCGCGCTCAATCCCCATGTCGCGGTCGAGCCTCATGAGCGGCGGTTGATCGCGGCCGAGGCGCCGGCGCTTTTCGCCGGCTATGACCTGATCCTCGACGGGTCGGACAATTTCGACACGCGCCTTCTGGTGAACGCGGCGGCGGTGGCGACCGGCAAGCCGCTGATCTCGGCGGCGATCAGCCAGTGGGAGGGGCAGATCAGCCTTTACGACCCGGCGCGCGGCGCGCCCTGTTATGCCTGCATCTTCCCCGAGCGCCCGGCCGACGGGCTGGCGCCGGCTTGCGCCGAGGCCGGGGTGGTCGGTGCGCTGCCCGGTGTCCTTGGCACGATGATGGCGCTTGAGGCGATCAAGGAGATCACCGGCGCCGGGGCATCGCTGCGCGGCCGGCTCCTGATCCATGACGGGCTTTACGGTGAAAGCCGGCAGATCACGCTGAAGCGGGCCGCCGGCTGCGCGGTCTGCGGCGGGATCGGCGGGCCGGCGGCGGCGGGCTGAAGCGCCCCGGTGGTGCTGGACAGGCCCGCCGCGGCGCCGTAATCTCGGCGCCGATCTGTTCTTGTCACCGAACCCTGGGGAGCCTTTCGATGAAACCTGCCGCCGCCGCCCTTGCCGGCCTTGCCGGCCTTGCCGCGCTTTTCGCCACATCCGCCCTTGCCGAGGTGCCCGACCTTGACGGGCGCGAGGTGGTCGTGGTGATCGAGAACGCCTATCCGCCCTTGCAGTTCGTCGATGCCGCCGGTCAGGCGGTGGGCTGGGAATATGACGCGATGGCCGAGATCGCGAAGCGGTTGAACATCACCGTGCGCTACGAGAACTCCAGCTGGGATGCGATGATCCCCGGCGTCTCGGCGGCGCAATACGACATCGGCATGACCGGCATCACCATCCGCGACGACCGCAAGGCGATGGTCGATTTCTCTGACCCCTACATGCGCTCCGAGATGATGATGCTGGTGCGCGGCGACGAGGCGCGCTTTGACGATGCGGCGTCCTTCGCGGCCGATCCCGACCTGCTGATTGCCGCGCAGCCTGGCACCACGCCCTATTTCGTCGGCATCTACGAGGTGCTGGACGGCAACGAATCCAATCCGCGGATGAAGCTTTTCGAGACTTTCGGTGCCGGGGTCGAGGCGTTGCGCGCCGGCGATGTCGATCTGGTGCTGACCGACGGCACCGCGGCCAACGGCTATGTCGCGGCCTCGGACGGCGGGCTGAAGATCGTCGGCAGCCCGCTGGGTGCCGAGGATTTCGGCTTCATCTTCCCCAAGGGCTCGGATCTGGTGGCGCCGGTCGATGCCGCCATCGCCGAGATGAAGGCCGATGGCACGATCGAGGCGATCAACAAGAAATGGCTGCTTGATTTCGTGATGGGCGAGTGAGGCCGGCGGCGCGGCCCGCCAGCCACCGCGCCGGGTCTTCGCGATGAACCGCGACAGGGCGAGTGCATCGCGATGAATCGCGACGGGGCAAGTTTTTCGCGATGAACCGCGACAGGGCAAGTTTTTCGCGATGAACCGCGACAGGGCAAGTTTTTCGCGATGAACCGCGACAGGGCAAGGGACGGGGATTTTCCCTGGTGGCTGGTCATATTGGCCGGGGTGGCGGCGTGGGCGTTCTGGCAGGTCCAGTCGAGTGCTATCTACGCGCAGGTTCTGGCGACGCTGGCCAAAGGCATCGGCATTACCGTCTATGTCACCGTCGTCGCCTTCGCCCTGGCGGCGGCCCTCGGCCTGGTGCTGGCGGTTGCCTTGCTGTCGCGCCATGTCGTGCTGCGCCAGGCGGCGCGGCTTTACGTCGAGGTGGTGCGCGGTGTGCCGATCATCGTGCTTTTGCTCTATGTCGCCTTCGCCGCGACGCCGGCGGCGGTGGCGGCCTGGAACTGGCTGACCGGGCCCCTGGGCCTTGATCCCTTGCGCACCCGCGACGTGTCGCTTCTGTGGCGGGCGGTGATCGCGCTGACCATCGCCTATTCGGCCTTCATCGCCGAGGTCTTCCGCGCCGGGCTCGAGGCGGTGGCGCGCGGTCAGATCGAGGCGGCCGAGGCGCTGGGCCTGAGCCGCTGGCAGCAGTTTCGCTATATCGTCTTTCCGCAGGCCTTCCGCACCATCCTGCCGCCGCTGGGCAATGACTTCGTGGCGATGGTCAAGGACAGCTCGCTGGTCTCGGTCCTCGGCGTCACCGATGTGACGCAGCTGGGCAAGATCGCCGCGGCCGGCAATTTCCGCTATTTCGAGACCTATAATGTCGTCGCGCTGATCTATCTGGTGATGACGGTTTCGCTGTCGCTGGTGCTGCGCCGGATCGAGGCGCGGCTCAGGCTGAAATCGGGCTGAGGGGCTCTGGCACCCGGCGCGCGCCGGCGCCGGTCCGGCAAAAGTGGCAACCGGTTTTGCCGAAAGACAGGCGACGATGAGAGTCTCTGTCTGGCGCTTCTATTCGCGCCAGACAGACGCTAGGGTCTGGGCGTCAAGGAGATGCCGATGACCAACCCGCTGCTTGCCCCCTGGACCGGCGATTTCGCGCTGCCGCCCTTCGCCCTGATCCGCGACGCGGATTTCGCGCCCGCCTTTGAGGCCGCGCTCGCCGAGGCGCGGGCCGAGGTGGCGCGGATCGCGGGGCAGGAGGCGCCGCCCGATTTCGCCAACACCATCGCAGCCCTCGAGATGGCCGAGGCGACGCTGGACCGGGTGGCGGCGGTGTTCTTCAACCTCGCCGGGGCCGACAGCACGCCGGCGCGCGAGGCGTTGCAGCGCGATCTGGCGCCGAAGCTGTCGGCCTTCTCGTCCGAGGTCACCTCGAACGCGGCGCTTTTCGAACGGATCGAGGCGCTCTGGTCGGATCGCGACGGTCTCGGCCTCGATGCCGAAGAGGCACAGGTGCTGATGCTTTACCGGCGGATGTTCATCCGCGCCGGGGCCGGGCTGGACGGCGCCGGCAAGGCGCGGATGGCGGCGATCCGGGAACGGCTGGCGGTGCTGTCGACGGCGTTCTCGCAAAACCTGCTGGCGGATGAGCGCGACTGGGTGCTGGCGCTGGCGGCGGGCGATCTGGCGGGCCTGCCGGACTTTCTGGTGCAGGGTCTGGCGGCGGCGGCGGCCGAACGCGGGCTGGCCGGCCATGCGCTGACGCTTGGCCGGTCGCTGATCGTGCCGTTCCTGCAATTCTCGCCGCGCCGCGAGTTGCGCGAGGTCGCCTGGCGTGCCTGGGCGGCGCGCGGTGCCGGCGGCGGGGCGACCGACAACCGCGCCATTGCCGCCGAGATCCTGGCGCTCCGGCACGAACGCGCGGCCCTTCTCGGCTACGCCAGTTTCGCCGACTACAAGCTCGAGCCCGAGATGGCCGGCACTCCGGGCGCGGTGCGCGACCTTCTGATGCAGGTCTGGCAGCCGGCGCGGGCGGCGGCCGAAGCCGATGCGCAGGTGCTGGGCGCAATGATGCACGATGACGGCATCAACGGCGATCTGGCGCCCTGGGACTGGCGCCACTACGCCGAGCGCCGCCGTCTGGCCGAGCATGACCTCGACGAGGAGCGGCTGAAGCCCTACCTCTCGCTCGACGCGATGATCGGCGCGGCCTTCGACTGCGCCGGGCGGCTTTTCGGGCTGAGGTTCCGCGCCATCGAGGCCGATCTTTACCACCCCGAGGCGCGCGCCTGGGAGGTCAGTCGCGATGGCCGCCACGTCGCGGTCTTCATTGGCGATTATTTCGCCCGGCCCTCGAAACGCTCGGGCGCCTGGTCATCGTCGTTTCGCAGCCAGCGCAAGCTCGGCGGCGATATTCGCCCGGTCATCGTCAATGTCTGCAACTTCGCCCGGCCGGCCGAGGCGGCGGCGGCACTTCTGTCCTGGGATGACGCGCGCACGCTGTTTCACGAGTTCGGCCATGCACTGCATGCGATGCTGTCGGACGTGACCTATCCGATGATCGCCGGCACCGCCGTGGCGCGCGATTTCGTCGAACTGCCAAGCCAGCTATTCGAGCATTGGCTGGAGGTGCCCGAGGTGCTGGACAGCCACGCCCGCCATGTCCTGACCGGGGCGCCGATGCCTGGCGACCTGCGCGACCGGCTGCTGGCGGCGGCGCGTTTCGATCAGGGTTTCGCCACCGTCGAATATGTCGCCTCGGCGCTGGTCGATCTGGCCTTCCACGAGGGCGCAGCCCCCGCCGACCCGGTGGCGCGCGAGGCCGAGGTGCTGGCGGAAATCGCCATGCCGCGCGCCATCGGGATGCGCCACGCCACCCCGCATTTCGCCCATGTCTTTGCCGGTGACGGCTATTCTTCGGGCTATTACAGCTACATGTGGTCCGAGGTGATGGACGCCGACGCCTTCGACGCCTTCCGCGAGGCCGGCGATCCCTTCGATCCCGATACCGCGGCGCGGCTGGAACGCCATATCCTGTCGGCCGGCGGGTCGGCGGATGCGGCCGCCCTTTATGCCGCCTTTCGCGGCCGGATGCCGGGGGTCGAGCCCTTGCTGCGCGGCCGCGGGTTCCTGTGAGCGTCGGGGGGCGGCATGGATTGTGATTTCCTGATCATCGGCGGCGGCATTGCCGGTATCTCGGCGGCGGCCAGCCTGTCGGGGCTGGGCCGGGTGCTGCTGCTTGAGGCCGAGGATCAGCTTGCCCATCACGCCTCGGGCCGCTCGGCCGCGCTTTATGAGCCGAACTACGGGCTGGCGCCGGTGGTGGCGCTGTCGCATGCCGGTGCCGGCGCCTTGCGCGCGGCGGCGGGCGGGGTGCTTTCGCCGCGCGGCATGATGATCGTCGCCGACCATGACGGGGGCGCGGCCTTTGCCGCCGATGTCGCGGCGATGGCGATGGTGCCGATCGGCCCGGACGAGGCGCGCGCCATGGTGCCGATCCTCGATCCGGCGACGCTGGCCCATGCCGCCTACGGCGATCACGCCTGGGATATCGACACCGATCGGCTGATCCAGCATTACGCCCGGACCGCGAAGGCGGCCGGCGGGCGGATCGTCACCGCGGCGCGGGTATCCTCGATCCGCCGGCTGGCGGGCGGCTGGGCGGTGGTGACGCCGGCGGGCGAGGTCAGCGGCCGGCTTCTGGTCGATGCCGCCGGGCCCTGGGCCGATGCGGTGGCGGCGATGGCCGGGGTAGCGCCGCTCGGCCTCACGCCCCTGCGTCGCTCGATGGTGCGGATCGCCGCACCGGGCGGCCATGATGTGTCGCGCTGGCCGATGATCTTCGGCGCCGGCGAGACCTGGTATGCCAAGCCTGACGCCGGGGCGCTGATCGTCTCGCCGGCCGAGGAGGATGCGAGCCATCCGCATGATGCCTGGCCCGACGACATGGTTCTGGCCGAGGGGCTGGCGCGCTATCAGGCGCATGTCACCCCCGAGGTGACGCGGCCGCTGGCAACCTGGGCCGGGCTCAGGACCTTCGCGCCCGACCGGGTGCCGGTGATCGGACCGGACCGGCAGGTGCCGGGTTTCTTCTGGCTGGCCGGGCAGGGCGGCTACGGCTTTCAGACCGCGCCGGCGGCCAGCGGTCTGGTCGCCGACCTGATCGGCGGGCGGGCGCCGGACCTGGACGGGGCAACCGTGGCGGCCTTGTCGCCGGCGCGGTTCGGCTGAGGAGAACCATCATGGTGCGCAAGCTTTCCCTGCCCGACAGCGCCGCGATCGCCACCGGCGACGGGCGCCGCCTCGCACCCTCGGCCGAGCGCAACGCCGAGGCGATTCTGGCGGTGCTGCGCCGCATCGTCCCGCCTTCGGGCCGGGTGCTGGAGATCGCCAGCGGCACCGGCCAGCATATAGCACGGTTCGCCGCCGCCTTCCCGGCGCTCGACTGGCAGCCGAGCGATGCCAACCCCGAGGCGCTGGTGAGCATCCGCGCCTGGGTGGCGGCGGCGGGGCTGGCCAACTTGCGCCCGCCGCTGATGCTTGATGCCGGCGCGCCGGGCTGGACCGCCGGGCCCGGCGGCTATGCGCTGGTGCAGGTGGTCAACCTTCTGCATCTGATCAGCGCGGCCGAGGCGGCAGCGGTCCTCAGCGGCATTGCCGGCGCGCTGGCGCCGGACGGCACCGCGCTGATCTACGGTCCCTTCCGCCGCGACGGTCTTCTGACCAGCGAAGGCGATGCGCGCTTTGACGCCAGCCTGCGCGCCCAGGATGCGGCGATCGGCTACAAGGACGACGGCTGGGTCGTGACGCAGGCGGCGGCCCTGGGGCTTGTGCTTGCCGAGCGGATCGAGATGCCGGCAAACAACCTCGCCTTCGTGTTGCGTGCGGGGGCCGGCTGAGCGGTGGTGCCGCAGACAGATTCCGAAAATCGAATGACTTGACGCAGGTCAAGGCCGCCCGGCCCGGCCCGTGCGACCGAGCGGGGAACACTGGCTTTTGGAGACGGGCGATGGGCTACGGCGACAAGATTGGCACGATGCGCGGCGAGTTGCGCGCGCTTTACCAGGCGGCGCCGGCGGCGACGACGGGATTTTCGGCGCTGACCAAAGGGGTGATGGACAGCGGCCCGCTGGGGCGCAAGGAGAAGGAATTCATCGCCCTCGGCATGGCCCTGGCGCTGCGCTGCGAGCCTTGCATCAACTTTCACGTCGAGGCGCTGATCAAGGCCGGGGCGAGCCGCGAGGAACTGGTCGATGTGCTGGGCGTGGCGATCCAGATGGGTGGCGGCCCGGCGGTGATGTATACTGGCCATGCGCTGGCCTGCTGGGATGAGCTGACTGCGGCGCGGGGCTGAGGCGCGGCTGCGCTTGGCGGGTGGCGCCCTTTGCCGCTTTGCGGCTGGTGCCCTAACGCGCCCGCGGCTTGGCGCGCAGCGTCGGGGCGGCGGCGGCCGGATCCTCGGGCCAGGGGTGCTTGGGATACTGGCCGCGCATCGCCTTGCGCACCTCGCCGTAGGAGGTGGCCCAGAAGCGCGGCAGATCAAGCGTGACCTGCACCGGCGCCCCGGCCGGCGACAGAAGCGTGATCCGGAGCGGCAGGCGGCGCGGCCCGACCACCGGGTGTTCGGTGGTGCCGAACATCTCCTGCAGGCGCAGCGCGATCGCCGGGTGATCGCCGCCGTAATCGATCGCCACCTTGCGACCAAGCGGCGTGGTGTAGCTTGCCGGCGCCAGCCGGTCGAGCGTCGCCCGCCCGCCGTGGCCAAGGGCGGCCAGAAGCGGGCCGGTCAGATCGAGGGCGGCCAGATCGGCGGCGCTGCGCCGCCCGGCGAGAAAGGGCAGGATCAGCGTATCGGCCCCGTCGAAAAGCGCGGCATCGTCGAGCGCCGGCAACTCGGCGCCTTCACGGGCCAGAAAGGCGGCCCGCGCCCGCATGAGCCGGGCCGCGTCGCTTTCCGGCAGGCCGGTCTGGCGCAGCCCGTCAAGGGCGGCCGCCGCGATCGCCTCGGGCGGGGTATCGGGCCAGGGGGCATCGGTCAGCACCAGCGCGCCGAAGCGTTCCTGGCGCCGCGCCAGCACCCGGCCCTCGCGGCGCGACCATCGGCAGGTCTGGTGCCAGCCGATCCCGGCGCCGTAAAGCCGGCGGAGCGTCGCCTCTGACAGTTCCGCGCCCTGGCGCAGCCGGGCCTCGCGCTGGTCGCCGTCAAGGTCGGTCGCGACGATCAGCCGGGCGCGGGCTAGGGGATCGGCCTCGTCGATCACCGCGCCCTTGCCACCCGAGAGGACATAGCGCGCCGGGCCGCCCGGCCGGCGCAGCCCGATCCGGTCGGGATAGGCGAGTGCCGCCATCCCGGCGCTGTCGGGCGGCGCCTTCGTCGCGCCAACCAGCCGGGCCAGCCGGCGCGCCTCGTCGCGGATCCGGGCCAGGGAGGCGGGATCGGTGCCGGGCGGCGTGCCTCGCCCATGCAGGGCGGCCAGCCTGATGCCGATATCGGCGCCCGCCCCCCGGCAGGGGTCGCGGTCAGCCAGCAGGGCGGCCAGCATCGCCGCCGATGGCCCGGCGGTCACCAGCATGTGGCCAAGCCGCGGGTGCAGCGGCAGCGCCGCCAGCGCCCGGCCATGGGCGGTGACCGCCCCGGTGCCGTCAAGTGCTCCGAGCGCGGCGAGAAGGGCCCGCGCCTCGGCCAGCG
>PHEC01000049.1 GCA_002841115.1 Alphaproteobacteria bacterium HGW-Alphaproteobacteria-6 | reverse complement strand
GCTGCTGGCCGCCTGCGGCAGCGACCCGCGCGGCACCGAGACCGGCCGGATCGCCACGCAATTCGCCACCCAGATGCGGCAGGCGGTGCAGGGCGGCGGCAAGCCCGCGGCGCCGGCCGTCCCCTCTGATCCCGAGGGCACGGTCAGAAAGGCGATGGCGCTGACCGACCGCTCGGTGATCTTCGTTCAGATCGAGCGGTCGGGCCTGATCGCGGCGCTGGGCGAGTTCGGCCGCAACGGCGCGGTGCGCACCTATGCCACGGCGCAGAAACAGACCCTGAGCTATCGGAGCGGCATCCTGGTCGCGACCCGGGGCACCGGCGATGACCTGATGTCGGCCGATGTCGCAGAGGTGGCCCGGCTGATCCACGGCCGGCGCGGCGGCGAGGCCGGGCGGGTCTGGCGCCATCTCGACGGCGAGGGGATCGAGCGGGCGCTGGCAATGCGCTGCACGGTCAGCCCGGCCGGGGCGCAGGACTTTCCCTTTGCCGGCCGGTCGTGGTCGACGATCCGCATGGATGAACGCTGTGCGGCCGGATCGCAGGTGGTGACCAACAATTACTGGGTGACCGCCGACGGCACGATCGCGATGTCGCGCCAGTGGGTCAGCCCCGGCATCGGCCATGTCGCGGCGCAACTGGCCCGGCCCTGATCCGGGCTGCGGCCCGGCCCCGGGTCGCAGCCCTGCCAAAGCCCGGCGCGACATGCGAAACGGCCGGGACGCTGCTGCATCCCGGCCCTGGCACAACCGAAGTTGCGCCGGATCACGATCGAACCGACGGTCGCCGGATCAGCCCGGGTTGGTCGAACCCGACGAGCCGCCGCCGCCATCCGAAGCCGCCACCGCGGCGCCGATCAGCGCCAGCGCCAGAAGGCCGGGCACCAGAAGCCCGTTGCCCGAAGTGGCATTATCCTCGACCACGACCGGCTCGCCCTCGACCACCGGGGCCGACAGGCCGCCGGCGAGCGCCGAACCCGCCGAAAGGGCGAGAATCGCCGCAATACTTGCAATTTTCTTCATGTCACAACTCCGCTCAGACCACAGACGGGCCGCCTTTGGGCGCGGCCTTCCCGATGAGGGAAGCACAATCTGAGGCGGAAGCAAAGGGAATTCCCGCGCCCGTGGGGATATCCCGCCGATCCGCGGGCCGACTGTGGTTCCGCCGCACCGATCTCATCCGGCGAAACTCTGCGACACATAGAAGCGCCCGCAATTGGGGGCGGCGGCATCAAAGCCGATCGCCGAGCCGACTTTCGAGACCTTGGGGTCGAGGATGTTGCGCCGATGGGTCGGTGACTGCATCCACAGGCTGACGATCTGGCGCGCCAGCGAGCCATAGCTGTGCGGCGGGATCGGCCGGCCCGACGGATCGGCGAAGCCGCAGGAGGCGGCGTCCCGGATGCGGAAGGGCGCGCCGTCGATCCGGTAGCGGGCCAGATAGCCGATGTTCTCGGACCCGGCGCGGAACCGCAGGCCCGATGCCTTCAGCCGCGCCAGCGTCGTCGCCTGGCCGGCCACGGTCGAGCGATGCGACAGATCGCCGGACCGCGCCATCCAGCCGGCATGGGTGCCGGCCACCCGGCGCAGTCCCTTGGCCGCCGCCAGCCCGGACAGGCCCGCCTTGCAGCGGTGATGGTTGACCTCGGCGCGGATGGCGGCGTCGATCCGGTCCTGGTCGATCCTGCCACCGGCCTCGATCAGCGCATCGGCGCCGGCCGGCAGGGCAGGGCCGCAGGCCGCCGCCATCGCCGGCGCCGCGCAAAGCGCCGCCGTCGCGGCGAGGACAAGGGCAAGCAACGGCCTGGTCATCGGTCGGGATCCTTCGTCATCGTTCTTCCTGCGCGCACAGGTGCGCCCACCACTCTGGACTGTGCACGCAACCGTGGCAATAACGGGGCAGGCCGGCGACAAGGCGCGGCGCCGGCGTTGACAGGCTGCGCCGGCGCGGTCCATCAGTGCGGCAAGGTCAGGGCACGCAGCGACGATGGAGCCACCGGCATGAAAATTGCGATGATCGGCACCGGCTATGTCGGCCTGGTTTCGGGCGTCTGCCTGTCCGACTTCGGCCACCGCGTGGTCTGCGTCGACAAGGACCCGCGCAAGATCGAGATGCTGACCGGCGGGGTGGTGCCGATCTACGAGCCGGGGCTCGAGGCGCTGATGGCAAAGAATGTCGCCGCCGGCCGGCTGTCGTTCACCGGCGATCTGGCCGCCGCGGTCGCTGGCGCCGATGCGGTCTTCATCGCCGTCGGCACCCCGACCCGGCGCGGCGACGGGCACGCCGACCTCAGCTATGTGATGGCGGCGGCCGAGGAAATCGCCGATGCGCTGACCGGCTACGCGGTGGTGGTGACGAAATCGACCGTGCCGGTCGGCACCAATGCCGCGGTGCGCGCGGTGATCGAAAAGGCCGCACCGGCGGCCGGATTCGACGTTGCCTCGAACCCCGAGTTCCTGCGCGAAGGCGCGGCGATCGACGATTTCATGCGCCCTGACCGGGTTGTCGTCGGCGTCACCTCGGAGCGCGCGAAGAAGGTGATGGGCGAGGTCTACCGGCCGCTTTTCCTGCGCGAGTTCCCGGTGCTCTATACCGATCTCGAGACGGCGGAACTGATCAAATATGCCGCCAACGCCTTTCTCGCCACCAAGATCACCTTCATCAACGAGGTCGCGCGGCTTTGCGAAAAGGTCGGCGCCGATGTGAAGCAGGTCGCCAAGGGGATCGGGCTTGACGGGCGGATCGGCAACAAGTTCCTGCATGCCGGGCCGGGCTATGGCGGCTCGTGCTTTCCGAAGGACACCACGGCGCTGGCCCGGATCGGCCAGGAACACGCAAGCCCGATGCAGATCGTCGAGACCGTCATCAAGGTCAACGAAGAGGTCAAGCGGCGGATGGTCGAGAAGGTGGTCGAGCTGTGCGGCGGGTCGGTCAACGGCAAGGTGGTGGCGGTGCTTGGCGTCACCTTCAAGCCCAACACCGACGACATGCGCGACGCACCGGCGCTGACCATCGTGCCGGCGCTGGTAGGCGGCGGTGCCAGGGTCCGCGTCGTCGATCCGCAGGGTCGGCGCGAGGGCGAGCCGCTGTTGCCCGGGGTGAGCTGGCTGGAGGATGCCTATGACGCGGCCGAGGGCGCCGATGTGGTGGTGATCCTGACCGAGTGGAACGAGTTCCGCGCGCTTGACCTGGCACGTCTGGCCGCCGCCATGGCGGTGCCGCGGATGGCCGACCTGCGCAACGTCTATTCCGCCGCCGATGCGCAGGCTGCGGGGTTTCAGGCCTATGCGGGGGTCGGGCGCTGATGATTGCGTGATCGGGGCTGAAGGCCGGGGCGCTGAAGGCCGGGGCGCTGCCCCGGACCCCGAGGTATTTTGGAACAGAAGAAGTCAGGGCGCGAAGGTGTCCCTGAGGTCGTCGCGCAGGACGGTCTTCTGGACCTTGCCCATGCTGTTGCGCGGCAGCGCGTCGCGAAAGCCGAGGTGCCGTGGCTGCTTGAACCTGGCAAGCTGCGCGCCGAGTGCCGCGAGAATGGCCGCGGCATCGGGCGCGGTTCCGGTCTCGGGCACCACGACGGCGACGACCGCCTCGCCGAGGTCGGGATGCGGCACGCCGATCACAGCACTTTCCCGGATGCCGGGCAGGGCATCGAGGGCCAGTTCGACCTCCTTGGGGTAGACGTTGAACCCGCCCGAGATGATCAGGTCCTTCGCGCGGCCGACGATGGTGAGATAGCCATCCGCGTCGATGACCCCGAGATCGCCGGTGATGAAGTAGCCGTCGGAGCGGAATTCGGCGGCGGTCCTTTCGGGCATCTTCCAGTAGCCCTGAAAGACGTTGGGGCCGCGCACCTCGATGCTGCCGATCTCGCCTTGGGGCAGGTCCCGACCGGCGTCGTCGCGGATCCGGACCGCGACCCCCGGCAATGCGGTGCCGACGGTGCCGGCGCGCCGCTCACCGTCGCAGGGGTTCGAGGTGTTCATGTTGGTTTCGGTCATGCCGTAGCGTTCGAGGATGCGGTGGCCGGTGCGCGCCTGCCACCGGCTGTGGGTCTCGGCCAGCAGCGGGGCCGAGCCGGAGATGAAGAGCCGGGTGCCGCGGACCAGCTCGCGGGTCAGGCGCGGATCGTCGAGCAGCCTGGTATAGAAGGTCGGCACCCCCATCATCACGCTGGCCCGCGGCAATTGGCGGATGACCTCGCCGGTGTCGAATTTCGGCAGGAAGATCATCCGTGCGCCGGCCAGAAGCGCGACATTGGTCGCGACGAAGAGCCCGTGGGTATGAAAGACCGGCAGCGCGTGCAGGAGCACGTCGCGGTCGCTGAAGCGCCAGGCATCGGCCAGCACCTCGGCATTCGACAGAAGGTTGGCGTGGCTCAGCATCGCGCCTTTCGAGCGGCCGGTGGTGCCCGAGGTATAGAGCAGGGCCGCCAGGTCATCCGGCCGGCGCGGCGCGACCGGTCCCGGCGTTGCGGCCTCGGCGAAGCTGCCGCTGCCATCGGCGTTCAGGACTGCGAGAGCGGCACCGTTTCGCGCCGCCACCGGGGCCAGCGCCGCCCGCATGGCGCCATCGCAGAGCAAGAGCCGCGCCCCGGAATCGGCGACGAAATAGCCGACTTCGGCGGCGGTATAGGCCGGGTTGAGCGGCACGAAGACCACGCCGGCCCGGATCGCGCCGGCGATCAGCGCCAGCATCGCCGGGCTTTTGTCCAGTTGCAGCGCCACCCGGTCGCCGGGGCCAAGCCCGGCCGCGGTCAGCGCGCCGGCAAAGCCTGCCGCCAGCGCCGCGAAAGTGCCATGGTCGAGCCTGCCGCCGTCGGGCAGGTCGAGAAAGACCCGGGCGCTGCCCTCATGCGGCGCGAAAAGTGCATCATGCAGGTGGTTGGCCATCGCTTGCGCCCTCGCTGGTCTGCTCCCTCCCTGATAGCGCCGTGCCCAGCGCTGTTCCAGTGCCGGGGCGCGGATCGCCGGCCCGGCCGAGGCCGAGTTCGAAGAGGCTGAGCGCGAAGAGGCTGAGCGCGAACAGGCCGGCCGCCACGGCGACGATCGAGGGGCCGGCCGGGGTGTCGAGGCGCATCGACACCGCCAGACCGGCCAGCACCGCCAGCATCCCGGCCAGCACCGCCCCAGCCGCCATGCCTTCCGGGGTGCGGGCGAAGCTGCGCGCCGTGGCGGCCGGGATGATCAGCATCGCCGCGATCATCAGCGCGCCGACGATCTTGATCGCCACCGCCACCACCAGCGCCAGCGCCAGCGTCAGCACCAGTTCCTCGCGCCGCGGGTCGAGCCCGGCCGCCCTTGCCAGTTCGGCATTGAGCGTGGTGGTCAGCAGCGCCTGCCAGCGCCAGACCAGCCCGGCGAGGACCAGAAGCGCGCCGGCCCAGATCCAGACCAGATCGCCCCGCGTCACCGTCAGCACGTCGCCGAAGAGATAGGCCGACAGATCGTTGCGCAGGCCCGGCATGAAAGAGACCGCGACCAGCCCGAAGGCCAGCGCCGCATGGGCCAGGACCCCAAGCGCGGTATCGGCGCCATGGCCGCGCCGGCCAAGCGCCGTGACGCTGAGCGCCATCGCCAGCGCCACCGCCAGCGTGCCGAGGTAAAGCGGCAGCGATGCGGCGGTAGCCAGAACCACGCCGAGAATCGCGGCATGGGCGGTGGCATCGCCGAAAAAGGCCATCCTGCGCCAGACCACGAAGGCACCGAGCGGCCCGGTCGCCAGCGCCAGGCCGATCCCGGCCAGGGCCGCGCGGATCACGAAATCCTCAGGCATGGCCGGCCTCGTGGCCCTGCGGGTGGTCCTCGGGGGCCGCGCCATGCGGGTGGCCATGGCCGTCATCGTGGCGATGCGGCTGGTCGTGATCGTGATCGTGGACGTGGCGGTAAAGCGCCAGCGCGCCGCCGGTGCCGAAGCCGAACAGCGCGCGGTATTCGGGTGCTGCCGAGACGACCTGCGGGGCGCCCTCGCAGCAGATATGGCCGTTGAGGCAGATCACCCGGTCGGAGGCGCTCATCACCACATGCAGATCGTGGCTGACCAGCAGCACCGCCACCCCGGTCTCGGCGCGGGTCTCCTCGATCAGCCGGTAGAAGGCGGCGACGCCGGGCTGGTCGAGGCCCTGGGTCGGCTCGTCGAGGATCAGGATCTCGGGCCGCGACAAGAGGGCGCGCGCCAGCAGGACGCGCTGGAACTGGCCGCCCGACAGCGATGCCATCTGGCGCGGGCCAAGGCCGGTGACGCCGCAGCGCGCCAGTGCCGCCTCGGCCTCGTCGTCGGGGACGCGGACCGGCAGTGACAGGAACCGGCGCACCGTCATCGGCAGCGCCGCATCGACGTGCAGCCGTTGCGGAACATAGCCGATCCCCAGCCCGGCGCGCCGGGTCACCCGGCCCTGGGCGGCCGGTTCCAGCCCGATCAGCGCCCGCACCAGGGTTGACTTGCCCGATCCGTTCGGGCCGACGATGGTGACGATCTCGCCCGGGGCGATGGCGAAATCGATCCCGGACAGGACGGCGACCCCGCCATGACGCACGCCAAGCCCCTTGGCCGAGATCAGTGCCGCGGCGGCAGGCCCGGCGGCAGGCCCGGTGGCAGGCCGGATGGCGGGCCGGGTCATGCCCCCTGCCCCTGGCAACCGGGGCACAGGCCAAGCGTCTCGACCGTCATGCGCTCGACGCTGAAGCCGATCGCCCCGGCCGCCGCCTCGACTGCCGCGCGCACCGGGCGGGCCGGCGCCTCGGCCAATCCGTTGCAGCCCTTGCAGATGAAGAAGACCGGGCTGTGGTCGTCGCCCGGGTTCATGCAGGCGGCAAAGGCATTGAGCCGCCGGATGCGATGCGCCAGCCCGTGCTCGACCAGATAGTCGAGCGCGCGGTAGGCGACCGGCGGCTGGCTGCCGAACCCTTCGGCGGCAAGACGGTCGAGCACCTCGTAGGCGCCCATCGCCCGGTGCGATTCCAGCAGGATTTCCAGCGTGCGGCGCCGCACCGGGGTCAGCCGTATCCCGGCCCCGGGGCTCAGCGTCGCGACCCTGGCAAGGACATCGCCGCGGCAGCCGGCGTGATCATGGCTGGCAAAGGCCAGCGCGCCCTGCCCTGCGGTCGCCGGTTCCGGTTTCTTGCGGCTCGCCATGTTATCTTATCACATTTCGCTTGACCTGTTATGCTATAACATATGATACACCCCCGCAGACCGCAACCGCGAAAGGATCCCGTGCCATGCGCCCTCGCCGCCACCTCGCACCGACGCTGACCCTGGCCACGATCACCGCCCTTGCCGGCGCCATGGCGCCGGCCGAGGTGCCGCGCGTCGTCACCGACATTCCGGCGGTGCAGTCGCTGGTGGCGATGGCGATGGGTGATCTCGGCACGCCGATGCTGCTGCTCGACCCCGGCGCCGATCCGCACGGCCATCAGTTGCGCCCCTCGCAGGCCGCAGCCCTGGCCGAGGCCGGGCTGGTGGTCTGGATCGGGCCGGAAATGACACCCTGGCTTGACCGCGCGCTCGGGCTTGCCGGCAAGGCCGAGGTGCTGGGGCTTCTTGCCGATCCGGGCACCCTGCGGCGCCCTTTCGAGGAAGAGGAGGAAGAGGCCGACGACCATGCCGAGGCGGGCGGTGAAGATCACGACCATGCCGGCACCGATCCGCATGCCTGGCTCGACCCCGACAATGCCCGCCACTGGCTTGACCTGATCGCGGCGGCGCTGGCGGCGCGCGATCCGGGTCACGCGGCGACCTACCACGCCAATGCAGCATCCGCGCAGGTGGAAATCGCCGCTCTGGACGCGCGGCTGCGTGACCGGCTTGCCGGTGCGGCGGATGCTCCGATCGCGGTCGCCCATGATGCCTACGGCTATTTCGCCGGACATTACGGATTGACCATCGCCGCCCATGTCGCGGCCGGTGATGCCGCAGATCCGGGTGCCGCGCGTCTGGCCGAGGTGCAGGCGATCCTGAAGGCCGGGCAGGTCCGCTGCCTGTTCCCCGAGGTCGGGCGCAACCCCGGCCGCATCGCCATGCTTGCCGATGCCAGCGGGGTCCGCCCCGGCGCGGCGCTCGATCCGGCGGGCGTCATGCTTGCCCCCGGACCGGGGCTTTACCCTGCGCTGATCGAGAACCTGGGCAGCGCCATCGCCGATTGTCTCGACGGTCGCTGAGCCGATCGCCCCGCCGCGCCCGGGCGCCGCCGGTCTATACATCCGCGGCGCCCCAAGGCAATACTGCCGGCCGGGAGGACGATCATGGCCGAGATCTTCGACGACCGCGCCTGTGCCCTGGGCGAAGGCCCGCTGTGGCACCCGTTGCGCGACACGCTTTTCTGGTTCGACATCACCGCCAACCGGCTGCTGTGCCGGGGCGCCGCCGGGCCGCAGGACTGGCCGCTGGGCGAGAACACCTCGGCCGCCGGCTGGATCGACCGCGACCGGCTGCTGTTGGCCAGCGAGACCGCGCTCTGGGTCTTCGACATCGACAGCGGCGCGCTCGACCGGATCACCGGGCTCGAGGCCGACAACCCGGTGACCCGCTCGAACGACGGGCGCGCCGACCCCTGGGGCGGTTTCTGGATCGGCACCATGGGCAAGGCGGCCGAACCCGGCGCCGGCGCGATCTGGCGGCTGTGGCGCGGCGAGTTGCGCCGGCTCTACGCGCCGATCACCATCTCGAACGCGATCTCGTTCACCCCCGACCGCCGCCACGCCCATTTCGCCGATACCGCGAAGTCCATCGTCTGGCGGGTGGCGCTTGACCCCGCCACCGGCTGGCCGAAGGGCGATCCGGCGATCTTTCTCGACCTTGGCCCCGAGGGGTTGCGCCCCGATGGCGCGGTCTGCGATGCCGCCGGCAACCTGTGGCTGGCGGAATGGGGGACGGCGCGGGTCTCGGTCTATGGCCCGGACGGGCAGCGGCGGGGCAGCCACTCGGTGGGCGGGCGGCATTCCTCCTGCCCGGCCTTCGGCGGTCCGGGGTTCGGCACGCTTTTCGTCACCACGGCGCGCCAGGGGCTGTCGCCCGCGGTGCTGGCGGCGGAGCCGCAGAACGGCTGCACCTTCGCGCTTGCGCCCGGCGCCACCGGCCTCGCCGAATATCAGGTGCTGCTGTGAGGCGGGCGACCGGGCAGGCGGCGGGGCAGGCGGCGGGGCAGGCGGCGGCGCCGCGCCGGTTCGGGCGGACGCCGGACGGCGAGACGGTCGAGGCGGTCGATCTGGCGGCGGGCGGGCTCAGCGCCACGGTGCTGACGCTGGGTGCCAGCCTGCACGACCTGCGCCTTGACGGCGCGGACTGGCCGCTGACGCTGGGATCAGACGATCTGGCCGCCTATGACGGCAGCTTGCGCTATGCCGGGGCGGTGGTCGGGCCGGTCGCCAACCGGATCGCCGGGGCGCGGATGATGATCGACGGGCGGGCCTGCGCGCTCGACCCGAACGAGGCCGGGCGGACCACGCTGCACGGCGGCGCCAGCGGCACCCATGCGCAGGTCTGGCGCATCGCCGCGCTGGGCGCCGACCGGGTGGTCCTGGTCCTGCGCCTGGCCGACGGGCTGGGCGGCTTTCCCGGCAACCGCACGCTGGTGGCGGCCTATCGCCTGACCGCGCCGGCGCGGCTGACGCTGTGCCTTTGCGCGGTCACCGATGCGGCGACCCCGGTCAACCTGGCGTTCCACGGCTACTGGAACCTTGACGGGCAGGGCAGCATCGCCGGCCACAGCCTGCGCATCGCCGCCGATCACTACACGCCGGTCGATGCCGACAAGATCCCGACCGGCGCCGTCGCCCCGGTGGCCGGCACCCGCTTCGACTGGCGCGAGCCGCGCGGCCTGGCCGGCGCGGAACCGATCGACCACAACTTCTGCCTCGGTGCCGCCCTGCCCGGTTGCGGCCTGCGCCCGGCCGCCGAACTGCGCGGCGCCTCCGGGGTCTGGATGCGTGTCGCGACGACGGCGCCGGGCCTGCAGGTTTATGACGGCGCGCATCTGTCCCTGCCGGCACCGGGCGGGCTGGATGGACGCGGCTACGGCGCCGGGGCCGGCCTGGCGCTGGAGCCACAGCACTGGCCCGATGCGCCGAACCAGCCCGGCTTTCCGCCGGTCCTGTTGCGGCCCGGCGCAGTCTACCGGCAAGCAACGCGGTTCGACTTCGGCCTGGCGCCTTGACGGCGCTGTCCGGACCGCCAAGACTGGTCCGGCTGCACGACCCGTATCCCGAACCTTCGCAAATCCGAGAACCCATGCCCGACGACACAGCGCTTTTCGCCGATCTTGCCCGACTGGCCGGGCTGAGCCGACCGGCCGGCCAGTGTTTCGGGCTGATCTGGCGGGTGGCCTCGCCGCCCTGCGCCGATCAGCTTTGCGCCGCCTGCGGCCTGTCGCGCTCCAACGTCTCGACCGCGCTGAAGGAGTTGCGCCTGCACGGCCTGATCGCGACGGTGCGGGCGCCGGGCGACCGGAAGGACTATTTCACCGCCCCGGCCGATCCGTTCGAGGTGCTGCGGCTGATCCTTGCGGCCCGGCTGCGCCAGGATCTTGCGCCGCTGCGCGACCGGGCGGCGGCGGCGGCCGGTGGTGATGGTCCGGCGGTGGCGGATGGCAGGATGGCCGCCCTTGCCGCCGCACTGGACCGGATCGTGATGGCCGGCGAGGCGCTTGGGGTGATGCCGGCGGCAAGCCTCGAGCGGATGCTGGCGGGGTCCGCCGCGGCGCCGGACGGCCCGCCGCGCAAGAAGAAGAAAAAGCGCAAGGGTTGAGGGCCGGTGCAGGCACCCCCCGACCAAGGCCGGCGGGTCAGAGCAGGCCCGATCAGAGCGGGCGGGTCAGAGCAGGCGGGTCATGAAGGTGCTGTGCGAATCGGCGGCGTAGCCGGCGAAGGGCCCGCAATAGCCGAAGCCGGCCCGCTCGTAGAGTTGCCGCGCCGGCGCAAAGACCGGCTGGCTGCCGGTCTCGAGGCTGATCCGGGTGAAACCGGCGTCCTCCGCCGCCGCGACCAGATGCGCCAGCATCCGCCGCGCCAGACCGCGGCCGCGAACCTCGGCCAGCACATGCATCGACTTGATCTCGGCATGACGGTCGTCGATGCGCTTCAGCGCGCCCATGCCGATTGGCACCCCGGCCTCGCGCATCACGAAAAAGGTGACATCGGCCAGGGCCAGGCCGGAGGCATCGAGCATATGAACCGATTCGGGCGGCGAGGCGGCGACCATCGCCACGCTGTGGCGTTGCATCAGCCCGGCCAGGTCTTCCGACAGCGGGCTTTCGCGCCCGATCGCGATCACCTCAGTGGGTCCAGGTCTCGCGCCGGTCGGTGGCGAAATTCTCGCCATAGCCACGCGGGCGGATGTTGGGCTTGCGCTGGTGGCCTTCGCTGACGGTGACGATCAGGCCATGCGCCGCGGCATAGGCCTCGGCCGCCTCGCGGCTGTCGAAGCGCAGCCTGACCTGCGACTGGGTATCGGCCGACCCGGTCCAGCCCATCAGGGGATCAAGCTCTCGCGCGCTGGCGGGGGTGAAGTCGAGGATCCAGCCGCGGGTCTTGGCGGTGCCGGACTGCATCGCGTTGCGGGCCGGCTGATAGATGCGCGCGCGCATGGGCGGGTCTCCGTCTTGGACGGCCTCTTATGGTGAAATCCGCGGGCTTGCGCAAGGCTTTGCCTGCCGCCGGCCGGTGCAAGCCTGACTGCCGGTTACCACGATGGGGAGTGAAGGGTGGTGGGTGAGTGGTGGCGCGGCCACCGGCAGTCAGGGGACTTGCACCTGAAAGATTAGACGCAGGCAGACCGCGATGCAACTATAAGTTGTGCGATTCGAAAAATTCTTTTCAAGGTTGATCGACCTGCCGACGCCAGCGCCGGGCATAGGCCACAAGCCGCGGATCGGGCGGGGCAGATACCGCGACGGCCGGGACCGTGCCCGGCGCCGGCCCGGCCGACCGAAACAGCAGCGCCGCGCCGATTGCTGTGCCGGTCGCGGCGGCCGAGGGCAGGACCCTGCGCGCCGTGGCCGCCCTCAGCATCGCGGTGAAATCACCGTTTTGCGCGAATGGCCCCTCGATCAGCACCGGCCCCTCGGCCCCGGTCATTGCCAGGCATTCGGCGGTCATCAGCGCCAGATAGTATGACGCCGCCACCCGGCGCGGCCCCGGCCGGGGGTCAGGCACCGCCGCGCCGCCTGCCCCGGTCCAGCGCGACCTGCGGCCGGCAAAGGGGCCCGAATGCGGCTCGACCGAGGGCAGAAGCATCAGGTCGCGGTCAAGCACCTCTGCCCGGTCGGCATCGCTCGCCGCCCCGCCCGCGCCACCACAGATCCGCTCGAACTCGCGCCCGCCCATGAAGCGGGCCGAGGGCACCGGCGCGCCGCGGGCATCGACGTTGATCAGCGTGTCGCGCGCCGGATCCAGCGTCACCGCCCGCCCGCCGACCGCCATGGTGATCACCCAGGTCCCGGTCGAGACCACGGCGAAGGGCGGGTCGCGCGACAGAAGATGGGTCAGCAGCGAGGCGTTGGAATCGTGGATGCCGCAGGCCACCGGGGTTCCCGGCGCCAGCCCGGTGCGTGCCGCAATGGCGGGCAGCACCGGCCCGAGGATCGCATCGGGCCGAAGCGGCGGCGCCATCACCGCGCCGATCCCCAGCCGCCCGACCAGCGCCGAGAACCGCCCCGCCGCCGGTTCCCACAGATCAGAGTGCGCGCCCAGCGACGACAGGTCGCAGGCCGCCACCCCGGTCAGCAGATGGCCCCAGAACTGCGGCCAGGTGACGATCCGCGCCACCCGGTCGCCGAGGCCGGGATCGGTCAGGAACTGCCAGTGGATCTGCGCGCCAAGGTTCAGCCCCAGCGCCAGCCGCGGCGATCCGGTCTGCGCGAAATCCGGGCGGATCGCGTCATAGGCGGCGGCGGTGCTTTCCGGCCCGTCATGCTCATAGTCCAGAACCGGCGCGGCGAGGGCGCCGCTTGCGTCCAGCAGGGCCCCGCAGGCGCCATGGCTGGCAACCGCGATCGCGTCGATCCGGTGGGCGCCGTGCAGCTGCGCCAGCCCGTCCAGCGCGAAGTCACGGATCGCCGCCACGTCGAAATGCGGCCAGGGCGGGCCGGGCAGCACCCGGTTCGGCAGGCTCAGCACCGCCACCTCGGCCGGCCCGTCCGGCGCCTCCAGATCGACCAGCGCCAGTTTCACATTGGTCTTGCCGATGTCGATCACCGCAACATGGCGCGGGCGCATCGCCTGCCCCCGGTCAGTCAAGCTGAAAGACCCGGGTCAGCGGCACCGCCACCGGCGCGCGGTCGGGCATCACCTCCATCAGGTCGGCCATGTGATCCCACCAGGCGCGCATCACCGGATGATCGGGCAGCGCGTCCATGCCGTGATCGGCCGGCCGGCTGAGAATACCGAAAAGCGCGCCGGTTTGCGGATCGCACCAGATCGCATAGTCGCGGACCCCGGCGGCGCGCAGAAGATCGGCCAGTTCCGGCCAGATCGCGTCATGGCGGCGGCGGTATTCCTCGGCCGCACCGGGCCGAAGCTGCATCCGGAAGGCATAGCGTTCCATCCCTCTTACCCCCCTTTCAGCGGCGCCGCGACCAGAGCCGCGGCAAGGCGATGACCCCGATCAGCATCAAGCCGATGAAGATCGACATGACGATGCCCGGCACATTGAGAAGGCCGAAGCCGAAAGTGACAAGCCCCATCACCAGCGCCGCCAGCACGACCCCCGGAATGCTGCCGGCACCGCCGGTGATGCTGATCCCGCCGAGAACCACCATGGTCACCACCTCAAGTTCCCACCCGGTCGCGATCGACGGCCGGGTCGAGCCCAGCCGAGAGGTCAGGCAGACCGCCGCCAGCCCCGACATCAGCCCGGTCATCAGGAACAGGATGAACCGCACCCGGCCGACCCGGATCCCCGAAAAAAGCGCCGCCACCGGGTTGAGGCCGACGGCAAAGACCGCGCGGCCGAAACCGGTCCGGTGCAGGAGCACCGCGAAGACGATCGCCGCCAGTGCGAACAGGCACAGCTCGACCGAGATCACCCACCAGACATAGCCCTGCCCGAACCAGGCGAAGCCCTCGGGATAGCCGGTGAAGGCCTGATCGCCGAGCACGATGAAGCTGATGCCGCGGTAAAGGCTCATCGTGCCGATGGTGGCGACGATCGAGGGCAGGCCAAGCCCGATGACCAGCGCGCCGTTGACCGCCCCGCAGGCCAGCCCGACAGCCAGCCCGGTCAGCACCAGAACCGGGGTGCCGGCGCCCAGCGTCATCGCCACCCCCATCGCCGTCGAGGCCAGCGCCAGGATCGAGGCGACCGACAGGTCGATCTCTCCGGCGATGATCAGCAGCGCCATGGCAAAGCCGATCAGCGCCTTTTCGGTGAAGTTGAAGGTGGCATCCGACAGGTTCCAGGGATCGAGGAACCAGGGCGAGGCCAGGCTGTTGACGACGAAGATCGCCAGCGCGACCACGGCCAGCAGCACCTCCCAGCGCAGCACAAGCCGCGACATCGCGCGGCCCTGCCGGTCGGGGATATGGCGCGGCGCCGGGGTGGTCATGGCGTGGCCCTTTGCGGCACCAGGATCAGCCGGCCGCGACCCCGGCGCGCCCTTGCATTGACCGCGACGGCGGCGATGATCGCCGCCCCGGTGATCGCCATCTGCCAGAACGGCGAGACGCCGATCACCGGCAGCGCGTTCTTGATCACCCCGATGAACAGCGCCCCCATGACCGCGCCGCCGACCGAGCCGATCCCGCCGGCGATCGAGATGCCGCCGATCACGCAGGCCGCGACCACGTCAAGCTCGAACCCGCCGGCGATATCGACATAGGCGACCGCATAGCGCGCCACCCAGAGATAGCCGGTCAGCCCGGCCAGCGCGCCCGACAGCACATAGGCCAGACAGCGCACCCGGCCGGGGTCGATGCCGGCATAGACCGCCGCATCGGGGTTGCCGCCGACCGCCAGCAGGCTGCGGCCAAAGCCGCTGCGCCGGACCAGCACCGCCATCGCGGCGATCGCCGCCAGCGCGATCCAGGTCATCACCGGCAGGCCGAGGATCACCGCCCGCGGCATCGCCTTGAAGGGCACGCTCATCTCATGGGCATTGACCCATTTGCCGCCCGACAGAAGGAAGATCGTGCCGCGGTAGATGGTCATGGTGCCAAGCGTCACCACGATCGGCGGGATCTGCGCCTTCCAGACCAGCAGGCCATTGACCGCGCCCAGCACCGCGCCAAGCAGGATCGCCGCGGCCACCACCGCCGCCAGCGGCAGGCCGATTCCGTCAAGAAGGGCCGCGACCATGCCGGCCAGCGCCAGCACCGCGGCGACCGACAAATCGATGGCGCGCGCCATGATCACCGCCATCTGACCGAGCGCCAGAAGGATCAGCGGCGCGGTATCGTTCAGCACGCCGGCGAGGTTGGCCGGTGCCACGAAGCCGGGAAAGCGCATCGCCACCAGCGCGCAAAGTGCCGCGATGACCGCCGCCAGCAGCGCCTCGCGCGGCAAAGCCCTGACGCGGCCGCTCATGCCGTAACTCCGATGCCGGCGGCGGCGCGCACCAGCGCCTCGGGGCTGGCGTCCTTGCGGTCGAATTCGGCGACGATGCGGCCGGCACGCATCACGATCACCCGGTCCGACATGCCCAGTACTTCGGGGATCTCGGAGCTGACCATGATCACCGCCAGCCCCTGATCGGCCAGATCGGCCATCAGCGCATGGACCGCCGCCTTTGATCCGATGTCGATGCCCTTGGTCGGCTCGTCAAGGATGACCACCCGAGGCAGGGTCGCCAGCCACTTGCCGATCACCACCTTCTGCTGGTTGCCGCCCGAGAGCGTGCCGACATCCTGATCAAGGGCGGCGGCGCGCAGGTCAAGCCGCCCGGCATAGTCGCGCGCCAGCGCGAACTCGGCCGCCAGCTGCGGAAAGCCGCGCCGCGACAGCCGGGCCAGCGACGGCAGGGTGATGTTCTGCCAGATCGGCATGCCGCGGATCGCACCCTGCCGGCCGCGGTCCTCGGGGACATAGACGATGCCCTGCCTGACAGCCTCGGCCGTGGAACGGATGACCGCGATCCGCCCGTCGATCCGCACCACCCCGGCGGACGGCCGGGTCAGCCCGAACAAAGCCTGCATCAGTTCCGACCGCCCCGCACCCACCAACCCGTAAAAGCCGAGGATCTCGCCCCGGCGCAGGGCAAAGCCGATGTCGGCGAACTCGGTCGGGTGGCTGTAGCCGGCGACGCGCAGCACCTCGTCGCCGGGCGCGGCCTGGCGCGGCGGAAAGATCCGGTCGATCGCGCGGCCGACCATCATCTGCACCAGATCGGCCTCGGTGACATCGCCGACCCTGCCGCTGCCGATCAGTGATCCGTCGCGAAACACCGTGTAGCGGTCACAGATGCGGAAGATCTCGTCGAACTTGTGACTGATGAACAGGATCGCCCGGCCCTGCGCCTTCAGCCGCGCGATCAGGGCGAAAAGCTCGGCTATCTCGTGATGCGACAAGGCCGCGGTCGGCTCGTCCATGATCACCACCCGGGCATCGACCGACAGCGCCCGGGCGATCGCCACCAGATGGCGGCTGGCGATGCCGAGATCGCCAAGCCGGGCGCGCGGGTCGATGGCGGCGCCGATACCGTCCAGCAGACCGCGCGCCCGGTCCTCGCAGGCGCGCCAGTCGATCAGGCCGAAGCGGCCGCGCGGGGCATGGCCGAGAAAGATGTTCTCGGCGACGCTGAGCTCATCGAAAAGAACGGTTTCCTGATGGATCGCCGTCACCCCGGCGGCGGCGGCGGCATGGGCATCGGCAAGCCGGCAGGCGCGGCCGTCGATCTCGATCGTGCCGGCGTCGGGCTGATGGATGCCGGTCAGGATCTTGACGATGGTCGACTTGCCCGCCCCGTTCTCGCCGACCAGCGCCATCACCTCGCCGGCGCGCAGATCAAGCGCCACATCGACGAGCGCCTGCACCCCGGGAAAGGCCTTGGCGATACCGCGCAGGCGCAGGACGGGCGGGCGCAGGACGGGCGGGCACAGGTCGGTAAGGCACACATCGGGCGGGGCTGACGCGGCAGCAGGCATCGGGCGGGATCCTGTCAGGGGGGATGGCCCGGCGGCGGCAGAACCCCGCCGGGCCGGGCGATCAGAAGATCGAGGCGAAATCGTCGACGTTGCTGGCGTCATAGACAAAGGGATCGGCCATCGCCCCCTCGCGCGCCTCATCGAGCGTCACCGACCCCATCCGCCCCATCGGGATCGCGCCACCGGCCTCGGCCTTGGCCGCGCCTGTGGCGAGGTTATAGGCGATCATCGTCGCCGAATAGCCCAGATCGATCGGGTTCCAGATCGCAAAGGACTGCGACGAGCCGGCCTTGACATGGCCGGCCATCTCGGAGGGCAGGCCAAGCCCGGTGACATTGACCTGACCGACCTTGCCGGCATCCTCGACCGCCTGCGCCGCGGCGACGATGCCGACGCTGGTCGGCGCGATGATCGCCCTGAGGTTCGGGTAGGACTGCATCAGCCCCTGCGCCTCGCGGTAGGACTTGTCGGCCAGATCATCGCCGTAGACGGTGGCGACGACATTGATGCCGGGATAGTTGCCCTTGACCTTGGTCATCTCCTCGATCCAGGTGTTCTGGTTGGTGGCGGTGGCCGAGGCCGAGAGCACCGCGACATCGCCGCCATCGGGCAGATGGTCAGCGGCCAGCTTGATGATCATGTTGCCGATCAGCGGGTTCGACGAGGGGTTGAGATGCATCAGCCGGCCCTCGGGCGCGACACCCGAATCCCAGGAAATCACGGTGATGCCGCGGTCCATCGCCTTCTTCAGCGCCGGCACCAGCGCGTCGCGGTCATTGGCCGAGATCGCGATCGCATCGACCCTCTGGGCGATCAGCGCGTTGATCACCTCGATCTGGCCCTCGGCGGTGGTGTCGGTCGGCCCGGTATAGATGATCTCGACATCGCCGAGTTCCTTCGCCGCCTCTTCGGCGCCCTTGGCGGCGGCCTCGAAGAAGCCGATGCCCAGCGCCTTGACCACCAGCGCGATGCGTTTGGTCTCGGCCTGGGCGCCATTGGCGATCAGGGCGGCCGCCAGCGCCGCCGTGGTCAGGGTCTTTCTCAGGATGCTCATGGTTTTCCTCCCTAAAGCGTTGTCGTCCACCGGGGCCCTTGCGCCTATCCCTCGCGCAGGGCGGCCCCGGCCTCTGTCGCGACCGGCACCGCGATCAGGCGCAGGCCGGCCGTCTCGAGCATCTGCGCCTCGCGGTCGCCGATGCGGTCATCGGTGATGACGGTGTGAATGCGGTCGAGCGGGCACAGGATCAGGCTGGACCGGCTGCGGAACTTGGTCGAATCGACCAGCACCACCAGTTCGTCGGCCTGCCCGATCAGCTTGGTCTCGGCCTGGATCAGCAGGGGGTCGGCCTCCATCAGGCCGAGCGGGCCAAGCCCCTGCGCCCCCATGAACATCCGCCGCGCGTAGAAATTGCGGGTCACGTCATTGTCGAAGGGCGACAGGATGATGTTCTGCTCGCGGTAGATCGCCCCCCCGGACAGAAGGATCGTGTTGCGCGAGTGTTTCAGCAGGTGCTCGGCGATCGGGAAGGAATTGGTGAAGACCTGGCAGCGCCGCGCCGACAAGGGATGCACCATCTGGAAGGTGGTGGTGCCGCCGTTGATGATGATCGCGTCGCCATCGGCGCAGAGATCGACCGCGGCGCGGGCGATGGCGCGCTTGGCGGCGATGTTGATCGTCTCGTTGACGCTGAACGGGCGCCCGGCCAGCCCGACGAAGGCCGGTGGCGCGATCGCCTCGGCGCCGCCGCGCACCCGGCGCAGGCGCTTTTGCACATGCAGCGTGGCGATGTCGCGCCGCACCGTCGCCTCGGATGCCCCGGTCAGGGTGACCATGTCGGCCACCGTCGCCACCGGCCGGTCCTGGACCGCCGACAGAATGACCCGGTGACGTTCGGCCTCGTGCATCGCGTTTTCCCCGGTGATCCGCCGATGATGGAAGGCTTCCACCGATCGCCGCAGCTGTCAATCATTTTCGATCAGATATGATCATTGTGCCGGCGCAGAATGATGCAACATGATCATTCATGATTGACTTTCCGCCCGGCGCTGGCAGAGTTCCCCGCAACAGGCGCCATCGCCGAGGGAGGATCCATGGCCAAGCCCGCAACCCCGTCCGCCGCGCTGGAAAACCTCTGGGACGCAGACCGCGCCCAAGCGATGAGCGAGCCGGAGCGTCTGCTCTACCGTTCCAACCTGCTTGGCTCGGACAAGCGGATCACCAATTTCGGCGGCGGCAATACCTCGGCCAAGGTCAAGGCCACCGATCCCCTGACCGGGGCGCCGGTCGAGGTGCTCTGGGTCAAGGGTTCGGGCGGCGATCTCGGCACCATCGGCATCGACGGTTTCGCCACGCTCTACATGGACCGCTTGCAGGCGCTGAAGGGGCTTTACCAGGGACCGGCGGCCGAGGATGCGATGGTCGGCCTTCTGCCGCACTGCACCTTCAACCTCAACCCGCGCGCCGCCTCGATCGATACCGCCCTGCATGCCTTCGTGCCGCGCGCCCATGTCGATCACATGCACCCCGACGCGATCATCGCGATCGCCGCCTCGGCCAATTCGCAGGCGCTGACCGCCGAGATCTTCGGCGACGAGATCGGCTGGCTGCCGTGGCGGCGGCCGGGGTTCGCGCTTGGCCTCTGGCTGGGCGAGTTCTGCGCCAAGAACCCGCAGGCGAAGGGCGTGGTGCTGGAAAGCCACGGGCTGTTCACCTGGGGCGACGATGCGCAGGGCTGCTACCGGACGACGCTGGCGGTGATCAACCGCGCCATCGCCTGGCTCGACGCCCGGGCGGCGGGGCACGCGGCCTTCGGCGGGGCGCGGCACAAGCC
>PHEC01000048.1 GCA_002841115.1 Alphaproteobacteria bacterium HGW-Alphaproteobacteria-6 | reverse complement strand
GCGGGTGGCGCGCACGCTGGCCAACAACCGGCCCGGCACGCTGGTCTGGTGCATGGGCGGCACCCAGCACACCACCGGCAACAACAACACCCGCGCCTACTGCATCCTGCAACTGGCGCTCGGCAATATCGGCACGGCGGGCGGCGGCGCCAACATCTTCCGCGGCCATGACAACGTGCAGGGCGCCACCGACCTTGGCGTGCTCAGCCATGACACGCCGGGCTATTACGGGCTGGCGCCCGGCGCCTGGGTGCATTGGGCCAAGGTCTGGGGCGAGGATCTCGACTGGCTCAAGGGCCGCTTCGCCATGCTGACCGATGCCGAGGGGCAGGTGGCCAAGGATGCCGACGGCAAGGACATCAGCCTGATGAACCAGAACGGCATTCCGGTCAGCCGCTGGATCGACGGGGTGCTGGAGGACAAGGCCAATATCGACCAGGCCGACAACATCAAGGTGATGGTGCTCTGGGGCCATGCGCCGAACAGCCAGACCCGCGGCGCCGAGATGAAGGCGGCGATGGAAAAGCTCGACACGCTGGTGGTGATCGACCCCTATCCGACCGCCTCGGCGGTGATGCATGACCGCACCGACGGAGTCTATCTTCTGCCGGCCTCGACCCAGTTCGAGACGGTCGGATCGGTGACCGCCTCGAACCGCTCGCTGCAATGGCGCGAGCGGGTCGTGGCGCCGGTATTCGAGAGCCTGCCCGACCACACGATCATGGCGAAATTCGCCGAGAAGTTCGGCTTTGCCGACCGGCTGTTCCGCAATATCGAGGTGAAGGACGGCGAGCCGGTGGTCGAGGACATCACCCGCGAGTTCAACCGCGGCATGTGGACGATCGGCTATACCGGGCAGTCGCCCGAGCGGCTGAAGCTGCACATGGCCAACCAGCACACCTTCGACAAGACCACGTTGCAGGCGATCGGCGGTCCGGCCGACGGCGAATACTATGGCCTGCCCTGGCCGTGCTGGGGCACGCCCGAGATGAAGCACCCCGGCACGCCGAACCTTTACGACATGTCCAAGCCGGTCTCACAGGGTGGCCTGACCTTCCGCGCCCGCTTCGGGGTGGAGCGGGACGGCCAGAACCTCCTGGCCGAGGGGGTCTATTCGGTCGGTTCCGAGATCCAGGACGGCTACCCGGAATTCACCATGCAGATGCTGATGGATCTGGGCTGGGACGGCGACCTGACCGCCGAGGAGCGCGCCGCGGTCGAAGCCTCGGGCGGGCCGGCGTCGAACTGGAAGGTCGACCTGTCGGGCGGCATCCAGCGGGTGGCGATCAAGCATGAATGCGCGCCTTTCGGCAATGCCAAGGCGCGCACCGTGGTCTGGACCTTCCCCGACCCGGTGCCGCTCCACCGCGAGCCGCTCTATACCAACCGGCGCGATCTGGTGGCGGATTATCCGACCTACGAGGACCGCAAGTTCTACCGCCTGCCGACGCTCTATGCCTCGATCCAGGCCAAGGACTTCAGCCAGGATTATCCGATCATCCTGACCTCGGGGCGCCTCGTCGAATACGAGGGCGGCGGCGACGAGAGCCGCTCGAACCCCTGGCTGGCCGAGTTGCAGCAGGACATGTTCGTCGAGATCAACCCGCGCGACGCCAACAACCTTGGCATCCGCGACCGCGCCCAGGTCTGGGTCGAGGGCGCCGAGGGCAGCCGGGTCAAGGTGATGGCGATGGTCACCGAGAGGGTGGGCAGCGGGGTCGCCTTCATGCCCTTCCACTTCGCCGGGCACTTCCAGGGCAAGGACCTGCGCGGCAACTATCCCGAGGGCGCCGATCCCTATGTGCTGGGCGAGGCGGCCAATACCGCGATGACCTACGGATACGACAGCGTCACCCAGATGCAGGAGACCAAGGTGTCGCTCTGCAAGATCACCGCAGCTTGAGGAGGCCAGCGAGATGGCAAGGGCTAAATTTCTCTGTGATGCCGAACGCTGCATCGAATGCAACGCCTGCGTGACCGCCTGCAAGAACGAGCATGAGGTGCCCTGGGGCATCAACCGCCGCAAGGTGGTGACGATCAACGACGGCACCCCGGGCGAACGCTCGATCTCGGTCGCCTGCATGCATTGTTCGGACGCGCCCTGCATGGCGGTCTGCCCGACCGACTGCTTCTACCAGACCGCCGACGGGATCGTGCTGCACTCCAAGGACCTGTGCATCGGCTGCGGCTATTGCTTCTACGCCTGCCCGTTTGGCGCGCCGCAATATCCGCAGGCCGGCAATTTCGGTTCGCGCGGCAAGATGGACAAGTGCACCTTCTGCGCCGGCGGCCCGGAGGAGGACAATTCCAGCGCCGAGTTCTCCAAATACGGCCGCAACCGGATCGCCGAGGGCAAGCTGCCGATCTGCGCCGAGATGTGCTCGACCAAGGCGCTCTTGGCCGGCGACGGCGATGTCGTCTCGGCGATCTACCGTGAGCGGGTGGTGGCGCGCGGCTTCGGGTCCGGCGCCTGGGGCTGGGGCACCGCCTACGAGCGCAAGGCCGGCAACTGAGGCGCGGGGCCGCGCCGGCACGGGGATGACGGCATGGCGATGAGGGCGGGGGCCGGGCCCGGGGCATCGAGCCCCGGGCCCGGCCCGGTCCGCGCCGCTGGCGCGGACCGCGGCACCGTCACCGGGGCGACAGGAACAGGAAGGATGAGGGCATGGCGGGACGCGGCATGATCCGGACAATGATCCGTCGCGCGACTGCGGCATGCTGGATCGTGATGCTCGGTTTCGGGCTGGCGGGCGGGCTGACAGCTGGTCTGGCGGGCGGGCCGGCCTCGGCGCAGGAGGCCGGAAGCGCGACGGCATCGCCCGATGCGCGCGCCGCGACCGGCGGGGCGCAGACGCTGGAGGACATTCTCGCGCGCCAGCGCGGCGTGGCGATCGACGACCGCTTCCGCTCGGAGGCGCTGGGCGACAGGGACCGTGCCGCCGCCGCGGCCGAAGATCTCGGCACGCTCGGCGGGCTGTCGGACCCCGAGATCTGGCGCGCGCTGCGCTACGACCGCGCCGATGTCACGGTATCGGCGCGCGGCCCGGCCGAAGGCGTGTCGGCGGTGATCATGCAGGATGGCGGCATGGCCTGGCTGGCGTTCCGGCAGGGGCCCTTGCTGCGATACGGCGGCTGGGCGCTGGTCGGGATGCTGGCGGTGCTGGCGCTGTTCTACCTGATCCGCGGCCGGATCCGCATCGATGGCGCCCATACCGGCCGCACCATCCTGCGCTTTCGCGCGATCGAGCGCTTTGCCCACTGGCTGCTGGCGGGATCGTTCATCGTGCTGGCGCTGACCGGTCTGGTGCAGCTTTTCGGGCGTGTCGCGCTGATCCCGCTGTTCGGGCAGGCGGCCTTCGCGCCGCTGGCGATCGCCGGGAAATGGCTGCACAACAGCGTCGCCTGGCCGTTCATGGCCGGGCTGGTGATGGTCACCGTGATGTGGATCGCCCACAACATCCCGGCCCGCCACGACCTGAAATGGATCGCCGTCGCCGGCGGGCTTTTCAAGAAGGGCGTCCACCCGCCGGCGAAGAAGTTCAACGCCGGGCAGAAACTGATCTTCTGGGCGGTGGTGGTGCTTGGCCTGTCGATCGCGGTCTCGGGGCTGTCGCTTCTGTTTCCCTTCCGCCTGCCGCTCTTCGCCGCGACCTTCGGGGTGATCAACGACCTCGGCCTGCCGCAGCTGCTGGGATTCGGCGAGCTGCCGGTGGTGCTGGCCCCGCATGTCGAGATGCAGCTGGCCCAGGCCTGGCACGGCATCGTCGCCTTTGCCTTCATCGCCATCATCATCGCCCATGTCTACATCGGCTCGATCGGGATGGAGGGCGCCTTCGACGCGATGGGCTCGGGCGAGGTTGACGTGCAATGGGCGAAGGAACACCATGGGCTGTGGTATGCCGAGATGACCGGCGCGGAGGGCGGCGCAGAGCCGCCCGCCGAGGGTCCGGGGCCGAAGGGCGGCACCGGGGCAAAGGCGGATGGCACGCAGCCGGCATGACCGCCGGCCGGCAGCGGGGGCGGTGCCGGGATGGCCGGGGTCCGGGGGGCCGGGCCGAAGGAACAGGAATGACGAGACGATGAAACCGATGCTTCTGGCCTTTCTCGCAACCGCGGTTCTGGCGGTTCTGGCCGATTTCGCGCTGGACCGCGCCGGCTTTTCGGTTCAGGAGGTGACGGCCGGGCCGGCCGTGCGGCTCGACTGACCGGCGCGCGCCCCCTAGCCGGAAGGCCGCAATGCCCATCCATGGTCAGACCCCGCCACCCGATGCCGATGCCGACCGCGGTGCCGGCACCGGACCGCTGACCAGCGAGATCGATGCCATCCTCGCCCCGGTCTCGATCCTGGTCGTCGATGACGAGCCGGGGATGCGCAACTTCCTGCTGCGCACGCTCGGCCCGCGCTGCAAGCGCATCGCCGAGGCTGCCAGCGCCGAGGCCGCATCGCGGATGCTCGACGCCCATCACTTCGACCTGGTGGTCCTGGACAATGTCATGCCCGGACAGTCCGGGCTTGACTGGCTGGCCGAGCAGCGCCGGGTCGGCTTTTTCGCCGAGACCATCCTGATGACCGCCTATGCCGACCTGGAAACCGCGATCCACGCGCTCAGGGTCGGGGCGGCCGATTTCGTGCTGAAACCCTTCCGCTCCAACCAGATCCTGAACGCGGTGGCGCGCTGCATGGACCAGCGCTATCTGCGGCGCGAGAATTTTCTGCTGAAATACGAGCTGCGCGCCGACAACCGCTCGGCCCGGGGCCGGCTGATCGGCACCTCGCCGGGGATCGAGGCGGTGCGCGCAACGCTGGAAAAGGTTGCCCGCCTGCCGACGCCGGTGCTGTTCACCGGCGAAAGCGGCACCGGAAAGGAGATCGCGGCGCGCACCCTGCACGCGATGTCGGACCGCGCCGACAAGCCCTTCGTCCCGGTCAATTGTGCCGCGGCCTCGCCCGACCGGATGGCGGCCGAGCTTTTTGGCGAGCTTGGACCCGGGGCGCGCGACGGGCTGTTGCTTCATGCCTCGGGCGGCACGCTCTTTCTCGACGAGGTCAGCGAATTGCCGCTGCCGGTGCAGGCCGCCCTGCTGCGGGTGATCGAGGATGGCCGCATCCGCCCCGGCGGCTCGGAACGCGAGATCCCGCTCAACCTGCGCTTTGTCCTCGCGACCAATGCCGATCTGGCGGCGAAGGTGGCCGAAGGACAGTTCCGCAAGGATCTCTATCACCGCGTCACCGTCCTCAGCGTGGCGATGCCCTTGCTGCGCGACCGGGTCGGCGATATCGCCGAACTGGCGCAATTGTTCATGGACCAGTCGGCGCGCCAGCTTGGTGTCGCGCCGCTGCCGCTGGGCGAGGGCACCGTGCTGGCCATGGCGCGGCACGACTGGCCGGGCAATGTCCGCGAGTTGCGCAACCTGATCGAACGGTCGCTGATCCTTGGCGCCTTCCCGCCCGGTTTTGCCGGCGGCGACCAGGCCGAGGCCGAGCCGACGGAATCGCTGCATGCGGTCGAACGGCGCCACATCCTGGCGGTTCTCGAGGCCAGCGGCGGCAACCGCGCCGAGGCGGCGCGTAGGCTTGGCGTGTCGCGCAAGACGATCGACCGCAAATGCGCGATGTGGGATGTCTGAACCCGCCGCCCCGGCCCGCCTTCCCGGCTTCGGGCGGACGGTCCGGGGGCGGATGCTGCTGATCGCCCTGCTGCCGCCACTGATCCTGCTGCCGCTGATTCTGGGGGTCGCGCTGCGCAGCTGGTCGGCGCGGATGGATGCGGTGCTGATCGCCAAGGTCGCGGGCGAGCTGACCATCGCGCATCAGCATCTGGCTGGCCTGGTCGAGCGGCGCGGCGCGGCGATCGCCGCCCTTGGCCAGTCGGCGGCGATGCAGAGGCGTGCCGCCGGCACCGGGCTGGCGGACTGGCTGGACGGCGAGCGGACGCGGCTCGGGCTCGACTTTCTCGAATACCTGCCGCAGGCACGGGCGGCGACGGCGGCGGCCCGCTGGCCGGTGATCGGCGCGGCGCTGGCCGGCCGCGAGGCGGCGGCGATCGACATCTTTGCCGCCGCAGATCTTGCCGCGCGCGACCCGGCGCTGGCGATGCGCGCCCGCCTGACGCTGGTGGCGACCCGCGCCGCGGTGCCGACCGACCGGCTGGAAGAGAGCCGCGGCATGGTGGTTCATGCCGCCGCGCCGGCCCCGGGCGGGGTTCTGGTCGGCGGCCAGCTGCTCAACCGCAACCTCGGCTTCATCGACGAGATGAACGCGCTGGTCTATCCCGAAGGCGGCCTGACCGGCCGCAGCCAGGGCACCGCGACGCTGTTTCTCGACGATGTGCGGATCTCGACCAATGTGCGGCTGTTCGCGGATGTGCGCGCGCTCGGCACCCGGGTTTCGGCGGCGGTGCGCGGCCGGGTGCTGGACCAGGGTGCGGTCTGGCTCGACCGCGCCTTTGTCGTCAACGACTGGTATGTCTCGGCCTACGAGCCGGTGCGTGACAGTTTCGGCACCCGGGTGGGCATGCTCTATGTCGGCTTTCTCGAGGCGCCCTTCGCCGCGGCGGAACGGCGGATGCTGGTGCAGATCATCGCCGCCTTCCTCGCGGTCCTGGCGCTTGCGGTGCCGGTTCTGCTGCGCTGGGCGCGCGGCATCTTCGCCCCCCTCGAGGCGATGAGCGCCGCGATCGGCCGGGTCGAGGCCGGCGACCTCGGCGCGCGCGCCGCCGTTGCCGGGCGCGCCGACGAGATCGGCAGGGTCGCCGCCCATCTCGACACGCTGCTTGGCCAGTTGCAGGAGCGAGACCGGCGGCTGCGCGACTGGGCAGGGGAACTGGAGCGCCGGGTGGCCGAGCGGACCCGCGACCTCGAAGCGGCCAACCGCCGGATCGAGGCGACGACCCGCCAGCTGATCGTCTCGGAAAAGCTGGCCGCGATCGGCGAGATCACCGCCGGCGTCGCGCATGAGATCAACAACCCGCTGGCGGTGATCCAGGGCAATATCGACGTGGTGCGCGACGATCTCGGGCCGCGCGCCGACAGCCTGCGCACCGAATTTCACCTGATCCAGGACCAGATCCAGGCGATCCATATCCTGGTGTCGAAGCTCTTGCGCTTCGCCCGGCCCGAGGAATATGCCGACAGCGGCAGCGGCCACGACCCCGATGCGGTGATCCGCGACACGATGCCGCTGGTCGCCCATGTCCTGAACCGCGCCGGGGTCGCGGTGACGCTCGATCTGGCGGCGGGGGGCGCGGTGGCGATGAACGCCACCGAATTGCAGCAGGTCCTGGTGAACCTGATGATCAACGCCGCCCAGGCCATGCCGCAAGGCGGTGCGCTGACAATCCGCAGCCGGCCCGATGACGGCGCCGGGCGCGCCCCTGCCGCCGGCGCCGAACCCGGGGTAGAGATCACCGTCGCCGATACCGGCAGCGGCATGCCGCAAGAGGTGGTCGATCGCATCTTCGATCCGTTCTTCACCACCAAGCGCGCCGAGGGCACCGGGCTTGGCCTGTCGATCAGCCGCAATCTGATCAACCGCGCCGGCGGCGAGATCGCGGTCGAAAGCGCGCCCGGGCAGGGCAGCCGCTTCACCATTCGCCTGCCCGGGATCGCCGCGGCAACCGGATGACCCGGCCGGGCGCATCTTGTGGCGAATTCGCGTCGCTGCGCCTTGACGGCACCGCGGGGGTTGCCTATTAGACACTCCACGCTCGGGCGGCGATCCGGGTGACCATGCGCGGTTGTAGCTCAGTTGGTTAGAGTACCGGCCTGTCACGCCGGGGGTCGCGGGTTCGAGCCCCGTCAACCGCGCCATTTTTCAACAGCGCCAGCTTCCCCGACACCGCCCGGGCCACCGGCGGCATTGCCATTGCCGGCATTCTTCGTGGTCAAATACCCCCGCCGGAGGCCTGCGCCGATGGCGATGGACGCCTCCGGCGGAGGTATTTCGACAACGAAGAAGCCCGGGCAGGGGAGTTGCTCAGCACAGCCGCGCAAGGATCCGGGCCCAACTGCGGATGCCCTTGTGAAAGCTGGCGATGTCGTATTTCTCGTTCGGGCTGTGGATCTGGTCGTCGTCCCGGGCAAAGCCGACCAGCATCGCATCCATGCCGAGGACCGACTTGAAATAGCCCGCGACCGGGATCGAGCCGCCGGCGCCGACATAGGCCGCGGGCAGGCCCCATTCCTCGGCCAGGGCGGCGCGCGCCGCCTCGAAGGCCGGGTCGGTGATCGCCATCACCGAGGCCGGGCTTGATCCGTGCTCGGCGAACTCGGCCCGGCAGTCGGCCGGCAGCCGGGCGCGGACATGGGCGCGAAAGGCGGCGCGGACCTTTTCGGGGTCCTGGCCCGAAACCAGCCGGAACGAGACCTTGGCGCGGGCCTCGGCCGGCAGCACGGTCTTGAAGCCGGCCCCGGCATAGCCGCCGCTGATGCCGTTGAACTCGCAGGTCGGGCGCGACCAGACCATCTCGATCGGGGTGCGGCCGGTTTCGCCCGAGGGCAGCGACAGGCCGACATCGCCGAGGAATTTCGCGTGATCGAAGGCGAGGCCCTGCCACTGCGCGCGCAGGCTGTCGGGGAGTTCGGCGACATCGTCGTAAAACCCCGCCAGCGTGACCCGGCCCTGATCGTCGTGCAGGCTGGCGAGGATCTTCGCCAGAACCCGGATCGGATTGGCCGCCAGACCGCCGTAATGGCCCGAATGCAGGTCCTTGTCGGCGGCGCGGATCACCACCTCTTCGCCGGCAAGGCCGCGCAGCATGGTGGTGATCGCCGGCACCCGATCCTCGAACAGGCCGGTGTCGCAGATCAATGCCAGATCGGCGCGCAGTTCCGCGGCGTTGTCGCGCAGAAACGGCACCAGCGAGGGCGAGCCGGATTCCTCCTCGCCTTCCAGAAACACCGTCAGATGGCCGGGCAGGGCGCCATGCACCGCCTTCCAGGCCCGGCAGGCCTCGACGAAGGTCATCAGCTGGCCCTTGTCGTCCGAGGCGCCGCGGCCGCGGATCAGCAGGCCGGCCGGGGTCTCTTCGATCGCCGGATCGAAGGGGTCGCGGTGCCACAATGCGACCGGATCGACCGGCTGGACATCGTAGTGGCCGTAAAACAGCAGGTGCCGGCCTTCGCCCGTCGCGTGGCCGACCACCATCGGATGGCCGGGGGTCGGCCGCACCGAGGCCTGAAAGCCGAGACCGGAAAGCTCGTGCGCCAGCCAGTCGGCGGCGCGGGCGCAATCGGCGGCATGGGCCGGGTCGGTCGAGATCGAGGGGATCCGCAAGAGGTCGATCAGCCGGGCGGTGGCCTCGGGCAGGGTGGCGTCGATCCGCTCGAGGACGGCATCAAGGGTCATGGGCTGGCTCCTGTCGGGGGATGTGCCGGGGTCGGGGCGAGCCTAGCGCATGTTGCGAAAAAGTGGCCACCGGTTTTTCGTGAAAGAGATGCGACCGCTCAAGAAGGAAGTGCACCGGTTCTGAACGGCGTTCAGAAGAGGTGCCTTGGCAGGCGGCGGCGGGCTGTCCAGCCACCCGCGCCCCCCGGTCCACGAAAAAGGGCGCGGCCGGATGGCCACGCCCCTTCGGTTCCGCCCGGTGGCCGGGGTCAGCGTTTGGAGAACTGGAAGCTCTTGCGCGCCTTGGCCTTGCCGTATTTCTTGCGCTCGACCACGCGGCTGTCGCGGGTCAGGAAGCCGGCGGCCTTCAGCGCCGACCGCAGCGACGGCTCGTAAAGCTGCAAGGCCTTCGAGATGCCGTGCTTGACCGCGCCGGCCTGGCCCGAGAGCCCGCCGCCGGCGACCGTCGCCATCACGTCGAACTCGCCTTCGACATTGGCGACGGTGAAGGGCTGGCGCAGGATCATCTGCAGCACCGGGCGGGCGAAGTAGGCCGCCATTTCCTTGCCGTTCACCATGACCTTGCCCGATCCGGGCTTGATCCAGACCCGGGCGACCGCGTCCTTGCGCTTGCCGGTGGCATAGGCGCGGCCCTGCGCGTCGCGCTGGGGCAGGCGCGGGGCGGCGACGGCGACAGCCTCGGCAGGCGTGCCCGAGACCGCGGCCTTCAGATCGTCGAGGGATTTGATTTCGTCGGCCATGCTCATGCGCTCCGGCTGTTCTTCGGGTTCATCGACTTGACGTCGAGGACTTCGGGCGTCTGGGCCTCGTGCGGATGTGCGGCGCCGGCATAGACCCGCAGGTTGGTCATCTGCTGACGGCCGAGGCGGTTGCGGGTGATCATCCGCTCGACCGCCTTGATCACCACACGCTCGGGGTGGGCGCTGTCCAGCACCTGGGCCGCGGTGCGGAACTTGATCCCGCCCGGATAGCCGGTGTGCCAGTAATAGCGCTTGTCGGCGCGCTTGTTGCCGGTCATCTGCACCTTGTCGGCGTTGATGATGATCACGTTGTCGCCCATGTCCATGTGCGGCGTGAAGGTGGGTTTGTGCTTGCCGCGCAGGCGGTTGGCGACGATCGTGGCGAGGCGGCCGAGCACGACGCCTTCGGCGTCGATCAGGATCCACTTCTTCTCGATCTCCGCCGGTCTTGCGGTATAGGTCTTCATGCTCGGCCCTTCGGCTGGAATGCGGATGGGTGCGGTTGTGCCCGATCAGGCGGCACCCGGTGAGGGATGCGGGGTTCTCCTGCAAATCCGCGGGCGCGTCAAGATCGTTTGTCGCGAATTTTCTGCCTTGAATCAACGGGTTGTAAAATAGGTATATAAATACCCCAAAACTTGCACATCCAGCGCGGCCACAATGGCGGGCCGGTGATGGCGCAAACCGCCGCCCCGGTGCCGCAGACAGGCCTTGCCCCCGGCGCCGGCCGGCCTAGAAAGGCCAGCAGCAACCAGCCGCCCAGCCAAAGAGGGCCCGCCGTGACCGAAGACCCGCTTGTCATCTTCACCCCCTCGGGCAAACGCGGCCGCTTTGCCGCCGGCACCCCGGTGCTGACCGCGGCGCGCCGGCTTGGGGTCGACCTCGATTCGGTCTGCGGCGGGCGCGGCATCTGCTCGAAATGCCAGATCACCCCGGGCTACGGCGAGTTTCCCAAGCACGGCGTCAGCGTCGCCGCCGATGCGCTGAGCGCCTGGAACGAGGTCGAGGAACGCTACGACCGGCTGCGCGGGCTCGCGGCCGGGCGCCGGCTGGGCTGCCAGGCGCGGATCGTCGGCGATGTCGTCATCGACGTGCCGGCCGAAAGCCAGCTGCACCGCCAGGTGATCCGCAAGTCGGCAACCCGGCGCGTCATCGTGATGGACCCGGCGACCCGGCCCTATTACGTCGAGGTGGCCGAGCCGGACATGCATGAGCCCTCGGGCGATTTCCAGCGGCTGGCGGCGGCGCTGCGCGAGCAGTGGCAGATCGAGGGTCTGAGCGTTGATCTGCCGCTGCTGGCGCGGTTGCAGCCGGTCCTGCGCAAGGGCAACTGGAAGGTGACGGTGGCGGTCCACCGCGACCATCACGGCCAGGCCCGGATCATCGACATCTGGCCGGGTTTCCGCGAGGGGCGGCTTTTCGGCCTCGCCATCGACCTCGGCTCGACCACCATCGCGGCGCATCTGTGCGATCTGGCGACCGGCGAGGTTCTGGCCTCCTCGGGGCTGATGAACCCGCAGATCCGCTTTGGCGAGGATCTGATGAGCCGGGTCAGCTATGCGATGATGAACCCCGGCGGCGACCGCGAGATGACCGCGGCGGTGCGCGGTGCGCTGAATGATCTGGCGCGCGCGGTGGCGGCCGAGGCCGGCATCGAGGAGCGCGACATCGTCGAGACGGTGGTGGTCTGCAACCCGGTGATGCACCATCTTCTTCTGGGCATCGACCCGGTCGAGCTTGGCCAGGCGCCCTTCGCGCTGGCGACCTCCGACAGTCTGTCCTTCGCCGCGCGCGAGATCGATCTGGCGGCGATCCATGCCAATGCCCGGGTCTATATCCTGCCCTGCATCGCCGGCCATGTCGGGGCCGATTGCGCGGCGGTGGCATTGTCCGAGGAACCGGACAAATCCGACGATATCGTGCTGATTGTTGACGTGGGCACCAATGCCGAGATCCTGCTTGGCAACAAGGATCGGGTGCTGGCCTGTTCCTCGCCGACCGGGCCCGCCTTCGAGGGCGCGCAGATCTCGGCCGGCCAGCGCGCCGCCCCCGGTGCCATCGAGCGGGTGGCGATCGATCCCGCGACCAAGGAGCCGCGCTTCAAGGTGGTCGGCTGTGATCTCTGGTCCGACGAGGCCGGATTCGCCGCGGCGACCGCGGCGACCGGGATCACCGGCATCTGCGGCTCGGGGATCATCGAGGTGGTGGCCGAGATGCGGATGGCCGGGCTGGTCGATCCCGGCGGGCTGATCGGCTCGGCCGAGCAGACCGGAACCGCGCGCATGGTGCCGACCGGGCGCACCCATGCCTATGTGCTCCATGACGGAACGGCGGCGGGCGGGCCGCTGATCCGCGTCACCCAGGGCGATATCCGCGCGATTCAGCTGGCGAAATCGGCGCTTTATGCCGGCGCCCGGCTGTTGATGGACGAGTTGGGCATCGACAAGGTTGATCGCGTGACGCTGGCCGGCGCATTCGGCGCGCATATCTCGCCGAAACATGCGATGGTGCTCGGCATGATACCGGACTGCCCGCTTGACCGTGTGACCTCGGCCGGCAATGCCGCCGGCACCGGCGCGCGCATCGCGCTGTGCAATGTCGCGGCGCGTGCGGCGATCGAGCAGGCGGTGATCCGCATCCACAAGGTCGAGACCGCGATCGAGCCGCGCTTTCAGGAGCATTTCGTCGCGGCGAACGCCATCCCGCATGCGACCGCGGCCTTTGCGGAACTGGCGAAGGTGGTGACGCTGCCGGTGGTCAGCTTCAACACCGCCGGCGCCGACGGCGGCCGGCGGCGGCGCCGGTGATCAGCGCCGATCCGGTCGCCGAGCTGATCGCGGGCATCGCCCGCGCCGACCGGGCTGCCTTTCGCGCGCTCTATTCGCAGGCATCGGCGAAACTCTTCGGGGTCTGCCTGCGTATCCTCAGGGACAGAAGCGAGGCCGAGGATGCGGTGCAGGAGGTGTTCACCCGGATCTGGCTCAACGCCCGCCGCTATCAGGCGGATCGCGGGCGCGGCATGACCTGGCTGATCGCGATCGCCCGCAACCACGCCATCGACCGGCTGCGCGCCCGTCCCGCCGGCGCCGGCGGGTCGGTCGCAACCGGGTCGCCCCCCGGCCCGGTCCGCTCCGAACCGTCGCCCGGCTGCGGCCCGCTCAGCGTTCCGGCCGGGTGATCGGCCCGCGGCCCGGCCTCACCGGCACCGGGCCCCAGCGTCAGGCCGGTCAGCGAACTTCCGGCGCCGGGCAGCGGCACCACGTCCTCGGGCCAGACCGCCTCGGCCCGGACCGGCCCGACGAAGAGCACGAGCGCGGCGTTGTCCTCGATCTGGTTGACGATCTCGGGGCCGATGACGACACCGGCACGACCGTCGGCGTGGCGCACCGGATAGGGCCCGAAGTCGGTCCGCGAGGCGAACCAGCCGCTCTCGCCCAGGAAGCGCTCCGAATAGCTGTTGTAGACGGCGACAAGGGCGGTGTCGCCGGGCAGCCGTTCGGCCGGCAGGTCCAAAAGCGCATAGCCGCCCTTGGGATGCGCCGGGTCGGGGCGGATCGACAGGGTCATCGCGCCTCTCCCGCGCCGTGAAGGTCGGCAAGGACCGCGCCGATCTTCCGGTTCTGTTCGCGGTTGAAGGTCTTGGCCGAGCCGTCCCTGGCGTTCGCCTCGACCATCGCATCCAGCGCGAAAACCCAGTCGGTCCACAGATCCTGGGCCGCCGACCGGGGCGTCGGCGGCAGGTCATCGGCATGGGCCGCACCCTTGCGGGACGCAAAGACCGGCCGCTCCCGGCCATCGGGCAGGGAGACGCGCGGGCGCCGGTCCTCGGGCTGCTCGGCGGTGCCGAGGCAATGGACAAAGCCGTTGATCCGCTCGGCGCAGACGATGGCGGCCGGTTCGGCCTGCTTGTCGACGGTATGGCCGAAGTTCATCTGGCGCAGCTGCTCTTGGATCCGCGCCACCACGCCGCAGCGCCGCAACGCATGGGCCAGTTCGCCGCCGAGGATCGCGATATCGGTCTGGGTCAGCCCGAAATGCGCGATCGTCGCGACATCGTCGCGGAACCGCTGCAATCCGTCGATCCAGACCTCGACCGCGGTTTCGGCCTGAAAGGCCTCGGGCGTCATCGTGCGGATGTCGCGCAGCGGCTGATCCGGCGCTGCGGCAGTCTCGGTGCCGCGCACCGGGGCGGCGCCCGGCCGCGGCGGGCGCAACGCGCCCGCGGCCGACAATGGTGCCGGCCGCGGACGGACAGGGGCGGCCCCCGGGGCGGCGCCCGAGGCCGCCGAGGACACCGCGCTGCTGATCCGGATCGAGCTTGGAACCCGCGAGATGCGGTCCTGGATGCTGTCCTGATCGACCATCAGCGCCGCCAGGACCGCGCCGAAGCGATGCCGTTGCAGCGCGATCTCCAGCCCGTCGGTGATCTCTGAGGCGGCGATGCGCTTGTCCATGACCAGCTTGTCGATATCGTCGCTGACATGCAGCCCCTCGAGGTCGAGACAGAGATCGGCGGCCAGCTTTTCGATCTGCGCGCCGATCTGGCGGATCTTGCTGTCGGGTGTGCAGACCCGGCTCAACCGCTCGGTCAGATAGCCGACGCCGCCGTCGTTCAGCGTCAGCGCGGCATCCCAGGCGGCCTCTGGCTCGGCGAAATGGCGGATCACCGAGGCGGCGGTCAGGCAGCCCTCGCGCAATTGGGCGATGCGCTCGACCTTCTCGGGGCGGATGCGGACCTCGCGCTGCGCCTCGCCATACTCGATCAGCCCCTCGACGAAATAGTTCGGGTTGCGCAGCCAGAAGCAGTTCTGGAACGGCCGCCCCGAGGCCCAGTCGGTAACCCAGCCGCCCTCCTTGGCGAATTTTTGCAGCAGCGATGCCTCCATCCGCCGCTCGAAGCGCGACGCATCGCCACCGCCGGCCGCCGAGTCGCCGAGATGCTTGTCGAACTTGGTCAGGATGAAGAACAGGATGCAGTCGGTCTGCGCCCTGAGCCGGGCGCTGTTGCCATGGGTCAGCGCGATCCAGTTCTCGACCAGCTTCGGCAGGTCGATGGTCTCCATGTTGCTGTCCGGCACACAGAGCAGCATCGAGGTGATTTCCTGGTTCTCGACGTAGCGGTCGAACAGATAGGCGACCTTGCCGCGCAGCAGGGTCTGGCTGATGCCCTGTTCGGGATTGGCCAGCGTCGCGGCCAGCGGCCCCTTGAACCGGTTGCGGGCGCCGGGAAAGTCCAGAAGATCGGTCTGGGCGAAGATCGCCGACGGCTGGGTCTGCATCGGCAGGACCAGTTCGGCGGCCAGCGCGCAGACCACCGCGCGCGGCAGGGCCACGGCTGACCCCGAGGGCAGCATCAGCGACAGCGTATCGCTGCCGCCCTCGCCGAACAGGTCGCGCAGCGTCTTGACATCGATGATCGAGGTTTCGCGCGGCACCAGCGCCTCAAGCGGCACATGCGCGGTCTCGGCATGGTGCAGGCTGGCCAGCGCCCCGGCCAGCAGCAGGTACAACTCGGTCAGGGCGGCATGCCTGCCCCACAGGATCTCGAGAAATCCGGCACGCTCGCGCAGCGGCAGCTTCGGCGCGATGAGGGCGGCCTCGTCCCAGAAGCCGCGCAGCGCGGTGGCATAGGCCAGATGGCTGAAGCCGCCGTTCACATATTGCGCGACCTCCATCACGTCCTCGAAGCCCATGCCCGGCACATCGGCGGCCCCGGCCCTGGCCTGGAAGGCGACGAGATGGGCCGACAGTTCCGCAGGCTCCGGCGGCAACTCGGACTGATCACCGTCGAGATAGAAGCAGTTGACGATGGTGCGCACGACATCGGCTTCGTTCAGCAGGACCAGCTTGATCGGATAGCCGGCCGGCGCGGGTTCCCTGGTCATGGTGAAGCGGGTGACAAGGCCGGTCGACTCGCCCTCGCCCTCCGGGTTGATCTCGCCGATATAATCGAGGGCGCCGCCCGGGCCGGGGAAATCGGCCACCAGCCGGCCATCCGCCGGCCGCGCCAGCACCGACACCAGAAAGGACTTGCCGGCCTGGCTGGGGCCGAACACGCTGACACTCATCCTGGTGCGGGCCGATCTGGCCAGTTTCTGCGCCCGCCGCGCCCCCTTGCGCAGGATCTGGGTCAGCGATTTGCGCTTGTGGTCCACCGCCTCGGCGTTCTCGGGATCGTTGATCCAGTCAAGCGCCCTGCGCGCCGCCGTCTCGACGGTCTCGCACCGGCTGGCCAGTTGCTCTTGCATCGTCATCTCGTCAATCCCGTCAATATTCGAACACCCCGGTATCGATCCAGTATTCGTCATCGAAGCCGAGGGTGTGAAGTTTCAGGCAGACATCCGAGGTCTTCATGCCGTCGCCGGCGCCGTCCTCGACTTCGGTGATGGCAAGAAACTCGCGCTGCGACTCGCGGCGCAGCTTGTCTTCCGAGCTTTCGCCATCCGAATCGTCGAAATCCGCCCGCTCGAAGGTCACCCGGATCGGCGCCGGGCGCCGCTGTGCCGCGGCATTGGCATAGTCGAGCCGGAACAGCGGCGTCGTGGTCCAGCGTTCAAGCGGCAATTGCCGCGCGCCAATGTGGATCGGGGCGAACATGTTCACCACCGCGGATTGCTGGCTGCCCGGCCGGGCGGCATCAAGGTCGATATCGGCGAACATCAGATGATCGTCGAGGATCTGGCCGTTGTTGTTCATCTCGCCGACGAACCGCGCCGTCGATCGCATCTGGAACGCCCCGGTCGCGACCTTGAAGTTCGGGATCCGGCTTTCCGACAGGGCGATCAGCATGCCGCCGACGACCACCGTGCTCTTGGGATCGCCGATGCGCTGCGAGATCGGGTCGCGGAACGGATACCACCGCCCGGTCTTGTATCTGTGCATCGAGACCAGCCGGTGCGGCGGCACCACCAGCATCTCCTCGACGATGGTGCGCACCGCCGGCAGGCGCGACGGCCGGCCGGTCAGCAGAACGACATCGACGCCGATATGGTCGAGAACCTCGGCCATGTTGCCCAGCACCTTCTGGAACACCTCGCGGGCGATCGCGTCGACATCCTCGCGCGAGGTCGACAGCACGACATCGGCCAGCCGCCAGCCGCTGGCGCCAAGCTCGTGCGCGGCGCGTTCCAGATAGCCGAGGATGTCGTCCGACACGGCGGCGACGCCCGGCACCACACCCGGCGCATCCGCCTCGCCCGCGGCCTCGGCTTCCGCTTGGCGCGGCAGGCCGAGCGTCCCGGCGACCGACAGGTCGAACCGGTCGAATTCGGCGGCGGTCTCGCTATGGGCGAGAATGGCGACCGACAGCGGCATCAGGACGCGCAGCGCGAACTGCCGGCGCTTCTGCACGATCTGCTGGTCCTGGCCGCCGATATCGCCGGCGAAAAGCTCGCGCATCTTCTCGCCGACATAGCTGCCGCCGGCCGCCTCGATCGAGGCTTGCAGCCGGGGCAGCACGATGCCCGAGATCACCCGCTGCACCAGATCGTCGCCGGCCACGCGAAAGCCCTCGCGGAAGGTCTGCTCGGGCAGCAGCATCCGGTTGGCCTCGCCCCAGTAGGTCGAGACCATCAGGTCGGTGGTTCCGCCGCCGATGTCGATGCAGGCAAGCCTGAGGCTGGGCGCCGGCGCATCGGTGCCGGCGCGTTGCCGCGGCTGCCCCTTGAGCATCAGGAAGTTGTCGATATGGCCGTCGAACTTCTGCGTCAGCTCGGAATAGAGATAGACCAGCTGGGTGCAGCTGGCCTCGTCCCATTCGACCACCAGTTCGGGGCGCCGCGAGATGCTGGTCTCGGTCTCGCCGACGCCGAGCGTCGCCCAGACCAGCCGCAACGCCCCTTCGGCGCGCGACCGGATGATCGCCTGTTCCTGGACCGAGGTCGCGGTCGGCAGGGTCAGGATGATCCGGTTCACCCGGCGCGGCAGATCGGACTGCGCCCGTTTCGACCGCGAGGCAGGGTCGTTCACCTGCACCATCGCATGCGAGATGATCTCGGCCAGCATGAAGCCGAAAAGCGCCGAGCGCGAGAACCGCGGCCGGATCGCACGGGCATGCGATGTCTTGCCGAGGGGGCGCAGCCGGCGGGTTTCCTCGTGGCTGACCTGGTCCAGAACATCGCCGGCCTCGTTCAGCAGCCGCATCGCGGCGCGCACCGACTTCGGCAGGTTGTTGGGGTCGTTATGCTGGTGAAAGCGCCAGTCCTGCTGGCGCGCCTCGTCATCCCAGATGTAGCGCTTGGGCGAGGACAGGCCCGAGGTGGTCTCGGTCCCCTGCTCGCCCTGCACCAGGCGCAGCGCCTCGCCGCCGACCCGCACGAAGCCCGGCCAGACGAAGGCGTTGCGCCGGCCCGAGCGGCTGGCAAAGCGGTCGTCGCCGAATTTCAGCTCGGCGAATTCGACCCGGCTTTCGAACAGCCCCGAATAGGACAGTTCGGGGCGCGACAGGTCGCGGATCTCAAGCGGGAAGGAGCGCACCAGATCGACCCGGCCTTCGCCCGGAAAGCGTTCGATGAGAATGCCGCAGGTCCGCGAATTGCCGACATCCAGCACCAGATCGACCTCGACCGGGGTCACCGCGTCGCGTTCGGACACGGTGTTGACGAAGCGCATCCGCGGCACCTTCACCGCATGATCGACCAGTTGCAGATAGGACAGGTAGCGCGCCCAGTGCTCGAACTGGTGGGGCAGGTTCTCTTCCAGGATCTGGCGCCCCGGGCGCTCGGCCCGCTTGAAGGCCAGGAACAGCTCCTTCAGCCAGTCGGTCACCCACAGTTGCAGGTCGATCGTCGCGCCGTCGTCGCCCTGCTCCGGCCGGCGCAGGAACCAGCCCATCAGCGCCGGTTCCGAGACCAGCCGGAAATCGCGCGGGCTTTCGGCGTCGCCGCGTTCGGGCGCGACATAGTGGCGGCCCTGATCCTGATCGACCAGGGTGGTGTCGATCGCCAGCTGCACGCGATGGGTAAAGCCGGTGCCCGGCTCGGGCGCGGCCAGTTCCACAACGCGCATCCGGGCCCAGCCGGACGGGCCGGGATCAAAGCGGTCCTCGCCGGCCGAGCCGCGCTCGCTCTTCATCCGCAGGACCGGCACCGGCACCCATTTTGCCAGGAACGGTTCCAGGGCCGCGGTCGGGCGGATCGAATATTCGTCATCGCCGGGCCGGGTGGCGGCCAGGATCGCCGCGTCGGCCTCTTCGTTGCCGCTCAGCGGGATCAGCCGGCGCTCGGCGGTCGCGGCGTCATCGGGGCCGGCGGCGCGGCTCTCGTCCGGGGCGGTCGTGCGCTCGATGAACTTCCACGGTCGCAGCGCGACCGCGTCGAGACGAAAGCCGAAGTCGAGGATCTGGATCCCGGAATAGGGGATCAGGGTGATCTCGTCCGGCCAGGTCACCAGGCTGCGCAAAGTCTCGTTCCGATCCAGGGTCATCTGCCTGCCGTTGCGTTATAGGTTAAGGTCCAGACGGGCGCGCTTCGCGATACGCTGCCCCTTACGACGCGCCTTGTGTCGCCATCCCTGATCAGCACCTGGAAATCAAGGCGCGATGCACGGCTGTTGATCGCGTAAAGGTTGACCCGGATGGTGTATGACCCCGGCGCCGGCGCGTTGAAGTAGATGTTTTCGACCGGGTCGCGGCGCAGGGACCGCTGGTTGGCGTTGCTGTCGACATCGAGGATTCCGTTGCAGGCCCGGCGGGCGCGAAAGCTGACCGTGCGCCCGGCCGGGCAGGTGACGGCCAGGTCGAGGTCCGACAGGTCGTTCCACGCCAGCGAGAAGGTCAGTTCGCCGCGTTGCGCGCCGGCCGCGTCCAGCCTGCGGTCAAGCTCGTCTCGCGGCGCGGCCGGCGGTGGCGGAGGCGGCGGTGGCGGGGGCGGCGGCGGTGGTGGTGGTGGCGGCGGTGGCGGTGGAGGCGGCGGTGGTGGCGGCGGCGGTGGTGGCGGCGGTGCGGGCTGACAGGCGTTGTCG
>PHEC01000220.1 GCA_002841115.1 Alphaproteobacteria bacterium HGW-Alphaproteobacteria-6 | reverse complement strand
GAGGCCGGGCGCCCGGCCGGCCGGCCGGCGCGACGGCCGCGCAACCGCCAGGCCGCCTGAGGCGGCGGCCGCAGGGCCGCCCGACGGCAAGCAGATCGGGAAGGGGGTGGCCGTCAGCGGCCGCCCCCTTGCGCTTTTTTCGCGCCGGGGAAGGCCGATGCGGGCCGGTAATGTGCGGGCCGGTCCGGTGCCGGCCTCAGCCCGCTTCCGTCTCAAGATGCAGCTTCATGTCCAGCAGCACCTGCTGGATCGCCAGCGTCTCGGCCAGCAGACGCTTGGATTCGTTGAGGGTGATCCGTCCGTCCTGGATCGACCGGTTGTATTCGCCCATCAGCATGGCGAAGCGCTGGCTCAGCACCACCACGTCGGAATTGACCCCGCCGCCATGGCTGTTGCGGCGCGTCTGGTCATAAGACAGCGTGACGCCGCGCAGATCGGCCAGCGCCGCGGTCACATGCGGAAACCGCGCCGCCGCCTCGATCGCGGCCACGACATCGATCGGCATGAAGCGGTCGGCATGTTCGCCGTCATGCGAATAATAGCGCCCCAGCGTCGCCTTGGCCTTGCCCGACAGCTGCGATGCGGCGGCGATGCCGACATCCTTGACCAGCGCCTCGGTGTGTTTTTTCAGATAGGTTCCGACAGTTTCCGGCACCACGCCTTGTTCCTCCTCAAAACCCGCGGGGGGCGCGGGGAAATCATCACACTCATTCCCCTTTATTCACTGGCCGATACGTTGTCATTCCTAAAGCGTTCCCGACACGGGGACGAAAGACCAGTGGCCGGTCCCCCCAGACCGGTTCCGGTTGAGGGCCCGTCGTGCCTTTGTCCCCATGGGGGGGGCGAAGCCGGGAAACCGGCAGAAGCCGACGGGTCCGTCACCGTCCTTGCCACCAGCAGCGGGGGGCAGGGGGATATGTCCGAAATTCTGTCAGGGCCGGCAGCGGCACGCCCGCCGCGTCAGCGCGGATCCTCGCGGGAAGCGAAAGGCAGCCTCAGTTCGGGCAGTTCGGCGGCGCCGGATCGATGATGCGCGGCATCGCCGGCTGATCGCCGATGCAGGCGGTCGGCTGGACCCGCGACTTGCCACGCTCGCAACCGGCCAGCGTCACCGCCAGCAGCACAAGGCAAAGCCCCGTCGCCATCCTGCGCGCGACACTCTGCTCTGGCCTCCCGATCATGCTGGCACCCTGGTCATGTTGCATCCGGCCGGATCGCCCCGGCCCCCCCCCTAGACTGACTTGCCCGAACCCTGACTTGCCCGCGCCCTGACTTGCCCGGGCTTGGGCCGAGATAGACCCCGAAGCCCGACCGGGAGCAAGCAAAAATCGCATTGCGCGATCGGTTCCGATCCTACCAGTGCCGCCTGAAGGTCACCACCTTGCCCTGCGAGCCGCGCGGGAAATAGGTCAGCCCCGCCGCCGCCATCGCGCCGAAGACCGCTGCCACGCCGGCCGCGCCGATCCATTGCGGATGAAGTTCCACCACCGCGCAGCGCAGCCCGGACAGATCGGCGGCCGGGATCAGATCGGCCTCGGCGCCCTCGATGTCGCAGACCAGGAAGGTCGGGGCGATCTCGGCAAAGACCGCGCGGATGTCGAGCATCTCGACCTCCTCGACCGCCACCGCCGGGCCCTTGCGCCCGCCCGGATCGGCATCGAGCGAGGATGCGGTGAAATCGCGGCGGACATAGAACGGCACCCTGCCGGCCGAGGCCCCCAGAACCCCATGGGTCAGCGCCACATCGGCCACCCCGTTCAGCCGGTGCACCGCGCGGATATAGGGGATCATCGCCGAGTTGGCCTCGAAGGTGTGGACCGCGCGCGCGCCCTTGCGTGCCACCGCGGTCGAGATATAGCCGATGCCGGCGCCAAGCTCGATCACCACGTCGTCGGGGCGCAGCGCCGCCATGATCGCGGCATGCTCCTTTTCCTCATAGCGCCCCTCGCGCAGAAGGCGGCGGCGCTTGGGCGGGATGATCCGGTCGTCGCGCGGAAAGCGCATCCCCTTGGCATGGATGAAGGGGCCGGCGTCCCAGCCGTCCGCCACCCCGGCGCCACCCGCCGCGTCAACGGCATCGGGGCCTGCCGCGTCAACGGCCTGCGCGCCCGCCGCATCAGCGGCATCGGGGCTCGCCGCGTCAGCGGCCTGCGCGCCCCCTGCGTCAGCGGAACCCGGGTCCGCCACCTCGGCAACCTGCGCGCCCGCGCGCTTGCCGCCCGCCGCCCCCGCCCGCTTGCCCATCACCCCATCCTCGCATCAGCTTTCCATGTCCAGCGCCAGACCGTAGGCCACCCGCTCGGTCGCGTCGAGCCGGGTCGCCAGCGCCTGCGTGTAAAGCTCCCGATACTCGGCGACGCCGTGCAGTTCCGCCGCCTTGGTGCGGTGCCAGTCCAGCGCCGCGCGATGCGCGCGCGCCAGGTCGTCATCGGCCAGCAGCCCCGCCATCGCCGCCTGAAGCCGCGGCAGATTGGCTTGGATCGAGCGGTCGGGATGGTCGTTCCAGTCCATCCGGATCCAGTAGTTCAGCCCGATCGAGCGGTCGACATGCAGGGCCCGGCCGCGCTGCCGCTTGATCAGGAAGCTGTCGGCCGAACGCAGCGCGTAATGGTTGAGCTGCACCAGGTCATAGCCGATATTGTCCATCGACGAGCGCCAGCCGCTGTCGCGCAGGCTGTCCTTCATCGGCTGGCCCGAGCCGTTGACCCAGTGGACCTGATCGCGCAAGGGCTCGGCGATCTTGTTGGGCCGGTGGCAGGACAGCTTGCCATAGGCGCCGAGGTTGCGAAACAGCGTCTTGAAGCCCCAGACGGTATGCGGCTTCGGGCACCAGGCCGGGGCGGCGTGGTCGAACTGGGCGATCACCGGGCGATCCTCGATCGCGGTGACGCCGTTGTGGCCGAAAAGCCGCCAGGTCATCGCGACATTGCTCGCCCCAGCGATCGCGGCGTAAAGATCGGCCAGCGTGCCGTTGCCGGTGCGGATGTTGATGAATTCGTCGATATCGACATGGGCCAGCCAGTCGGCCTCGCGCACCATCGGCTCGTCCAGCGCACGGTTCAGCGCCGCCTGCTGCGGCGACTTGCCCTTCCAGTCGTCGTTGTTGCGGTGCTGGACGATGCCCATCGCCTGCAACCGCGCAAGGATCGCATCGGTGCCGTCCTCGCAGCCATTGCTGTAGATCAGGAAGTTGTCGACGCCGATGGCGCGGTGATAGGCGATCCATTCGACGATATAGGGGCCCTCGTTCTTCATGCAGGCGATGATGACCGTGCCGGAGTTGCCGGCCGGCAGGACGCGCGGCGGCACCGGCGCATAGGCCGGGCCGGCGGTTTCGCCGCCCGGCGGGGCCACCCGGTTGTCGGGGGCAA
>PHEC01000219.1 GCA_002841115.1 Alphaproteobacteria bacterium HGW-Alphaproteobacteria-6 | reverse complement strand
GCGCGGCGCCGCGCCGGCGCCGATGCGGCGCAGCGCCCGGCCGAACTTGGCGGGCGCGACGGCCCCGACCCGGCACGCTATGGCGACTGGGAAAAGAAGGGCATCGCGATCGACTTCTGATCGCAAGGCCGCGCCGCGAACCGGCCGGGCCGCCGCCGGCGGTCAGACCAGGACCGGCTGCGCCACCTGATCGCCGATACCGAAGATCCGCCGGTAGCGCGCGACTTCTTCCGCCGGCCCGGTCGCCTTGTTGGGGTTGTCCGACAGCTTGACGGTCGGGCGCCCGTCGGCCGCGACCGCCTTGCACACCAGGCTGAACGGCGCCAGGCTGTCGCCTTCCGCAAAGCCGCGGAAATCGTTGGTCAACAGCGTGCCCCAGCCAAAGGATACCCGGACACGTCCGGCGAATTGCGCGTGCAACTCCTCGATCTTGTCGACGTCGAGCCCGTCGGAGAAGATCACCAGCTTGTCGCGCGGATCCTCGCCCATCTCGCGCCACCAGCGGATCGCGATCTCGGCCCCGGTGGCGGGATCGCCGCTGTCGATGCGGATGCCGGTCCAGCCCGCCAGCCAGCCCGGCGCGTGCTTCAGGAAGCCCTCGGTGCCATAGGTGTCGGGCAGGATGATCCTGAGGTTGCCCTCGTGTTCCTCGTGCCAGTCGGCGAGAACCTTGTAGGGCGCCTCGCGCAGCGCTTCGTCGGTATCGGCCAGCGCCGAATAGATCATCGGCAACTCATGCGCATTGGTGCCGATCGCCTCGATGTCGCGGCGCATCGCGATGCGGCAGTTCGAGGTGCCGATGAAGGCGCCGCCCAGCCCTTCGATCATCGCCTGCACGCACCAGTCCTGCCACAGGAAGGAATGCCGCCGGCGGGAGCCGAAATCGGCAATCTTCAGCCCGTCGATCCGGCGCAGACGCTCGATCTTTTCCCACAGCCGGGTCATGGCGCGGGCGTAAAGCACCTGAAGCTCGAACTTGCCCATTCGCGCCAGCACCGCGCGCGAGCGCAGTTCCATCAGCACCGCCAGCGCCGGGATCTCCCACATCATCACCTCGGGCCACTTGCCCTCGAAGGTCAGTTCATACTGATCGCCCTTGCGTTCGAGGTGATAGGGCGGCAGGCGCAACGCCTCGAACCAGCCCATGAATTCGGGGCTGAACATCATTCGCTTGCCGTAGAAGGTATTGCCGCGCAGCCAGGTGCTTTCGCCGCGTGACAGCGAGAGCGAGCGGACATGGTCAAGCTGTTCGCGCAACTCGCCCTCGTCGATCAGATCTGCCAGCGGGATCTGCGGCGAGCGGTTGATCAGGCTGAAGGTGACCATCGTGTCGGGCCGGTTCCTCAGCACCGACTGACACATCAAGAGCTTGTAGAAATCGGTGTCGATCAGCGACCGGATGATCGGGTCGATCTTCCAGTTCTGGTTGTAGACGCGGGTGGCGATATCGACCATTCAGGCCACCAGGCGCACGCCGGCGGCGCGCATCCGGTCGCGAGCCAACGCCAGCGAGCCGTCAAGGTCGATCGCCCGGGTCGCACTTTCGATCACCGTGACGCCAAGGCCGAGCCGGGCCGCGTCAAGCGCCGAATAGGCGACGCAGAAATCGGTGGCCAACCCGACCAGCGTCAGGTCGGTGACGCCGCGGGTCTTCAGGTATCCTTCCAGCCCGGTCGGGGTGGCGTGGTCATTCTCGAAGAAGGCCGAATAGCTGTCGATCGCGGCGCGAAAGCCCTTGCGGATCACCATCTGCGCCGGGTCGGTGGCGAGGCCGGGATGAAAGGCCGCCCCCGCGCTGCCCTGCACGCAATGGGCCGGCCACAGCACCTGCGGGCCGTAAGCCATGGTGGTCACGCTGAAGGGCGCGGCCCCAGCATGGTTCGCCGCGAAAGAGGCGTGATCGGCGGGATGCCAGTCCTGGGTCAGGACGACGACGGCGAAATCGGCCATCAGCGCGTTGATCGGGGCGACGACTCCATCGCCACCGGCAACAGCAAGCGCGCCACCGGGACAGAAATCGTTCTGCAGGTCGATGACGATCAGGGCTTCGGTCGCCGGGCGCATCGCGGTCCCTCCGCGGTTGACTGTTCCGTTGCTAGGGCGCGTCCGCGCTCAGGTCAATGGCCGCGCGCCGTCGGCGCCGATGCCGCTCAGCGTCCGAGAAACTCTGCCAGCCTGTCGAATCGCCGCGGGGCGACCACCGACCAGTCATAGCCCAGCACCGCCGCGCGGGCCCGCGCGCCCCAGTGCCGGCGCATCTCCTGCGATCCGGCAAAGGCGGCGATCCGCTCGCGCAGCGCGCCCGGGTCCGACAGATCGATGGTGCAGATCGCGCCGGTCTCGGCGCCGATCCGGCCGGCGCCGGCCGGCGAGGCGATCACCGGCAACCCGTGGGCGGCGGCCTCGTAGGTGGCGATCGGGTCACCCTCTTCCAGCGAGGGCAGGACGAAGACATCGGCCGCGGCATATTCGCGCGCGACATCGCGGCGGAACCCGGGTGCCGAGACCGATGGGCTGTCGAGCACATCGGCGAAGCGGGCGCGGATCGCCGGCTCGACCGCGCCGACAAGGCGCAGCCGGGCGTTGCGCGGCGCCTGCCGCCAGGCCTCGAGCAGAAGATGCGCGCCCTTGCGCACGCAGACCGCGCCGAGAAAGAGAACCGTCACCGGCGCGCCGTCCGGTGCTGCGGCACGCTCGGGCAGGGTCCGCGGCACCCATGTGCCATAGCTAGCCGGCACCGCGAGACCGGCGAGATCGGTGCCGGCAAGTGCTGCCTCGGTCGCCGGGCTGGGCGCGAAGATCGCCCGGCACAGGGCGTGGCGCGCGTCCTGATCGGCGATCCGCGCCGCGGTGATGCCATGCGCCGGCGCCAGGCCCAGCCGGTCATAGGCGGCATCGAGGATCGGCCTGGCCACCGCCATCCGGGTGTTGATCGCCTCGGCGACGATCGGCAGCCCGCGCGCCGCCACCGCCTCGTAGACCGCCAGCGGCACAGAGGGCCAGAGATAGGCGATGTCGCCATCTCCGAGCGCGGCGAGATAGGCCCGGCTCAGCCGCGGCGTCACGAAGGGCCGCAACAGCGGGAACGGCAGACGGGCCAGCGGCCCCGGCATAAGGCCGCCAGGCGCCGCCAGACCCGGCGCGTCGCCCTCGATCCGCACGGTGAAGAGATCGGCGCGCCACCCCGCCGCCCGCGCCCCGACCAGAAGCGACCGGCAGGTCATGCCGACGCCGATATCGGCGCAAGGCTGGCTGAACAGGGTGCGAATGGCGAAGGGCGGCACCTTCGCCGCGGCGGCCAGCGGCTCTGTCCCGGCCATCAGCACGGCCGAGCCGGGGCCCGGCAGGGCACCGCCGCCCGGGTCGCCGGTTGCGACCGCTCGATGGTTCCGTCA